>NZ_QKLI01000003.1:0-241874 GCF_003224255.1 Curtobacterium sp. MCBD17_030 | reverse complement strand
CCCTCGTCTGCGGCGGCGGGAGACCCGTCCACGCCTGCGCGACGTCCCCGTCGAGAACGGTAGCGAGCGGGACCGCGGCGCGGAAGTGGGGCGGGACGGGGTGGCGGATCAGGAGCCACCCCGTCCCGCGGACGTCCGGCCAGGGACCAGGCGTGACGCTGACGGTAGCACTCAGACGCCATCGGCACACTCCTCGGGATCGGTGTCGCCGCAGAACGAACTGCCTGCGTCGACGGCGTCCTCCTGGCACAATGGGGATGCCCCGGGGCCGGATCAGGGTCCTGGGAAGAGAGGGCGGGGGCCTCACCGACCTCCGCCCTCTGCACCCTCCGCGCGGCGACGGTGGCAGCACCCTCAGCGCATCAGCGTCCGGCGCGGCGTCTCTCCGTAGGTCTGCCGGTAGAGCGCCGTGAACCGTCCGGCGTTGCTGAAGCCCCAGTCGGCCGAGATGCTCGTGACGGTGTCGCCCCGCGTCGGGTCGCCGGCGATCAGGTCTGCTCGGGCACCGTCGACCCGCGCCAGCCGGACGTACTCCATCGGCGTCTGCCCGCGCTCCCGGCGGAAGGCCAGGGACAGCCCACGGGCCGAGAGGCGCGCAGCGGCGGCGATGTCCTGCACCGTGGTGGGCTCGCGGCGGTGTTCGTCGACCCACGCGGTCGCACGTCGGACGGCGGCACTCTCGTCCGCACCACCCCGGGGTTCGGTGACGAGTCCGAAGGCGGAGATGGCGCTCACGACCACGAACCGCGTCGCCTGCGCACGCAACAGCTCGTTGCCGTAGACCTCCGGGGTCTCGAGCACCTGCTGCCGGTACTCCTGCACGGTGTGCCGCCACAGCCAGTGCCGGGCGGCGTCGACCGGACGCACGGCACCTTCCGCCAGGCACAGGTCCTCGTCGTCCCAGATCTCGCCGGCGACCCGGCGGAGCACCTGGGCGGAGAACGAGCAGGTCGATGCGTGGGCGTGGTCGATGACGAAGTCGAGCTCCTGGTCCGGGGGCATCACGAACGCCTCCCCTTCGCCGATCACGTGCTCGGCTCCCCAGGGGTTGAACGCGTAGGCGCCGGAGTGCACCTGGACGAACATGACCTCGTCGGTGGAGTCGACGGCGACGCGCACCTCCGTGTCCCACTCGACGTCGGCGACGGTGACCGGGTCGCCGACGATCACGTGCTGCCTGTGCGACAGTGCCCGCGTGGCGGGCGCGATGCGGTACCCGAACCCCGTGCTGATCGCTGCGGTGAGTTCGTCGGCATTCGTCGTCTCCACGTCGAGGAACGAAGGACTGCTCATGGGGAGGGGTCTACCACACGTCCCCGCCGGACGACGGGCACGGATCATCCGCGCAACGAGTCCCGACGGATCCGTCCCCTGCGAACCGCCTGGACGGCGTTACGCTGCCGCCACCCCAACCAGCGCGGCCGTCGTCGTCCGCCCGGTGACAGCGACGTCACCCGGCCCGACGCGGACCGCACGTCTGCAAGGAAGCAGGTCACGGTGATCCCCCTCTCCCCAGCGCCCCTCGGACGGGCACGAACCCGCAGGCGCGTCATCGGCGCGACCGTCGCGGTGAGCGCGGCCGCACTCGGCGTCCTCGCCACGACCCAGACCGCGGTCGCGGCACCGCCCGTCCCGGCGCCCACGACCGACCTCGGCCCGAACGTGCTCGTCTTCTCGCCGGACATGCCGCAAGCCGACATCCAGGCGAAGGTCGACGCCGTCTACGAGCAGCAGGTCGACAACGAGATGGGCACGGCTCGGTACGCGCTGCTGTTCAAGCCGGGCACATACGGTTCGGCGACGAACCCGCTCGACATCCGGGTCGGGTACTACACGGAGGTCGACGGCCTCGGCCAGGACCCGAGCGGCGTGACCATCAACGGCGGCGTCACGGCCACCGGACGCAACGGCAGCGGGTCCCTCGACACCTTCTGGCGGTCGGTGTCGAACCTGACCGTCCACGTGGTCCCGACCGCCGACGCCTGCCACACCGGCAACGAGATGTGGGCTGTCTCGCAGGCCGCGCCGATGCGGCGCGTGGACGTGAAGGACTACACGTCCTTCATGCCGTACTGCGAGGACCCGAACTACGCCAGTGGTGGCTTCGTCGCCGACTCGAAGCTCGAGGGCGGCGCACTGAACGGGTCGCAGCAGCAGTTCTACGTCCGCAACACCGACCTCGGCGCCGGATGGTCGAACGGCGTCTGGAACCAGGTGTTCTCCGGCGACCTGAACGCCCCGGCCCAGTCCTTCCCGGTGCCGCCGTACACGACGCTGACGACGACGCCGGTCTCCCGCGAGAAGCCGTACCTCTACGTCGATGACCACGGGGCGTACCGCGTGTTCGTGCCGAGCGCCGCGACGAACTCGGTCGGCCCGAGCTGGGCGGACGGACACACGCCCGGTCGGTCGCTGCCCCTCAGCGACTTCTTCGTCGCGCACCCCACGGACTCGGTGACGACGATCAACGCCGCCCTCGCGAAGGGCAAGAACCTGCTCGTCACGCCGGGCGTCTACGACGTCGCGAAGAGCATCTCCGTGAAGCGCGCCGACACCGTCGTGCTGGGGCTCGGCCTGGCCACGCTCACCGCCCAGAACGGCGCCGTCCCGATGGTCGTCGGCGACGTGCGCGGTGTCGACATCGCCGGCCTGACCTTCGACGCCGGCACCGTCAACTCGCCGACGCTGCTGAAGATCGGCAGCGGACACCACAAGGTCGACCGGAACCCGGCCACCGTCGGCAGCGCCACCGACCCGACCGCCCTGCAGGACGTGTTCTTCCGCATCGGCGGTCCGCACGTCGGCAAGGCCACGACGAGCCTCGAGGTCAACAGCAGCCACACGATCCTCGACGACATCTGGGCCTGGCGCGCCGACCACGGCGTCGCCGGATCCGTCGGCTGGACCGTCAACACGGCCGACACCGGTGTCGTCGTGAACGGTGACGACGTCACCGCCACCGGCCTGTTCGTCGAGCACTACCAGAAGTACAACGTGATCTGGAACGGCGAGCGCGGACGGACCGTGTTCTTCCAGAACGAGTTGCCCTACGACGCACCGGACCAGGCATCGTGGCGGCACCAGAAGGTCAACGGCTGGGCGGCGTACAAGGTCTCGGACAAGGTCAAGACGCACGAAGCCTGGGGTCTCGGCAGCTACATCTTCACCAACGTGAACCCGACGCTCCACGCCACGCAGTCGTTCGAGGTCCCGGACCGTCCGGGCGTGGTCATGCACGACATGACCACCGTGGCGCTCAACACGAACGCGGGGACCATCGACCACGTCGTCAACGGGCAGGGATCGGCTGCGACGGGCTCGGTGTCCGGGCAGCCGCAGACCGTGACGCGGTACTCGAACAAGACGGTGCAGTAGCGGACGCGCGCTGACCCGACTGGGTGAGCCGAGCCTCCCGTCCGTCACGATGACGGGCGGGAGGCTCGGTGGCAGCCGGGCCCCGTTCCTCGACGGCCCAGCATCAGCACGCGGGTACGGTCCGGGAGAGGCGACCCCGCCGTCGGCACACCGCCGTCCCCGATCGAAGGAGTGTCATGTCCGACACCACCCCGGCCGCTCCGAGTGAGCCCGTCGACACGAACGCTGCGTCCGTCCCGCCCGTCGAAGCCACGCCCGAGTCCCCTGCGACCGATGCACCGGCCGCCGAAGCCGTCCCCGCCGAGGCTCCCGCTCCGGCGACGGCCGCTCCGACGCCGACCCCTGCCGCTGCCGTGCCGGTCGCCCCGGTCGTGCCGCCGCAGACGAGCCTCGCGTCACGCGGTGTGAACTACGCCGTGGACATCGTCTTCTGCATCGACGTGACCGGGAGCATGGACCCGATCCTCGACGCCGTGAAGGCGAACGCGCTCGGGTTCTACGACGACGTGCAGACCAACCTCACCGCGAAGGGCAAGAACGTCGCCGAGCTCCGCGTCCGCGTGATCGCGTTCCGTGACCTCGTCGCCGACGGTGCTGCGGCGATCGAGGAGTCGCCGTTCTACGGCCTCCCCGACGACCGCGCCCGCTTCTCCGAGTTCGTCGGGGGCCTCGTCGCCGAGGGCGGCGGAGACGCACCGGAGTCCGGTCTGGAGGCCGTGGCCCTGGCCATCGCGTCGCCGTGGACCCGCAACGGTGACCGCCGCCGTCAGGTGATCGTGGTGTGGAGCGACCAGCCCGCACACCCGCTCGACCCCGCAGCTGTCCCCGCGGACCTCCGCTCCCGCATCCCCGCCGACTTCAGCGCGCTCACCGACGCGTGGGAGGACGAGCAGGGCGTGATGGGGTCCAGCACGAAGCGCCTCATCCTCTTCGCCCCGGACGGTCCCGGCTGGAGCGACATCTCCGCCGAGTGGGAGAACGTCGTGCACAACCCCTCGACCGCCGGTGGTGGACTGTCCGACGTCGACTACGGCACGATCATCGACTCCATCGGGAACTCGGTGTGAGCGAGACCGCTGCGGGCCCGACCGCGTCCTTCGGGTTCAACCTGGCCAAGGTGCCGGACCACGGCGAGGACTCCGACCCGATCCTCCGCGAAGGTCCCGACCTCGGGCTCGCAGCGGTCTTCGACGGCATGGGAGGCGCGGGCGGCACCGTCTACGACACGCCTGACGGCGCACGTTCGGGTGCCTACCTGGCCTCCCGGCTCGTCCGTGACGTGGTGGAGGAGCACCTCCTCCGCACGCTCACCCCGGACCGGCCGCTGCCGCTGCCGGCCACGGCCGTCGAGCTGCACGACGCGATCGAGACCGTGCTACAGGACGCGTTGACCGGGCTCAACGCCCCGGTGAGCCGGCTGCGGTCCCGGCTGCTGCGCGCGCTCCCCACGACGATGGCGCTCGGTGCGCTGCAGCGCAGCGAGCCGGACGGGTCCCGCTGGGTCTGCGAGGTGCTCTGGGCCGGGGACTCCCGCGTCTACGCGCTCGACGCCTCCGGGCTGCACCAACTGAGCATCGACGACCTCCGTGACCCGAGCGACGCGATGACGAACCTCCAGCGTGACTCGGTCATCAGCAACGCGATCTCCGCCGACACCGACTTCCAGGTGAACCACCGGCGAGTGACGCTCGAGGCGCCGTTCGCCCTCCTCTGCGCCACCGACGGGTGCTTCGGGTACGTGCCGTCCCCGATGCACTTCGAGAAGCTGGTGCTCGACGGACTGGCCGAGGCCGAGACCGACGAGGACTGGTCCCTCGCCGTCCAGCGGACGATCAGCGCCGTGACCGGTGACGATGCGTCGATGGCCACGATCGTCGTCGGTGCCGACCTCGTCGACTTCCAGGCAGCCCTGGCTCCGCGACGTGCCGAGATCGCCGACGTGGTGGTCGCGCCCCTCGACGCGATGGCCGACGAGATCCACCGCGCGCAGCAGGACCTGACCGACCTGCAGGCACGGTACGTCGCCGCGCAGGCCGAGCAGTGGCAGCGCTACCGTGCCGGGTACGAGCAGCTGCTGCAGGACGACCCGGACGCGTCGGTCGACTCCGCCGAGGAGACCCCGTCGCGCCAGATCTGGAAGCCCGCGAAGCGGATCGCCACCGGGCACGTGGCCACAGCTGCGGACACCGACAGCGCGCCGGACACCGGCGAGACACCGCTGTCCGACGGTGTCCCGACACGTGAAGGGGAGGCCTCCTGATGCAGGCCGGAGACGTGTTGAACGGGTACACGCTGCTCGCCGACTTCAGCGTGGTGGGAGCGGGCCTCAGCCGCTGGACCTTCGCCACGAAGGGCGGGCGCGAGTACTTCGTCAAGGAGTTCCTCAGCCCCACGTACCCGGAGGACAGCTCCCCGGGCAGTGACCGCGTCAAGGCGCGGAAGCGTGAGCGGTGTGCAGCCTTCGAGGCACGGCACGCCGCGATGCAGACGGCGCTCGCACCGCTGTCGACGTACGGCGGCAACCTCATCGTCACGCTCGACTTCTTCCGCGCGGGCGCGAAGTACTACAAGACGACGGAGCGCGTGGAGTCCGAGGACCTCGGCGTCGCCGGCATCGCCGCCCTGCCGTTCCGCCAACGGCTCGTCCTGCTGAAGTCGGCCGCGCACAGCCTGAAGATCCTGCACGACCTGCACATCGTGCACGGTGACCTGAAGCCGGACAACGTGCTGGTCAAGCGGACCGACCTCGGGTACACGAGCAAGCTCATCGACTTCGACAACGCCTACGTCGCGGGTGACCCGCCACCGCCGGCCGAGATCGTCGGCACGATCAACTACTACTCGCCGGAGCTCCTCGGGTACATCCAGGAGGACGGAGTCGCCGCCGCGGACCTGGGGACCGCAGCGGACATCTTCGCGCTCGGACTGATCTTCAGTGAGTTCCTGACGGGGGAGTTGCCCGCCTACGACCGTGCGTACGGCGAACCAGCCGTGGCCGTGCGGAGCGGGGTCGTCCTCCGGGTCGACCGTTCGACGCTCGATCCTGCCCTGGCCGACCTCGTCGACCGGATGTTGCTGGCCGACCCGGCGTCACGGCCCACGGTCGGGCAGGTGCACGCCGGCCTCATGAGCCTCCGCGGATCCGGTGAGGCGGTCGCGCCGGCCGCGATGCCAGCCGCACCGGCAGCGACGCCGGCCCCGTCGACGACGCCGGCCGCAGCGCCGGTCGCTTCCGGCGGCCTCCGCGGGAAGCTCGTCAGGCCAGCATCCACGCCGGCCGACGCCGGGCCTCCCGTCAGGACGAGCGAACCGGCGGCCGACCCGTCCGGCGTGACCCCGCCGCCTGCTCCGTCGAGTGGACTCAAGGGCAAGCTGCTCGGGCGGACTCCGCGCGACCGGAGGTCCGACCGTGGCTGAGATGCCGGCGGTCTGGCGCTGCCCGGTGTGCGAGGGCGTCAACCGTGGTGGCCGCACCTGCAGCACCTGTGGTGAGCAGCTCCCCCCCGGCTTCATGCCCGCGGACGCGGCACCCCGGCCTCCGGAGGCCCGTCCACGTCCGTCATCCGCGGCACCGCGGACCGTCGCACCACCGCCACGGCGAGCGCCGCGGTTCCCGAGCCCGGAGGAGATCTTCGGGAGCAACCCCTTCCGCTGAGCCATCCGGCGGGCCGTCGACTCCGGCCCGTCGGTCAGCGCTCGACGGTCAGGGGGCGACCGGGATGCCCTGCGCGTCCGCCCACTGCATCGAGTGCTCCGCCTGCTGGCGCGACAACCCCGTGACCATGCCGCAGTTGCTGCACTCGATCAGGTAGGACGTCCCGAGCGAGAACAGCGGGATGAAGAACAGCGTCACCTTCTGCCGCTCGCGGACGATCTGCTGTGGTGCCGCGACCCCGCAGTGCCCGCACACGAAGGTCACGACGAACAGGAGCGCCGCGACCGCGCGGGTGCCGAAGAGCAGGAACATCCTTCGAGTGAACCACCCGACACATGTCCATCCGGACGGGTGCGGGAGCCGTTCCTCGATGGTGAGCGTGGTGAGCGCCGCGACTCCGACCTACTGCGAGAGCTCGCGGTCCAGCCGGTCGAGGAGCGCCTCGAGCGAGACCTCGAACTCCTCGTCGCTGCGGTCCTCGCTGAGCAGGGCACGCAGCCGCTGCACCTCCGGGGCGATGTCGAGGGACAGGTTCCCGTCGCCCTCCGGGACGGCGGCGCCGCCCTCGTCGAGCGGCTCCTCGGCGGGTCCGGCCTCGGCTCCCCTGACCACGGACTGCAGGAGGAGCTGACCCAGCAGGAAGCTGCTGAACGCGCGGTAGGCGTTGACGGCCTGTGCGTCGGAGAACCCGTTCCCGGTGAGGGCCCGGAGGAACGTGTCGACGACCTCGATGCTCCGGAGGGGCGGACGCAGCCAGGGTGCGGCTGGGTGGCGGGTGGCGACGAGGGGGAACGCCTTGGGGTGGTCCGTCGCGATCCGGCGGACCGCGTGCGCGACCGTCTGGAGGAACGCCTGCCAGTGCGTCCCCTCGGCCTCCTCCAGGTGGGAGACGAGGTCGCTCATCAGGGAGGCGACGATGCCCTCGAGCAGGTCCTCCTTCCCGTGCACGTACCGGTAGAGGGACATGGCCTCGACACCGAGCTCCTGCGCGAGGGAGCGCATCGACAGCCCCTGCATGCCCGACCGGTCGATCTGCCCGAGCGCCGTCGCGACGATGAGGTCCCGACTCAACCCGGGTGCGGTCGTCCTGTCGCGTGCCGCCATGGCGGATCTCCCTCGCTGTGGATGGGGCTTCCGGCCCCGACGGTGTCCTCGGGACGCGTCGCTGTCCGTACCTGAGACCGTACGCGCGCTTACGCCGTAAGCTCCGACGCGGGCTTACGCCGTAAGTCCGCCGGGGTGACCTCCACCTCCATCTCGGACGCACTCCTCATCGGATCCGGTGACCACGCCGGGGAACAGGAGCACCACCATGATCGACAGCAACAGCATCAACGACCTCATCGGCGCCGACGTCTACGGCAGCGGCGAGGCGAAGATCGGCACGGTCGGACAGGTCTACGTCGACAACGACACGCAGGCGCCGACCTGGGTGACGATCCGCACGGGTCTCTTCGGCTCGGCCGAGACGTTCGCCCCGCTGACGGACGCGAACTTCGACGCCGGCATCGTCCGGGTCGCGTACGACAAGGCGTTCGTCAAGGACGCACCGCGTGTCGAGGCCGACGGCGCTCTCAGCGACGAGGAGGAGCAGGCGCTCTACTCGTACTACGGCATGACCGACACCTCCGTGGCGGACGAGCAGCCCCTGTACGACCAGGACGCCGACCGTGGTGCGAACACCCACGGCACCCAGGGCCACGACACGTCCGGCCCGACGACTGACGACGCCATGACCCGCTCCGAGGAGCGTCTGCGCGTCGGTACCGAGCAGGTCCAGGCCGGCCGTGCCCGTCTGCGCAAGCACGTCGTCACCGAACAGGTCACCAAGACCGTCCCGGTCAGCCACGAGGAGGTCACCCTCTCCCGCGAGCCGGTCACCGACGCGAACGCCGCTGACGCCCTCGCCGGCCCGGAGCTCAGCGAGGAGGAGCACGAGGTCGTCCTCTCCGAAGAGCGTGTCGTGACCGCCAAGGAGACCGTCCCCGTCGAGCGTGTGCGCCTCGGCACGGAGACCGTCACCGAGCAGCAGACCGTCAACGAGGAGGTCGCCCACGAGGAGATCGAGCTCGACGACAGCGAGGTGCGCGGCACCACCGACGGGACCGTCACGGACCGCGACCTCCGCTCCTAGGCACCACCGGCGACGGCCCACCCGTCGCCCGGACTGAGCCCACTCACACCTGTCGGCCCCGATCATGACGAGCGGGGCCGACAGGCGTTCCCGCCCCCTCCCGTTCCCTCACCGGAGCACCCCACGGCCCAACGGAGCAGACCATGACCCATCGAGACCAGCCGCACGCGTCCGACGCTGACGACCACGTCGAGGTGGTCCGCAGCGAGGAGCGCCTCGCCGTCACCACCGAGCGTCACGCCACCGAACGCGTCCGACTCGAGCGGTACATCGTCACCGAGCAGCGCACCGTCACCGTCGACGTCAGCCGCGAGGAGATCCGCCTGACCCGTGAGCCGATCACCGGCGACACGCGCCTGCCCGCCGCCACCGGCGACACCGTCCGCGAACCCATCGTGGTCGTCCTGCACGAGGAACAACTCGTCGTCTCGAAGGTCGTCGTGCCGGTCGAGCGCGTCACGCTCACCACGCACACTGTCACGCACGACGTGGTCG
Organism: Curtobacterium sp. MCBD17_030; assembly: GCF_003224255.1. Classification (NCBI taxonomy): domain Bacteria; kingdom Bacillati; phylum Actinomycetota; class Actinomycetes; order Micrococcales; family Microbacteriaceae; genus Curtobacterium; species Curtobacterium sp. MCBD17_030. The sequence goes on along the minus strand of NZ_QKLI01000003.1, from coordinate 232,215 downwards.
TCGACGAGACCCTCCGGCACGAGGTCGTGCACGTCGACGAGGTGACCGGGCCGACAGCCTGAGCAGCCCACCCGAGCACACCGAGCCTCCTGGCCGTCATCGTGACGGACGGGAGGCTCGTCTCGTTCCGGGCAGGACCGCGCGTGTGCAGGGGTCGCTTCGCATTCTGCACACAACGCGCACGTGTCTGCGCGTTGTGTGCAACTCTTGTCGTACCGGGCCGGAACGACCCGGAACGAAACGATGGAGTTACGTATGTCCGTTCCGATCAAGGCCGCCATCGAGAAGGTCCCTGGCGGCATGATGCTCGTCCCGCTCCTCGTGGGCGCCGTCCTCGCGACGGTCGCCCCGGGCACCGCGGACTTCTTCGGCTCCTTCACCGGAGGCCTCCTCACCGGGAGCACGCCGATCCTGGCCGTCTTCTACGTCTGCATGGGCGCGAGCATCGACCTCCGCGCAACGCCCTACATCCTCAAGAAGGGCGGGGCGCTCTTCGGCTCGAAGGTGCTGCTCGCCGTCGTCATCGGTGTGGTCGCCGGGCAGTTCATGTCCGAGCTCCCCGTCCAGGGCGGCTTCCTCGCCGGCCTGTCCGTCCTGGCCCTCGTCGCCGCGTTCAGCGACACGAACGGCGGCCTCTACATGGCACTGATGGGCCAGTACGGCAAGCCGAAGGACGTCGCAGCATACTCGATCATGACGATCGAGTCCGGCCCGTTCCTCACCATGCTCATCCTCGGCGTCGCCGGCCTCTCCGCGTTCCCGTGGCAGGCACTCGTCGGCGCGCTGATCCCCCTGGTGCTCGGCATGGTCCTCGGCTCACTCGACCCGGCGATGCGGAAGTTCCTGTCGTCGGCGTCGCCGGTGCTCATCTTCTTCTTCGGCCTGGCGCTCGGCTTCGGCATCAGCCTGCAGACCGTCCTCAGCGCCGGCCTCGTCGGCGTCCTGCTCGGCCTGGTCGTGCTGTTCCTCAGCGGTGCTGTGCTGTTCCTCGCCGACCGCTTCACCGGCGGCACCGGCCTCGGCGGACTCGCCGCGTCGTCGACCGCCGGCAACGCGGCGGCGGTACCGATGCTCGTGGCCGCCGCGAACCCGGCGTACAAGGAGGCCGCGGGTCCCGCGACCGTCCTCGTCTCCGCCGCCATCGTGGTGACGTCGATCGGTACCCCGCTCATCGTCGCCTGGTACGCCCGTCGCCTCGCCGCGAAGAAGACCGGTGGGGACACGTCCGGCGTCGCGGCCGTCGCCGTCGATCGGGCCGCCTCGTGAGCGACGCCGCAGCCACCCTGACGATCGTCGCCGACGACCTGACCGGTGCCGCTGACGCCGCGGCCGGGTACGGCGCGATCCGCACCAGCGCGGTCGTCCTCGGCCCGGAGGTCCCCTGGCCTGCCGCTGACGTGCTCGCGGTCGACACCGAGAGCCGGTACCTGTCCGGCCAAGAGGCCGCCTCGCTCGTCGGCTCCGTCGTCCGCCGCTCGGTGGACCTCGGTCGGCCGGTCTTCAAGAAGATCGACTCCCTGCTCCGCGGCAACGTCGGCGCCGAGGTCGCGGCAGCACTCGACGCCGTCTCCGGACCGGAGCGCGCCCTGGCGGTCGTCGCACCGGCCTTCCCCGGCACCGGCCGCACCACCGTCGGAGGCGTCGTCCACGTCGGTGGCGCGCCCAACATCGACGGCGACCACGCCGGTGACGTGGCCGCATCGCTCACCGCAGCGGGCCTCCAGGCCGGGAGGCTCAGCCCCGCTCCGACGGACAGCCCTGCGGACATCGCGGCCCAGCTGGACCGCCTGCACGCCGACGGCGTCGACGCGGTCGTCCTCGACGCGGTCACCGACGCCGACCTCGAGACGATCGCCCGGGCCTCCCGGCTGGTCACCGGCCCCGTCCTCGTGACCGGCTCCGGCGGACTCGCCGCGCACATGCTGTCGCTCGCAGACAGTGGCGCGACACCGACGGCGCCGCTGGCGCCGGTCGACCGCGTCCTCGTCGTCGTCGGGAGCTACTCCGGACCCGCTCGATCGCAGATCGACGAACTCGTCCGGCACGGTGCCGAGCACGTCGAGTTGCGGCACCGCGACGACGGTGAACAGGCGGCGACGGACCAGATCGCCCGTTCCGTCTCGGACGTCGTCCTCACCCCCGACCTGGGCGTGCCGGTCGACAAGGACAACGCCCTCGACGTCGCCGCAGCCCTCGCGGCGACCGTCACCCGCAGCGCCGGCTGCTTCGGGGCTCTCGTCCTGACCGGCGGAGAGACCGCCCGAGCCGTCCTGGACGCGCTCGGCATCGACACCGTCCGCGTGCACGGCACCGTCGAACCCGGCGTCGTCCTCAGCAGCCACCCCGACCACCGGCCGGTCCTCGTGACGAAGGCGGGGGCGTTCGGCGACGCCGGCACCCTCGCCCGCACCGTCCGGGCCCTCCGACAGCAGAACACAGAGCAGTAAGGAAGAACAATGAAGCCGATCATCGCGATCACGATGGGTGACGCCGCCGGCGTCGGACCCGAGATCATCGCCAAGGCGATGGCCGACCAGGCGACCCGGTCCCTGGCGACGATGTTCGTCATCGGTGACCTGCGCCGCCTGCAGCTCGCCATGGACGTCGTGTCGAGCACACTGACCCTCAACCGCATCAGCGACCCGTCCGAGGTGACCGAGGACCCGACCACCATCGACGTCCTCGACATCCCGTGCATCCCCGAGGACCTGGCCTGGGGCGAGCTCTCGGCCGAGGCCGGACACGGCGCCTTCCTGTTCATCGAGAAGGCCGTCGAGCTCGCCATGGCCGGCAAGATCGACGCCATCTGCACCGGTCCGCTCAACAAGGCGGCCCTGCACATGGGCGGGCACCAGTTCCCCGGGCACACCGAGATGCTCGCTTCCCTCGCAGGGGTCGAGGAGGTCTCGATGATGCTGACCGCGCCGAACATGCGCGTCATCCACGTCACCACCCACCTGGGCCTCGTCGACGCCGTCGCCGCGATCGACGGCGACCGGGTCTACCGCACCATCACGCGCGGCAACGACCTGCTCGTCCGCTCCGGCAACGAGCGTCCGCGCATCGCCGTCGCGGCCATCAACCCGCACGGCGGCGAGAACGGTCTGTTCGGCAACGACGAGGAGGCCCAGAAGATCCAGCCCGGCGTCGACCGTGCGCGCGCCGAAGGCCTCGACGTCATCGGCCCGCTGCCCGCCGACACCCTCTTCATGCTCGCCAGCCGTGGCGACTACGACCTGGTCGTCGCCCAGTACCATGACCAGGGCCACATCCCGGTGAAGGTGCTCGGGCTGAAGAACGGTGTGAACGTCACCGTCGGCCTGCCGTTCGTCCGGACCTCGGTCGACCACGGAACGGCGTTCGACATCGCCGGGAAGGACATCGTGGACCACGAACCGCTGCTCGAAGCGCTCCGCCAGGCCGCCGACCTCTCCCCGGAGCGCGAAGGCTGACGTGAACGCCCGCGACCGTCGGCGCGAGATCAGCCGCCTGCTGCAGGAGAAGCCCGTCACCGTCGACGAGCTCGCAGCGGTGTACTCGGTCTCCGCGTCGACGATCCGGCGGGACCTCGACACGATGACGCGGGACGGCGCCATCGTCCGGACCTACGGTGGCGCCCAGACCATCGGCGGAGCGGAGCGGAGCCTGCGGGAGCGCGAGGCGATCGCGGTGGAGCAGAAGGCCGCCATCGGACGGCTCGCGAGCACGTTCATCCCAGCCGGAGCGGTCGCGGTGCTCGACGCCGGAACCACGGTCGGGGCCCTCGCGCGGAACCTCGTCCACCGCGAGGGCATCACCGTCGTGACCACCGGGCTGACGACCACCAACGCGCTCGAGCACAGCACGGGCGTCGAGCTCATCGTCGTCGGCGGACGGCTGCGGCACATCAGCTCCGGGTTCGTCGGCCCCTTCGCCGAGCGGGTCATGGCGGACGTCTCCGCCGACGTGGCGTTCCTCAGTGCCGACGGGGTCTCGGCGGAGCACGGGCTCTGCGAGGAGACCCCGGAGCAGGCATCACTCAAACGCGTGATGGTCGAGCGGGCACGGGAGCTGTACGTGCTGGCGGACTCGACGAAGCTCGGTGTCGCGTCGTCCCACTGGTGGACGCGGATCGAACGGTCGTGGTCGCTCGTCACCGACGACGGGGTGACGGAGGAGCAGTTGGCACCGTTCCGGGCATCGGCGTTCGTGACGGTGCACGTCGCCGGGACCGGGCAGCCCGGGTCGGACCGCTGACCTAGGAGCGGTCGGGTCCGATCGTCCACGCTGCCCAGGCGTCGAGCTGCGCCTGCGCGTTGCCGAGCGAGTTGTGCGATCCGCGGATCGTGCCGTCCGTGGAGTGCAATTCGTACCCCTGGCCCTGGTCGATCGTGCCGACGACGATCCCGTCGCGGCGGGCGGTCCAGTGCGCACCGGAATCGTGTCGCCATGTGATGGCCTGCATACGGTCCACGAACGCCGACTTCCTGTGTTGCGCCGCTCACGGGGACCGACGACCTACCCGACGATAGGCCGCCGACATGTGTGACCCGACATGTGCCGCTCACCGGTCTTCCGCGACTCCTCGTGGGACGCTCGGGGGATGAGCACCTCCCAGACCGTCGTCATCGCCGGCTGCGGCGACCTCGGCACCGAAGCCGCCCTCCGTTTCGCCGACCTCGGGTACCGCGTCGTCGGACTCCGGCGTCGCGCCGAACTCCTGCCCGCACCGATCGAGGGTCGGAACACGGACCTGCGGCAGGACGTCCCCGAGATCGACGCCGACACCGCGATCGTCGTCGTGGCGCTGGCTGCCGGCAGCCGCGACCCGGACGAGTACCGCGCGACCTACGTCGACGGCCTCCGGAACGTCTTGGACGGCATCGACCGGTCGGGAGCGAGGCCGCGGATCGTCGTCGTGTCCTCCACCGCGGTCTACGACGTGTCGGACGGGAGCGAGGTCACCGAGGAGACGCCGGCGACCGGCGGGACGCCCACGGCGGAGGTCCTCGTGGAGGCCGAAGCGCTCCTCCGCGAGCGAGCTCCGGGCGCGGTGCTCCTCCGACTCTCCGGCATCTACGGGCCCGGGCGCGAGCGACTCCTCAACCAGGTGCGCTCTGGCACTGCCCGACTCGCGCCGACCCCGGCAGCGTCTCCCCACACGAACCGCATCCACCGTGACGACGCCGCCGCCGCGATCGTGCACCTCGCGACGCTGGACGACCCGGCACTGACCTACCTGGGCACCGACGACGAGCCCGTCCGGCTGGACGACGTGCTCCGGTTCCTCGCCGACGAACTGCAGGTGCCGGCACCGCAGCCCGGCCCGGCGTCAGACCGACAGGCGGGCGGTGACAAGCGGCTGTCGAACGCGCTCCTCCGGTCGGCCGGCTTCGCGTTCCGCTACCCGACCTACCGCGAGGGCTACCGCGCGGTGCTCGCTGGCGCAGGCAACCGTCACGCCTGAGCACCGGTCAGTGGGATCCGGGCCGAGCGGACTCAATGCCCCCGGTGGTCCTGGATCGTCATCCGCGGCCCGAACGCCGGCTTCCGGAAGCCCGAGCCCGCGATCAACCGCACGACCCGCTCCCGGTGCCCCCGCCACGGTTCGAGCAGTTCGAGCATCCCGTCATCGTCGACCGGACCGCCGGTGAGCGCCCACCCGACGAGTGCTGGCACGTGGTAGTCCCCGACGCTCGGCGAGTCCGGGTCGCCGTGTGCCCGCTGCGCCGTCTCGGCGGCGGTCCACGGCCCGACGCCGGGGATCGACTGCAGCCGACTCGCGACGAGCTCCCCGCCGCGGCCGAGCGTCAGCGTCCGCTCGAGTGCGGGCGCGACCTTCACGACTCGCATCACCGTCGCGGAGCGCCCGGGTTCGATGCCGGCCTTGTGCCACTCCCAACTCGGGATCCGGGCCCAGGTGTCGGCGTCCGGCGGGACGACCATGCCCTCCGGAGCCGGGCCGGGTGCTGGCGTTCCGAAGCGTCGGACGAGGTACCGCCACGCACGCCAGGCCTGCCGCGAGGTCACCTTCTGCTCCATGATCGCGGGCACGAGCATCGCGACGACGGTGTTCGTCCGGAGGAGCCGTAACCCCGGCTGGCGGTGTCGCGCCTGCTCCAGGAACGCATGCGCAGACACGTCGAGTTCGGACCAGTCGTCACCGCGGCCGACGAGGTCCGGTCCGTGCGACACAGCCCACGCGGCTCCGGCACCCCACGCGCTGATCGCGACGGCGTCGCCGACGGCCCGGACGAGGACGGACGCCGGCCCCTCCGGGGTGCGCAACGCGAGCCACACGTCGGACCCGACCACCCGGTGCGCCGGGTCACCGGAGCCGCGCGAGAGGGGCCGCAGCGTCGCGATCACGTCCACCGGGCCTCCCGGCCGGTAGACGGTGTCGACGCGGCGTAGGTCGACGAGCGGGTCGCGATCCTGCTCGGCGTCGCCGGTCGACGCCGCAGCGGATCGGACGGAAGCCATGCAGGGATCGTAAACGCCGGTACGGACACCGGCGACCGTGGCGGACGGCACCACCGGCGGTTGTCCACAAGCTCGGTCACAGCGTGGCGGTCCCGGACCCGCGTCGGCCATGATGAGGGGGTCCACCGAACCCGACATCGGAAGTCCTCTCCATGCGCATCGGCATCCTCACCTCCGGCGGCGACTGCCCCGGTCTCAACGCGGTCATCCGGGCCATCGTGCTCAAGGGCATCGCGATCCACGGCCACGAGTTCGTCGGCTTCCGGGACGGCTGGCGGGGCGTGGTCGAGGGTGACATCGTGCCGCTCGGCCGCAAGGACATCCAGGGCATCGCGAAGCAGGGCGGGACGATCCTCGGCACGAGCCGGACGAACCCGTTCGAGGGCCCGAAGGGCGGCGTCGAGAACATCACCGCGACGCTCGAGCGGCACGGCATCGACGCCATCGTCGCGATCGGTGGCGAGGGCACACTGGCCGCCGCGAAGCGCCTCACCGACGCCGGGCTCAAGATCGTCGGCGTCCCCAAGACGGTCGACAACGACCTCGGTGCCACGGACTACACGTTCGGCTTCGACACCGCGGTGGCGATCGCGACCGAGGCGATGGACCGCCTGCGCACCACCGGCGAGTCCCACTCACGCTGCATGGTCGCCGAGGTCATGGGCCGGCACGTCGGTTGGATCGCCCTGCACTCGGGCATGGCAGCGGGCGCGCACGCGATCCTCATCCCCGAGCAGAAGACGTCCCTGGCGCAGATCGCGGAGTGGGTGCAGGCCGCCTACGACCGCGGACGCGCACCGCTCGTCGTGGTCGCCGAGGGCTTCGTCCCGGACCACGAGGACACCGCCCACACCGAGCGCGGCCTGGATGCCTTCGGCCGACCTCGCTTGGGCGGCATCGGCGAGCGCCTCGCCCCGCTCATCGAGGAGATGACGGGAATCGAAACGCGCGCCACGACCCTGGGCCACATCCAGCGCGGCGGTACGCCGACGGCGTACGACCGGGTGCTGTCGACGCGCCTCGGGCTGGCGGCGATCGACGCGGTGGTCGAGGAGCGCTGGGGTCGGATGGTCGCGCTGAAGGGCACCGACATCGTGCACGTCTCGTTCGCGGACGCGCTCGGCGAGCTGAAGACCGTGCCGCAGGACCGGTACGACGAGGCCGCCATCATGTTCGGCTGACGCCGTCCCACCCGAGGTCCGCCCGGTCCGCCCGGTTCCGGCCGGGAGGCCCGGGGTAGCGTCGCGCGCATGACCCGCGCCGTCCTCGCCTCACGTTCCGCAACCCCCGCCGTCACCGACGTCGAGATCGGCGACCCGGGCCCCGGTGAGGCGCTCCTCGACGTCACCCTGTCCAGCGTCAACTACAAGGACGGCCTGGCGCTGGCCGGCAACCCCGGCGTCGCCCGGGTGGATCCGCTCGTCCCCGGGATCGACGCCGTCGGCACGGTCGCAGCAGTGGGCAGCGGGGTGACCGACGTCGCTGTCGGGGACCGCGTGGTGCTCAACGGCGCCGGACTCGGTGAGACGCGACACGGCGGCTGGGCGGAGCGGGCGCTGGCCCCGGCCGGGTCCCTGGTGCGACTGCCGGACGACATGCCCGACGAGCGTGCCGCGGCGATCGGCACGGCGGGGTTCACGGCGATGCTCAGCGTGCTGGCCCTCGAGCACGTGGTCGTGCCGGAGGACGGGCCGATCCTGGTGACGGGCGCCTCCGGGGGCGTGGGCACGGTGGCGATCGCCCTCCTGGCAGCGCGCGGCTACACCGTGACGGCGTCGACCGGGCGACCGGAGAACGACGCCTCGCTGCGCGCGCTCGGCGCGACCGAGGTGATCGACCGGGCCGCCATCGCGGAACTCGGGAAGCCGATGCAGCGTGCGATCTGGGCCGGTGCGGTCGACAGCGTCGGCGGTGCGACCCTGGCGAACGTCCTGGCCTCGACGAAGTGGGGCGGCGCGGTGACCGCCTGCGGTCTCGCGCAGGACAGTGCCCTGCCGACCACGGTCCTCCCGTTCATCCTGCGCGGGGTGTCATTGCTCGGGGTGAACTCGGTGGACGCACCGCTGCCGGTGCGGAAGCGGGCGTGGGACCGGCTCGTGTCGGACCTCGACCCGGCGCTGCTCGCCGGGGTCACGCGGACGGTGGACCTGGCGGCGGCGATCGAGGTCGGCGCCGAGGTGGTCGCGGGACGGGTGCACGGGCGGACGGTGGTCGACGTCCGACGCTGACCCGGGTGCCGGTCGTCCTCAGGACGGAGGACCCCCAGCGGACTCAGCCGGAGGGCGGATCGCTGAACCACCCCCAGGCAGCATGTGGCACATCACTCCCGAACGCTTCACTGTTCACGTCGCCGGATGAGCCGGTGACACGAACAGAAGGAGTGGTGATGAACACCATCAAGAAGACCATCGTCGGCATCGCGTCGTCGGTCGCGCTCGTCTCGGCGATCGCCCTCGGACCGGTGGCGGCCTCCGCATCGGCGTCGGGCCCGGACGGGAACGTGTCGGGTCCACCCGTCGCGGCGCAGACCACGCCCACCTCGGCGCCGACCACCTCGACCCCGACCACGGTGGTCCCCACGGCCTCGACGGGTCCCACCGCGCCGCCGGGCGGCAAGGGCCCCAACCGGTCGATCCCCGGCCTGGAAGGGCCTGGCGAGCCGCCGCTGATCGAACGTGACAGCAACGGGCTCCTGACCCAGGACAGCGCCCGCCGCCTGCTCGCCGCCGGGTGGCGAGCGACCGACGGGTCGGAGCTCGAGGAGATCGCGAGCGGGAACCACGGGCCGGGGAGTGGCGGTGACCTCCAGAAGAAGCCGGCGCCGGGGGCCGGTGCTCCGGGAACCGGAGCTCCGCGCACCGGGACGTCGGGCACGGGGACGTTGCCCCGCGTCGCCGGATGAGCCCCGGGGGTGGTCGTGGCGGCTCCGTCACGGCCACCCCGCCCCTCGGGCCTCGGCCCCGGGGCGGACGGCCGCGCCCTGTCCTCGAACCACCGGATGGAACGACATGTCCTCGCACCGGAAGACCCGATCCCTCGTCGCGGCAGCCCTGGCTGCTGCCCTCGTCCTGGGCGGACCCGCCTCCTGCGCCGCGCCCGCAGTGCACCAACAAGCGACACCGATCGCGCCCACGGTGACACCGTCCGACACGACGAGGACGCCGGGGTCCGCGCTCTCGACTCCACGACACCCGCCCACGACCGAACCGTCCTTCGATCCGGCCGGTCTCCCGGCAGCAGTGCACGACGCCGTCGTCCCCGACCTCTTCGCAGCTCCGGACACCGCGCCGGTGGCCGCCGGGCGACTGCGGATGGATCTGCCGCTCTACGGTGAGGACCGTGACCGACCGGTGGCGGTCCTCCCGGCCCGCGACTTCCTCGGCGACGCGACGACCGTCGCGGTGACCCGATCCGACGGGGACTGGTCCGTGGCGCTCACGCCGGCACGACGCGTGCTCCCGTCCGCCGCGGGCCCGGACGGGGCACCGGCCCAGACGGCCGCCTACGTCCGGACCGACGCGCTGCCGCCGCTGCGTCCCGTGGACGCCTCGGTGATCGTGTCGGTCGCGCGGGCGACGATGACCGTCCGGGCCGGGAAGCGGGAGCAGCAGTTCCCGGTCGGGGTCGGCACCCCGGGGACGCCCACCCCGACCGACGTGAGCGGCTACCTGCAGGCCCGGTACACGGACCCGGCGCAGGGCCAGTCCGCACACCGGATCCAACTCACGTCGCTGCACGCCACCCGGCAGGACGAACCCTACGGGGGTGATGACGGCGGCCTGATCGGCATCCACGTCGGACCGATCGGCGGCGGTGCGGTCTCACACGGCTGCATCCGGGTCGGGCCGGATGCACTCGCGGCGGTCGACGTGCTCCCACTGGGGACGGCGATCCGGCTGACGCCGTGACGCGGTGGTGCTCTGCTGCCCTGACGCACTGCCGCCGCGATGCCGAGAGCGACGACGATCCACCCGGCGACGCGGTGGCATGCTGCCCGCCGGTGCCGACCGCTCGTCAGCCCTGGACGTACCCGCAGCGGAACGCCTCGATCACCACGTGGATCCGGTCGCGGAGCCCGGTCTTGCGGAGGATGCTCGCGACGTGGCTCTTCACGGTGGCTTCGGAGATGAACAACTCGCCGGCGATCTCCGCGTTCGACGCCCCGCGGACCACCGCCCGCAGCACCTCGTGTTCGCGGCCGGAGAGCGCATCGAACCGGCCACGATCAGCCGCGGCGCCGTCGGACACGAGCAGGGTCCCGCGGGTCCGTTCCAACAGGCGCCGGGTCGCGTGTGGCGCGACGATCGCGTTCCCTGCAGCGACCGCGCGGATCCCTGCGAGGAGCTCGTCGGCCGTGCAGTCCTTGAGCAGGTACCCGCTCGCCCCGGCATCGAGCGCACCGAAGGCGTGGTCGTCGACGTCGAAGGCGGTGAGGATGAGGACGCGGCATTCGGGGAACCGCCGGACGATCTCGGCGGTCGCCGCGATGCCGTCCGTCCCGGGCATCCGGGCGTCGGTCACGACGACGTCCGGTCGGAGTCCGCCGGCTCGGTGCACGGCGTCACGGCCGTTGCTCGCCTCGCCGACGACGGTCATGTCGGGTGCGGCACCGACGACCATCGCCGTGCCGGTCCGGAGCAGGTCGTGGTCGTCCACGACGAGGACCCGGATCACGGCCGGTTCCCCGCTCCGGTCCGGTCGGTGCGGTCCGGGACGGCGACGGACGGGAGGCCCGCCCCACCCGGCAGGACCGCCGTCACCTCCCACGCGCCGTCCTGCTCCGCCGGGCCGGCGACACATCGTCCACCGACCGCCTGCAACCGGCGCTCCAGCCCGCGGAGGCCACGCCCGTTCCCGCGCGGGCCGGGCCGGACGCCGTCGTTCCGGACGAGCACGGACCCGGGTGTCCCGTCCTCCGGGTAGCGGACGAGGACCAGCACGCGGTGGGGTCAGCGTGCTTGAGGACGTTCGTGAGGGACTCCTGCACGACGCGGGTGACGACCTCCGCTGTGCGGCCGTCCGCCGGGGCTCCCCTGACCGACGACGAGATCGGGACGCCCGCAGCACGCACGTCGGCGATCACCTGGTCGAGGGACGTCGCCGCGCTGCCCTCGGCGCATGGGTCTCGGTCTGGGTCTCGCTCTGGGTCTGGGTCTCGGTCTGGGTCTGGGTCCGGGTCCACGATGCGCACGAAGCGGCGGACCTCGCCCATGCCGGACCGCGCGACCGTCGTGAGCCGTTCCAACGTCAGCGAAGCGGTCCGAGGGTCGTGGTCGACCTGGGCGCGAGCGGCCTCGCCGAGCCGGAGCACGACCGCGAGTGCGGCGGTCACGGTGTCGTGCGCCGCGGCTGCGATCGTCGCCCGCTCCTCGGCTCGTGCCAGCGCCTCTCGATGCCGACGGGCCAGTACGCCGAGCCGGAGCACGTGGAGCCGCTGCAGGGATGAGCGGCGGACGGCCCATCCGCTGACCGAGCCGAGCGCGTACACGGCGAGGCAGACGACGGCGCCTCGGACCGTCCGGCCCGCCACCGCCACGGAGGCGACGAGCACGACGAGTGCGACGCCGTTCGCGACGACGAGGGTCCGGGTGTTCCGCATCGTCGCGATCGTGAACAGGGCGACGGCGGCGCCGAAGGGTTCACTGGAGATCGCCGCCCAGCGGTCGACGAGATCGACGCCGAGTTGTCCGGCGAGGCCCAGCCAGGGGATCAGTCGGCGGACCAGGACGAGCAGGACGGCGGCCACCGGGATGACGTTCTCCGGCCCCTGGTAGGCGAAGCCGGTCTCGAGGATCGAGTAGACGACGAGCACGACGGCGAACCCGAGCGCGACGAGTGCGTCGGCGCCATGACGTCGGATCCTGCCGCTGCCCTGTTCTCCGCTCGGCCGACCTCCATCGCGCCATCGGCGGCTGCGCTGTCCTGAACCGCATCGCTCGGCCGGTCCGTTGCCCATCGGGGCAGAATACCAGATGTCACCAGTGATCCTCGTTCAGAAGCCAAGCGTTTGCACAATGTCACGTTAGGATTTGAGTTCCGAACACCTTCACTGAGGAGACCCGGATGCCGGTACCCAAGTCGACCGTCGAGAACTCGCCCCGGAAGCTCCTCCGGGACGTCGTCCTCGAGAAGATGCTCGCCGCCATCCAGGACGGCACGCTGCAGGCCGGCGAACGCCTGAACGACGACGAACTCGTCGCCTGGCTGGGTGTGAGTCGCACGCCGATCCGCGAGGCGATCGCGAAGCTCGTCGACTACGGCCTGGTCGAGATGGAGGCGAACCGGTACACCCGCGTCGCCTCGCCGACCCGTGAGGCCTACGACGACGCGTTCCAGATGCTCTTCGGCTTCGGCGAGCTCGCCGCCCGCTGGTCCTTCCCCCGCTTCGAGGACGCCGACGTGAAGGCGTTCGGCGCGATCCTCGACGACATGCGTGCCCACGCGAAGGCCGAGGACCGCGCGCTGAACGACGACATCGACCGGGCGATCGCGTTCATGGTGCAGAATTCCGGCAACGAGCTGCTGATCAAGACGAGCGAGTCCCTGCTGAACCGGGCGAAGTTCGTGCGGATCGGCGAGCCCGAGTTCGTCTTCTGGGACGTGGAACAGGCCCTCGACGGGTTCCGCGCCGCGGCGAAGGGCCGCGACGGCGAAGCCGGCGGAGCCCTCGTCCGCGGACTCGGACGTGCGATGGCCGAGCACCTGGCCACCGCCCGGGCCGCAGCGGCCTGACAGCGGCCGCGTCCGCCGAGGTGCGCGAGGATGGCGGGATGAACGACGTCCTCCTCCGCACCTCCGGACTCCGTGTCACCCGCAGCGGCCGGGACCTGCTGCACGACGTCGACCTGACCGTCCGCGCCGGCGAGCACTGGGCACTGCTCGGTCCGAACGGTGCGGGCAAGTCCACGCTGCTCGCCGTCCTCGGTGCGACCGGACACCCCTCGGCGGGGACCGCCGAGCTGCTCGGACACCGGCTCGGACGCGTCGACGTCCGTCAGCTCCGCGAGGACATCGGGCACGTCGACCCGCGGCACCGGATGCTCTCGCCGCTCACCGTCCTCGAGACCGTGCTCACCGGCCTCACCGGCACGACCGACCTCATGGTGCGGTGGGAGCCGACCGCCGAGCAGGTCGTCCGCGCCGAACAGCACGTCGCCGACGTCGGGCTGGCCGCCCGTCGTGACGCCCGCTGGCCGGTGCTGTCCCAGGGCGAACGGGGACGAGCGCTGATCGCCCGGGCGCTGATGTCCGAGCCACGGCTGCTGCTGCTCGACGAACCCGCGACCGGCCTCGACGTCGCCGCCCGTGAACACCTGCTCGAGACCGTCGACGCTCTGCGTGTCCGGCAGCCCGGCCTCGGCAGTGTGATGGTGACGCACCACCTGGAGGACCTGCCGGCGTCGACCTCGCACGCGATGCTGCTGCGGGACGGGGGCGTCGTGGCGCAGGGGCACGCCGACGAGGTCATCACCTCGGCGCAGGTGTCGGCGGCGTTCGACTTCCCGCTCGCCGTCGAGCGCAGCGGTGGGCGCTGGCACGCGCGCCGCGCCGACTAGACGAGCCGCGCCTCCCGGCCGTGCCGCGTGCCGCCGCCGCGAGACGGGCCCGTCGCCGCACGACGCCCCGGAAGCACCGAGACGCCTTGGAGTTCAGGGGTGTCTCGGGCACTCCGAGGCGTCTCGCGCAGGCACCCCCGTCAGGCCGTGGCGGCGCCCGCGGCCTTCGCCGCAGCGGGCAGGGCGTCGAGGATCTGCGAGACCGCACGCTCGTCGTGCGCCGCGGTGAGGAACCACGCCTCGAACACGCTCGGCGGCAGGGTGACGCCGGAGTCGAGCATGCTGTGGAAGAACGGCGCGTACCGGAAGACGTCCTGCGCGCGGACGTCGTCGTAGTTCCGCGGCGGGGTGTCCGTGAACGCGAACGAGAACAGGTTGCCGGCGTGCTGCACGGTGTGCGCGACACCCTCGGCGGACAGGGCCTCGCTCGTCGCGCGGGAGACGACGTCGGCCGTGCGGTCAAGGTGCGCGTAGACGTCGGCCGTCGCGGCACGGAGCGTGGCGATGCCGGCGGCGACCGCCAGCGGGTTCCCGGAGAGCGTGCCGGCCTGGTACACCGGGCCGAGCGGCGCGAGGAAGTCCATCACCTCGCGCCGACCACCCAGCGCGGCGAGGGGCATGCCGCCACCGATGACCTTGCCGTAGGTGACCAGGTCGGGCTTCCACCCGGCGCCGTCGGGGACGGTGTTCGACGCCTCGAGGCCCCACCAGCCGGCGGGTCCCACGCGGAAGCCGGTGAGGACCTCGTCGACGATGAGCAGCGCGCCGTGCGACCGGGTGATCTGCGCGAGCGCCCGGTTGAACCCGCGCTCGGGTGCCAGGACGCCCATGTTCGCGGCTGCGGCCTCGACGATCACGGCGGCGATGCGTTCGGAGTGCTCGTCGAAGGCGCGGCGGACGGCGTCCAGGTCGTTGTACGGCAGCACCAGGGTCTGCGCGGCGGTCTCGGCGGTGATGCCGGCGCTGCCCGGGAGGGCGAGCGTCGCGACGCCGGAGCCGGCCTCGGCCAGCAGCGAGTCGGAGTGACCGTGGTAGTGCCCGGCGAACTTCACCAGCAGGTCACGGCCGGTGTAGCCGCGCGCCAGACGGATCGCGGTCATCGTGGCCTCGGTGCCGGTCGACACCATGCGGATCTTCTCGATCGGACCGTCGCCGTCGACCTGCACCCGCTGCTTCACGAGTTCGGCCAGCTCGGTCTCGCCCGGGGTGGAGGCCCCGAACGACAGCCCGCGGGCCGCCGCCTGCTGGACGGCCTCGACCGTACCGGGATGGGCGTGCCCGAGGATCGCCGGGCCCCAGGACGCCACGAGGTCCACGTACTCGCGACCCTCGGCGTCGGTGACGTACGCGCCCTTCGCGTTCACGAGGAACCGGGGTGTGCCGCCGACCGAGCCGTACGCACGGACCGGCGAGTTCACACCCCCGGGGATGCTGTTCTTCGCACGGCCGAACAGCTGGTCGTTCGTGGTCGTCGTCGAGGTCATTCGGGGGCCTTCCCGGTCGTGGCGATGCCGGCGACGTCCGCAGTGCTGCCCGAGGTGCGCAGACCCGCTTCGTCGTTGAGCTTGCGGGCGATGTCGACCGCGAAGTACGTGAGGATCGCGTCGGCACCGGCGCGCTTGATGCCGATGAGGGCCTCCATGGCGGCGGCGTCACGGTCGATCCAGCCGTTCTGGGCGGCTGCGGTGATCATCGCGTACTCGCCCGAGATCTGGTACGCCCAGACCGGCACCGGCGAGGTGTCGGCCGTGCGGGCGAGGACGTCGAGGTAGCTCATGGCGGGCTTCACCATGACGATGTCGGCGCCCTCCCCGATGTCCTGCTCGACCTCGCGCAGCCCCTCGCGCCCGTTGCCGGAGTCGAGCTGGTACGTCCGGCGGTCGCCCTGCAGGGTGCTCGCGACGGCCTCGCGGAAGGGCCCGTAGAACGCCGAGGCGTACTTGGCCGCGTACGCGAGCAGCGCGGTGCCGGAGTGCCCGGAGACGTCGAGCGCGTCCCGGGCGGCGGCGATCTGGCCGTCCATCATGCCGCTCAGGCAGACGAGCTCGGCACCGGCCTCGGCCTGGGCGACCGCCATGTCCCGGTACCGCAGGAGCGTGGCGTCGTTGTCGACCGAACCGTCGGTCGCGAGCACGCCGCAGTGGCCGTGGTCGGTGAACTCGTCGAGGCACAGGTCGGACTGCACGACGAGCGCGTCGCCGACCTCCTCCTTCGCCACCCGGATCGCGACGTTGAGGATGCCGTCCGGGTCCGTCGCGCCGGAGCCCACGGCGTCCTTGTGCTCGGGCACGCCGAACAGGTTCACGCCCCCGATGCCGACCGACGCGGCTTCGTTGAGCGCACGGCGGAACGAGTCGAGGGAGTGCTGCTGGACCCCGGGCATGCTCGTGATGTCGATCGCGTCGGTGGCGCCTTCGCGGATGAACATCGGCAGCACGAGCTCGGCGGGGTGGAGCCGGGTCTCGGCGACGAGACGACGCATCGCGGGGGTGGCGCGGAGTCGTCGGGGGCGGACCTGGGGGAAGCGGCCGGTCACGGGTGGCCTTCCTGTTCGGGGGTGGATGGGTCAAGGGACTCGACGACGGCGTCGAGGAGGGCTTCGGCGGACCGCTCGGCTGCGACGACGTGCACGGGCAGTCCGGCGTCGCGGGTCTCGGCGGCGGTGCCCGGGCCGATGCAGGCGATCCGGGTGCGCGGGCTGAGGGGGGTGAGTCGGCGGACGACTTCGCGGGCGACGCTGCCGCTCGTCACGAGGACGACGTCCGGCGCGGGGTCGGCCGGGATCGGCGCGTCTCCGGTCCCGACGGTACGGTACGCGACCACCTCCGACACGTCGATGCCCCGGGCGCGCAGGCCGTCGACGAGGGTGGGTGCCACCAGGTCGGAGCGCGGGTGCAGGACGAGTCGGGCGTCCGCCGGGAGCGCCCGCACGAGTCCAGCAGCCGAGTGGTCTGCCGGAACGAGGTCGACGGTCCACCCGGCGGAGCGGGCTACGCGAGCGGTCGCCTCGCCCACGGCGGCGACGCGGACACCGGACGGGAGGCCCGGCAAGCGTTCCGCGAGCACCCGCACGGTGGTCGCACTGGTCACCACGAGCCAGTCGTCGCCGGCGCCACTGGCGTTTGCCGGCTCGGCGTCGGCGCCCGCGCCGTCGAGGTCCGACGACTCGCCGCGTGCGGGTCGTCGAGGTTCCACGATGTCGGAACCCGACGCCTCGAGGCCGCGGAATTGTGGAACCTGGGAGGGCTGGCCGGGGTCGGGAGCCGCTCCGGGCCTCCCGGCCTCGAGCCGGGCGACCATCCGGTCGAGGGGGCTGGCGTCGAGTGGCGGAGCGTCGGTGACGAGCGGCACGATGCGCGGGTCGAGCCCGCGCGCCGTGGCCGCGGCGGCGACCCGTTCACCCCAGGAGCCACCGCGCGGGACGACGACCACGGGCCGGTGCCCGGTCGTGTCGTGCCGCGTGGTGTCCGTGGTGATCGTCGCCCTACTCGGTCGCGGTGGCGGACGTGTCGGACGGACCCTCGGTACCGGGGGTGTCGAGGCCGGGGCCGACGGTGTGCTCGGCGTCGTGCTCGGCCGAGTCCGACCCGGCGGAGCTCGACAGGTCGGCCAGTTCGGCGGCGCCGTTCTCGAGCAGCTCGGCGGCGACCCGGTCGGCGACGGACAGGGCCTCGTCGAGGCGGTCCTGCGCCGACCCGTCGAGCACGGCCGCGTGCGAGGCCGTCCGGTACTCGGACCCGTCCGGGCTGTACACCGTCGCGGACACCAGGAGCATCTCGGCGTCGACGACCGCCGTCGCACCGATCGGCGCGGAGCAGCCGGCCTCGAGCTTCGCCAGGACCTCACGTTCTGCGGTGACGGTGAGCCGGGTGGGGGCGTGCTCGATCTTCCGCAGGGCGGCGAGCAGGTTCCGGTCGTCCTCGTCCGCACGGATCTCGACGGCCAGGGCGCCCTGGCCGGGAGCGCTCGGCCAGAAGCCGAGGTCGAGCAGCTCGGTGGCCGCGTCGAGTCGACCGATGCGACCGAGTCCGGCGGCGGCGAGCACGACGGCGTCGAGGTCGTCCTCGACACGGGCGAGCCGGGTGTCGATGTTGCCGCGGATGTCGACGACGTCGAGGTCGGGTCGGTCGGCCTTGAGCTGCGCGGCACGGCGGGGTGATCCCGTCCCGACGGTCGCACCCTCGGGCAGGGTCTCCACCGTCGCGCCGTTGCGGGCGACCAGGACGTCGCGAGCGTCAGCGCGCTTCGGTACCGCGCCGATCGTCAGGCCCGGGTACGGCGCCGTCGGCAGGTCCTTGAGGGAGTGCACGAGGACGTCGACCTCGTGCGCCACCAGGGCCTCACGGAGCGCCGACGCGAACACGCCGGTGCCGCCGAGCGACGCCAGGGAGGCGCGGTTCGTGTCGCCCTCGCTGGTCACGGTGACGAGTTCCACCGGCCGCCCGGACACCTTGGCGAGCCGGTCCGCGATGTCCTGTGACTGGGCGACCGCGAGCCGGCTGGCGCGGGTGCCCAGCCGGATGGCGGGCTTGTCGCCCGACGACTTCGAGGATGCGGGGTCCTGCACTGCCGGATGCTCCGAAGTGGGTCCGCCGGTCACGGGGCGACGCCGGCCACGGCGGGCTTGAACCCCGCTCGCACGTTCTCGCAGCACCCCGGACGGCACACGTCGTACCAGGGCCCGATGTCGGTCATGTGCGGTCGCTCGGCCTTCGGTGTCCCGTTGACCCGCTCGAGCACGAGGTCGACGAGACCGGACACGTAGGCGGGGTCGACGCCGGGGGTCTGCGTGCGGAGCGACCAGTAGCCGAGCTCCCCGGCGGTCTCGGTGGCTTCCTCGTCGAGGTCCCACATGACCTCCATGTGGTCGCTGACGAAGCCGAGCGGCACGATGAGCACGGCGCGGGTCGGGCCGCCCTTGAGCTCCTCGTTCATGTAGTCGTTGATGTCCGGCTCGAGCCACGGCTGCGTCGGGGGGCCGGAGCGGGACTGGTAGACGAGCTTCCAGGCGGGCTTCGACGTTCCCTGCAGGTGGGCGTGCTCGGGCTGCTCGAGCAGCTCCGCCCACGCCTGGTCGAGGACGACCTCGCCGACGGCCAGGTGCTGCGCCTCGTACGCCCCGTGCTCGTCGAAGCCGCGGTAGTCGGGACCGGACCGGGCGGCGTCGGTCGACGGGATGGAGTGCGTGGAGAACAGCACCTGCAGCTCGGTCGCGACGTCGAGCCCGTCGTTCTCGGCGATCGCGCGGGCCAGGCCGTCCCGGACGCCGTCGACGAACGGTCGGACGAAGCCCGGGTGGTCGAAGAACTGGCGGACCTTGTCGATCTGGATGGTGTCGATCAGGCCGGTCTCGTCGAGCACGCGGGCGTAGTCCTCGCGGTACTGGCGGCAGCTGGAGAACGACGAGTACGCGCTCGTGGCGATCGCGATGAGCTTGTTGTAGCCCTTGTCGGCGGCCTCGGTGAACGCGCCTTCGAGGTAGGGCTCCCAGTTGCGGTTGCCCCAGAGCACGGGCATGTCGATGCCGCGCGATGCGAGCTCGGCCTCGAGCGCGGCCTTGAGCGCGCGGTTCTGGGCGTTGATCGGGCTGACTCCGCCGAAGTGACGGTAGTGGTGCGCGACCTCTTCGAGGCGCTCGTCCGGGATCCCCCGGCCACGGGTGACGTTGCGGAGGAACGGGATGACGTCGTCCTGGCCCTCCGGACCGCCGAAGCCGGCGAGCAGGATCGCGTCGTAGGCGGTCGGGACCTCGACGTGCTCCGGGCCGGAGGCGGCCGCAGCGGTGGCGGCCAGGACGGGCTGTCCGTTCGTGATCATGCTGGTGTCGGTCATGACAGCACCTCCGGGAGTTCGGCGGTCGTCACGCGGCGACCCGTGTAGAAGGGCACTTCTTCGCGGACGTGCATGCGGGCCTCGGTGTAGCGGAGGTCGCGCATCAGGTCGACGAGGTCGACCAGGTCGGGGCTCTCGAGCGGCAGGATCCACTCGTAGTCGCCGAGGGCGAAGGCGGCGATGGTGTTCGTGAGGACACGGCGGTACTTGGCGCCGGCGATGCCGTGGTCACGGAGCATCCCCGAGCGCTCCGCTTCCGGCAGCAGGTACCACTCGTAGGACCGGACGAACGGGTAGACCGTGATCCAGGCCTCGGGGTCCTTGCCGCGGAGGAAGGCAGGCGTGTGCCGCTTGTTGAACTCGGCTTCGCGGTGCATGGCCATCGCGTGCCAGACGGGCTCGGCATCGCGGAAGAGCGCCGTTCGACGCACGTCCCGGAGGACCGCCTGGATGGTCTGCGCGTCGTCGCCGTGCAGCCAGATCATGACGTCGGCGTCGGCACGGAAGCCGGAGACGTCGTAGAAGCCGCGGATGGTGACGCCTCGCTCGGCTCCGGCCGCGACGACGGCGTCGAGTTCGGCGACCGATTCGTCACCGCCGCGGGCGACCGCACCGACCGGACGACGGAAGACCGCCCACAGGGCGTAGGCGGTGAGCAGGTTCGGGTCGATGCCGGACGCGGGATCGGTCTCGTGCGGTGCGTTCGGTGCTGGTGTGGGCACGTCAGTGCTCATGGATCGGTCGTCCTCCACGGTGGCCGCGAGCACGATCGCCAGCGGCACGGTTGCCAGGGGTGTGGGCTGCCCGTCCCCGTCGCCGAGCAGGCGTCCGGACCGACGTTCCACAGTGGCTCGCGGTGGCTCGCCGCCTGTGGATCACCGTCGTCGGAGCGCCGCTACGACGATACCCCCGACCACTGCCACTCCCGCTGCGAGACCGGCCAGGTAGGGCACGGGGTTCTCGTCGACACCGCGCTTCACCTTCGACGCCGCGATGCCGAGCTGCTTCGGCACGTTGAGCTTGTCCTCGATCGCGTCGAGGGTGTCGAACAGCTGGGCGCGGGTGGCGGCGACGCGGTCGGCGATGTCGCCGTGCTCGTCCTTCGGGTCGGTCACTGGTCCTCCGATGGGTTCGTGGGGATGACGGGGGTCAGCGGGACCACTGGCGGTCAGAACCGGCCGTCGACGTCGGGCTTGCGGGCACCACGCTGCGTCTCCGGGGTCGGCTTCCAGCCGAGGCCCTTGACGGCGTTGACGTCGTTCTTGACGCTGGCGATCGTGCGCTTCGGCGCGATCGGCAGGCCCTTCTTCAGGCGCTTCCAGCCGACGAGTCCGAGGATCCCGGCGACGATGAGCATCAGCACGGCGAGCAGCAGCGCAGCCAGCCATGCCGGCATCACGGTCGCGAGGCCCATCACCGCTGCGGTGAGGAGCACGCCGATCGCGTACAGCACGATGACGAGCGCGGCGATCAGGATGCCCGCGGCGACGCCGAAGACCTTCGCCTTGCCGATCATCTCGGCCTTGAGGAGCGAGATCTCGCCCTTCACCAGGTCCTTGACGAGGTCCGGGAGCTCCTTGACGAGGCCGAACAGCGACCGCGACTTCCGGTCGCGTGTGTCGGTCATGAGATCTGCGAGCCCTTGTTGGAAGACGCCTTGGAGCTGACCTTGCGGACGACCTTCTTGGTCTGCTCACCGATGAAGTCGGCGACGTCGGGCGTGCGGTCCTGCACGAAGCCCTCGACGTCGTGGACGCTCTTCTGGACGCCGTTGCTGTTCCAGACCTTGCCGCTGACGGTCTTGATCTGCTCGTACCGAGCCCGTCCGGCTCGCGATCCCAGGACGTACCCGAGCGCTGCGCCGGCAATGAAAAGGAGCTTTCCTCGCATGAGCGGTTCCTCCGTTGGGTCAGTGTGCTGTCGTGAGCACTGTGCTTCGTGATGCACCGTTGCGGGGTCATGCACCGATCGGCATGTGTCCGACGGTTCCCCCAACAGTAGCCCTCGGGGCATCAGCGGTCCGCTCAGGAATCCAGGATGCGCTCAGCCGCGGCACGGGCCGCCGTCACGATGCCCGAGAGGCCCCGCCCGGACGACGCCTCGCCGATGCCGACGACCCCCTCGGCCAGTCCGGCGGCCTCGGCGTCCGGCCCGTGCCACAGCACGCGAGCGGCACCGACGACGTGCTCCGGCCCGACCTCCAGGCCGAGCAGGGCGGACGCATCGGTGGTCGCGCGGACGCTGACCGGTCCGGCCGGGTCGACCGGGAGGCTCGTGGCGACCTGGTCAGCGTCCGTCGCGTCGGCAGCGCCGGTCGCCTGGGCGGCACCTGCCGGGGGCAGGGCGTAGCTGAGACGCAGCACGTGCCTCCCGGCCGCCTGCTCCGCCAGCCACGGCCACTTCACCGTCCCGTGCGTCAGCGCCTTCGCGGCGACGCCGACCGCCGCCGGGTGCACGAGCATGCCGGTGCCGCGCGGGGCGGCGTCCAACTCGGGCCGGTCGACCACGAGTGTGACGAGCTCGATGCCGGACCGTCGCGGCGCGGCGACACGGGCAGGGTCGGCCACGGTGGCGAACACGTGGTCCGCGGCCAGTCGTTCGCTCCGGCCGTCGGCGGAGGTGGCCTCGACCGCGGCACGCTCGACGCGCGTCACCCGGGTGTGCAGCCGGACGTCGACCCGGTAGGTGTCGAGGTCGGCGACGAGCTCGTCGACCAGTCGGGCGATGCCGCCGCGGAGGCCCTGCACCGCCGAGCCCGCGACGGCCCGCTTCCGGAGTGCGAGCACGGCTCGGGCGAGCGACCCCTCCCGCTGCAGTGCCGCGCGCAGTCCGGGCGCCACACGGTCGGGGTCCAGGTCGTCCGGGTGCGTGGAGTGCACGCCCGCGACGACCGGCACCACGAGGTCGTCGAGCACCTTCGCGCCCATCCGACGCCGGACCATCGCGCCGAGCGACGTCGCCCGCGCGCCGACGGGTGAGGGCAGCAGGGCGTCCATCTGCGCACGGAGGGCCCCGGCGCCGCCGACGACCGCGATGACGTCGGCGGCCATCGGGGTGCCCGGGATCCCGAGCAGCCCGGTCGAGGGGATGGGGGCGGTGCGGCCGTCGCGGGTCATCAGCCACGCACCCCGGGGGTCCGGCGAGACGATGTCGTTGCCGAGGCCCAGTTCGATCGCCAGCGAGGACACGGCGTCCGTCCGGGTGGCGAACGAGTCCGCCGCCATGTCGAGGTCGAGCCCGGCGACGGTGTGCCGACGGATCATGCCGCCGAGCGCGCCGGAGGCCTCGAGCAGCACCACGTGCGCGCCGCCCTTCGCCAGGTCGCGCGCCGCGACGAGCCCGGCGACCCCGCCACCCACCACGACGACGTCGGTCATGCTCCGGCGCTCCCGGCCCCGTCGGTCCCGTCGGTCCCGTCGCCCAGCGAGTGCACGAGTTCGACGACGCGGGTGAGCACCGCCGGATCGGTCTCAGGCGGGACCCCGTGCCCGAGGTTCACGACGTGCGCCCGAGCGACCCCGCCGCTGCGGACGACCGCGCGGACGTGCGCTTCGAGGACCTCCCACGGCGCCGCGAGCATCGCCGGGTCGATGTTGCCCTGCACGGTGACGCCGGTGCCGACGCGCTGCACGGCCTCGTCGAGGGGCAGACGCCAGTCCACCCCGACCGCGTCGACGGCGTCCGCGTGGCCGCCGACCGTCGCCATGTCCGCCAGGACCTCGCCGCTGCCGACCCCGAAGTGGATGCGCGGGACGCCGAGGTCCGCGACGTGGGACAGCGCCGTCGCCGAGTGCGGTGCGACCCGCTCGACGTAGTCCGCCCGGGACAGCGAGCCGACCCACGAGTCGAACAGCTGCGCGGCCGAGGCGCCGGCGAGGACCTGGGCGCGGAGGAACGCCCCCGACACGTCGGCGGCCCAGTCGAGCAGCCGCGACCAGGTCTCCGGGTCGGCGTGCATCATCGTCCGGGCACGGATGTGGTCCTTCGACGGCCCACCCTCCACCAGGTAGGCGGCGAGGGTGAAGGGTGCGCCGGCGAACCCGATGAGCGGCGTGCTGCCCAGCTCGGCGACGGTGCGGGCGACGGCCTCGGAGATCGGTGCCAGGGCCTCCGGCTCGAGCCGACCCAGGGCGTCGACGTCCGCCGAGGTCCGGACCGGGGAACCGAGGACGGGGCCGCGGCCCGGGACGATCTCGACGTCCACGCCCGCGAGCTTGATCGGCACGACGATGTCGCTGAAGAAGATGCCGGCGTCGACCCCGTGCCGACGCACCGGCTGCAGGGTGATCTCGGACGCCAGGGCCGGGTCCAGGCACGCGTCGAGCATCGCCGTCCCGACCCGGAGCTCCCGGTACTCGGGCAGCGACCGTCCCGCCTGGCGCATGAACCAGACCGGCAGCGTCTCCGGTCGGTCGCCCCGCAGTGCCCGGACGAGCCGGGAGCCCGCGGTGCGGCCGTCGGCGAGCGGATGGGTGGCAGGGAGCGCGTCGGTCACCGGACGATTCTCGCACCGCGAACAGGGCCGTTCTCCGATCTGGCGCTCGGGACGGCGGGGTTACCATTGAACACGTGCTCATCTGTCTCACGGCGTCGCATCGCAACGCCAGCTTCGACCTCCTGGAGCGTCTGAGCATCGGAGCACCCGCGGCCGCCAGCCGCCTCGTCACGGACTCGGACGTGCTCGACGGCGCCGTGGTCCTCGCCACGTGCAACCGGTTCGAGGCCTACCTCGACATCGCCGGCGACGACGACGCAGCGGTCCGCGCCACGGTGGAGGCCGTCTCGGCAGCGAGCGACCTGCAGGCGGACGAGGTCCTCGACTCCGTGCAGGTCCTCGGCGGCGGCGACGTCGTACAGCACCTCTTCGCCGTGTCGAGCGGACTCGAGTCCGTCGTCGTCGGCGAGACCGAGATCTCCGGTCAGGTCCGACGGGCCCTCGAGGACGCCCGCCGGAACGGCACCACCACCTCGGAGCTCGAGCGCCTCTTCCAGGAGGCCGCCCACACCTCCCGCGGGGTCAAGACCCGCACCCGCATCGGCGCCGCCGGCCGGTCGCTCGTCCGACTCGGACTCGAGCTCGCCTCCTCGCGCCTCACCGACTGGGCCACCACCCGCGTGCTCCTCGTCGGCACCGGCAGCTACGCCGCGACCACCATCGCCGCCCTCCGCGACCGTGGTGCCCAGCAGATCCAGGTCTTCTCGCCGTCCGGCCGTGCCCCCTGGTTCGCCGCGAAGCACGACCTGGTCGCCGCCACCGACCTGCGCACCGCGATCGGCACGAGCGACGTCGTCATCACCTGCACGTCGAGCGAGGTCCCGGTCGTCGAGGCCTGCGACCTGGACGACGGCGCCCGACGGATCGTCATCGACCTCGGGCTCCCCCGCAACGTGCACCCCGACGCCGCCGACGTCGAGGGCGTCGAGCTGCTCGACCTCGAGACGATCAGCATCCATGCCCCCATCGCCGAACTCAACGCCGAGACCGAGGCGCGCGCGATCGTCGACGACGCGGTCTCGCGGTTCCGCGCGCAGGCGCTCGAGCAGTCGACCACCCCGGCGCTCGTCGCGCTGCGCAAGCACGTGTTCGACATCCTCGACGACGAGATCGACCGCGTGAAGCGTCGCGGTGACACCACGCCCGAGTCCGCGGAACAGACCGAGCGGGCGCTCCGGCACCTGGTCGGCGTGCTGCTGCACCGCCCCTCCGTCCGGGCACGCGAACTCGGCCGAGCCGGTCGTGGCGACGACTTCACCGGGGCGCTCGACGCGCTCTTCGGGGTGCGCCCGGAACCCGTGGCGGACGTGCCGTCCCCGGTCGTGCCGCTGGCCGCGCGTGTGCGCGACGACGAGGCGGACGCGAGCTGACCGGCTCGGGCGGTGCGGGCCTCCCGGCCGTACCCGTGTTGGACGTCAGTGCGCTCCTGCTGGTCCGCGACCGACGGGTGCTCATGGTGCGCGCCCGCGGACGTGACGTCCTGTACTTGCCGGGTGGCAAGGTCGGACCCGGCGAGACCGCCGTCGACGCCGCCGTGCGCGAGGCGTACGAGGAGACCGGCCTGCGCCTCACCGCGGACGACGTCGACGAGTTCGCGGTCGTCACCGAACCGGCGCACGGGCAGGCACCCGGCACGATCGTCGCGATGACCCTGTTCCTGGCACGGCCGGGAGGCGCGCTGGACTCCGCCACGCCCGTCGCCTCTGCAGAGGTCGACGAGGTGGAGTGGGTCACCTCCGACGACGCCGGACGCTGCCCGCCGGCCGGGGTCGAGACGCTCCGCCTGCTGACGCGGGCGGGACTGGTCGACTGACCGACCGGTCGGGTGACCGTTACTGGTCGCGGTCGGTGTAGTGCCCGGTCTCCTCGGGACCGGCCGGCTGCCGCTCACCGGGGATGTCCGACTCGACGTACTCGCCGGTCTCGTCGTCCGGCTGCGGGCGGGCATCGCCGGGGATGTCACTCGACACGAACTCGCCGACCGGTTCGTCCCCGGCGACGCGGTGCTCCCCGGGGATGTCACTGTCCACGAATTCGCCGGCGCGTGCGTCCACGCCGTCCGCCCGGTCGTCGTCGCCGCGTGCTGCTTCGTGCTTGCCTGCTGCCATCGGTCTGTCCTTCCGTGTCCGCACGTCGTCGTCGACGTGCACGATGCCGATCCTGCCCGAAGACGCTGGACGGCGGTGCGGATGTGGGAGGACGTGCGAGACCGTTCCACGGTGGAAGTGGTTGTGTGGCGGGCATGGGGCAGAGCAGTCGAGGGTCCAGCGCGCAGGTGACGGCACGGCGGTCGCTGCGGGGAACGGTGGGGACGGTGGGCGTGCTCGGGGCGGTCGTCCTCGCGTTGACCGGGTGCACGGGTGGGTCGAACGGCGGTGGGGCGTCCTCGGCACCGACGACCTCCACCTCGTCCTCGTCCTCGTCGTCCGTTGCACCGGTGTCCGCTGCGCCGAAGACGTCGTCTGCGCCGTCGTCCACCCCGGCGTCGAGTGCGTCGGGTGCCGCTGCGGCCGGTCCGGCGGACGGCGGCACGGCCTCCGGAGCGCGGACCTGCGCGGCGGCGTCGTTGACCGGGTCGATCGTCGACGGCGGTGGCGGCGGGGCCGGCAGCGTGTACCTGGACCTGGCGCTGCGGAACACCGGCAGCGCGTCGTGCACGCTGCAGGGCTGGCCGGGGCTGTCCTTCGTCGGCGACGGGAACGGCACGCAGGTCGGGGCATCGGCGACGCTCGACCGCAGTGATGCACGTCCGACCGTCACCCTGGCCGCCGGGCAGACGGCGTACGCGCCGCTCCGGATCGTCCGCGCCGAGAACCTGCAGCCGGGTGACTGCACCGCCCAGCAGCCCGACGGGTTCCGCGTCTACCCGCCGGGGTCGAAGCAGTCGCTGTTCATCGCCTCCACCGCCTACCCCGCGTGCCAGCAGCGGTCGGCGCAACTGCTGTCGGTGCGGGCGTTCGTGCCGGAGGGACAGCAGCAGCAGTGAGGGGCCCCGTTCCGCGATGATGGGCGGGTGAGCAGCCACCGCATCGTCACCGGACCCGAGGACCTCGAGGGCGGGTGGTTCGTCATCGACGACGAGGTCGAGCACCTGGAGGACGTCGGGTGGCAGCCTCCGCGCCGCGGACAGCGGGCCGTCCCGGATGCCGAGCGCACGGTGATCCGCGCGGGAGCCCACACCTTCACCGTCGGGGACACGGTCGAGCTCGCCGAGGGCGCGGTCCTGGACATCGGGTTCCGCGACGCCGTCCGGCGCTACTGGCGCACCAGCATCATCGTCGTGGTCTCGCCGCTCACCTTCTGGGTCCTGCACCTCGTGCGACTCGGCTGGCTCGACGACGGTGGCGAGGTCCGTCGGCGCATCGTGCTCGCCGTCGCGACCGTCCCCGTCGTCCTGGTCGTCCTCGGGCTCTGGTCCGTGCTCACCCGCTCGCCCCACGGGACGGTCACCCGGGTGCTGGCCGGATGGCGGATGCGCGGCGACTACGACCGGCAACGGCGGGACTCGGTGTCCTGAACGCCTCCGCGCTCAGCGCTCGGCGCGCAGTGCTCAGCGCTCGGCCGGGGTGTGCACGACCTCGAGGACCTCGGTGCCCATCGTGCGGAGCGCCTCGACGACCGCGAGTCGCCGCTGCAGCGAGTCGTCCTCGAACCGGACCGTGACGGCGTAGCAGACCGACGACGCCGGCCCCCGGAGCACGCCCGCCTCGGCCCGGATGCCCGGCCCGGATCCCGTGACGGCGACGGACTGGAGGCCGTGGTCGAGCGCCCGGTGCGCCAACGGATCGAGACCGAACGACCCGGCGACGAGCGACAGGTCCGCGGCCAGGGACAACCACCCGAGGACCCGGTTCGACACCGTCTGGTCCACGACCTCACCGAGCGCCAGCCCGCGGAAGAGCCAGCTGAGCTCTCCCGACGCAGCAACCGAGACGTCCGGGGCGTCGTCCGGGCCCCGGCGGTCCCGCACCCGGTCGATCAGCGCGGACCGTTCGACCCCGAGGGACTCGGCACGGGCACGCACTGCGTCGATCCCGACCGTGGTGAGCAGGGCGTTCGTCGCCCAGGCGTCCGCGGTCGCACCGACCAAGGTGGCGAGGTCCGACACCTGCATGGTCGGCTCCTGCAGGAACTGCCACAGCCCGGCACCCGTCGCGGTGTCCCGGGCCATGCGCTGGAGCCGGTCGCCGTGCAGCCGACCGTCCTCGAGCTGCGCCGCGACCTCGATGAGGAGCAGCACGCGCCCCAGGCCGGACACCGGTTGCACCAACCGGTCGTCGATCGCCAGCAGTGCACGACCGGTGGAGGTGTCGATGATGGAGGCGCTGACCCCTGCGCCGTCCTGCACGATGGTGCCCAGTGCCTGTGTCGTGGCCGTGAAGCGCTCGTCCGCCCCACCACGGTGCTTCCCACGGCTCCGACCACCACCGCCGGCACGACCACCGCCGACGGGACCGTTCCCCGTTGAGCCGTCGTCAGCGGGGCGTCCGGGGCGGCGCCGGCGCGACGAGTGCGGCGCGTCCGGCTCCGTCATCACCAGATGGCGACGCGCTCGGCCGGGGCCAGGTACATCGCGTCACGGTCCGAGACGTCGAAGGTGTCGTAGTAGACGTCGATGTTGCGGACGATCTGGTTGCAGCGGAACTCGTTCGGCGAGTGCGGGTCGATGCTCAGCAGACGAGCAGCTTCTTCCGGACGGATCGCCATCCGCCACGCCTGCGCCCAGCTGAGGAAGAAGCGCTCGGCTCCGGTCAGGCCGTCGATCACCGGCGGCTCGGCACCGTCGAGGGAGATCAGGTAGGCCTTCCACGCGATCGACAGGCCACCGAGGTCACCGATGTTCTCACCGATGGTGAGGGCACCGTTGACGTGGCCGTCCGGCACCTCGGTCGGCACCAGGGCGTCGTACTGGGCGATGAGGGCCTTCGTCCGCTCTTCGAACGCCTGCCGGTCGGCCTCGGTCCACCAGTTCTGCAGGCGACCGTCGCCGTCGTACTGCGAACCCTGGTCGTCGAAGCCGTGCCCGATCTCGTGCCCGATGACGGCACCGATCGCACCGTAGTTGGCGGCGGCGTCACGGGTGGCCTCGAAGAACGGGAACTGCAGGATCGCGGCCGGGAAGACGATCTCGTTGAAACCCGGGTTGTAGTACGCGTTGATCGTCTGCGGGGTCATGAACCACTCGTCGCGGTCGATCGGCTTGCCGATCTTGCCGAGTTCACGGTCGACCTGGAACGACGCGATCGCGCGGACGTTGCCGAGCAGGTCGTCGGCGGTGACCGGCAGGGCGCTGTAGTCGCGCCACTTCACCGGGTAGCCGATCTTCGGGGTGAACTTCTCGAGCTTGTCGAGCGCGCGAGCCCGGGTCTCGTCGGTCATCCACTCGAGCCCCGTGATGCTCCGGCGGTACGCCTCGACCAGGTTCGCGACGAGGTCGTCCATCGTCGCCTTCGAGGTCTCGTCGAAGTGCTCCTCGACGTAGATGCGTCCGACCGCCTCGCCCATCGCACCCTCGACCAGGGAGACCCCGCGCTTCCAACGGTCGCGCTGCTTCGGCGCACCGGTCAGTGCGGTGCCGTAGAACGAGAAGCTGGTCGCCGAGAACGCGCTCGTCAGGTACGGGGCGGAGGCCCGGATCACCTGCCAGCAGAGCCAGTCCTTCCAGACGGGCAGCGGCTGCTCGCGGAACAGCTGGGCGAGGCCGGTCAGGAAGGACGGCTGGCGGACCACCACCGTGTCGAAGGCGCCGGCGGGAGCCGCGATGGCGTCCCACCAGAGGCGCAGGTCGACGCCCTCGGCGAGCGCCGAGACCTCGTCCCACGGCAGCTTGTTGTACGTCTTCTGGCTGTCACGGGTCGCGACGTTGTCCCAGTGCGCCGACGCGATCGCCGTCTCGAGTGCGATCACGTGCTCGGTCCGGTCGCCGCTCTCGTCGTACCCGGCGAGCGGGAACATCGAGCCCACGAACTCGCGGTACTTCTCGCGGATGTCAGCGAAGCGCTCTTCGCGGTAGTACGACTCGTCGGGCAGGCCGAGACCGGACTGTTCGAGGAACACGATGTAGGAGTCCGGGTCGCCCGGGTCGTTGTCGACGAAGAGCTGGATGAAGCTCGGCAGCCCGAGTCGTTCGAAGCGGCCGACCATGCGGAGGACGTCGTTCTTGTCCTCGATCGCGGCGATGTCGGCGAGGAGCGGTTCGATCGGGGCGGACCCGAGTGCTTCGAGCGCCGTCTCGTCGGTGAAGGACGTGAAGAGGTCGCCGACCTTGCGCTGCTCACTGCCCGGCGCCGCGGTCTGTGCGCGCTCGATGATCGTGCGCACAGCGGCTTCGGCTTCCTCGGCCAGGACGGTGAACGAGCCGTAGCGGGCCTTGTCGTCCGGGATCGGCGTCTGGTCGATCCACCTGCCGTTGACGTGCCGGTAGAGGTCGTCCTGCGGTCGCACCGACTCGTCGAGTTCGTCGGTACGGATTCCGGTGGTGCCTGCGACGTCGGTCATGCTCCCCACGATAGCCACCGGCTCCTCGTCCGCCACCCGGTACTCGTTCACTGACCTGACCTCACTCGGGGACGCTCATCGGCGGGAGGCTGCCCGGCGGCGCAGGAAGGCGGCGAGTGGCAGTCCGGCCGCACCGCTGAGGAGCGATGCGACGGCTGCCGCGGTCGGCCGCCCGATGTCCGCACCGGTGTAGGCGAGCCGACCGTCGGTACCGGGTCGAGCAGCATCGGACCGGACCCGCGCAGCCGTCGGGTGCCGGGTGTCCGTCCCCGTGACGATGCCACCGCCGGCCGACGCCCCCGTTCCGGTACCGCTGCCGTGGCCCGCTCCGGGCCGATCCGGCAGCCCGGGCAGCACCAGTCGGAGCGCGCCCTGCTCGACGTCCTGCACCCGCTGTCGGGCGACCACGGACCCGGCGGGCAGGTCGTGGCGGGGGACGACCAGTTCCCAGCTCCGGCCGATGCCGGTGCGGAGCGGCTTCCCGTCGGCAGCGCGGAGTTCTGCTCCCGACTCGTCCTCGAGCGTGACCGTGCCGCCGACTTCACCGGTCCCGCTCAGGCGGATCCGGCCGTCGTCCAGCTCCTCCACGCTGCCGGTGAGTGCGAGGGGGATCGTGACGTGCGCGTCCGTCCGCCCGAGTTCGTGCCCGCCGTCGTGCGCGATGACCGTCACGACGTCGAACCGGACGTCGTCCGGGATGGGGAGCGTGACCTGCCACGAGGTGTCGTCCCCGACCCGGATCTCGACCGGCTGGCCGTCCGGGCCCGTGACCGGACCACGGGCGTCCTCGAACGTCAGGGTGCTGCCTGCCGGTGCGCGGCCTGCGAGTGTGATGCGCTCGGTCTGGCGGGACGCCTGTGCCCGCTCGACCGTCGGGGCACCGGAGATCTCGTAGACGTCGTCGACACCCCCGTTCCGCGTGCCGTCGAAGTACTGGGAGACCTCGACGTGATGGCTGCCGAAGGCGAGGTCACGGAGCAGGACGTGCCACGTGCCGTCCTCGGCGACGTCGGTCTCGGCCCGGGTCGTCCCGTCGGCCCGCACCACGAGGTGCGCCCCGGGGTGGCCGGAACCGGCGAGGTCGATCGTCCGGGCGATGCCGTCGACGGTCGCGAGCATGTCCGGTGGCAGCAGGATGAGCAGCTCGACGGGGATGTCGACCGCCTGGCCGGAGACCTGGGACGTGACGCGGATGACGTGCTGACCGGGTCGGACCCGGACCTGCGCCTCCCAGTGGCCCGCAGCGTCGCCCTCGGCCCACACGGGCTCGACGACGTCACCGCTGACCTCGACGCTCGTGCCGGTGGGGACGGAGCCGGTCAGGGTCACGATGCCGGCACCGTGTGCGATCGACCGGACCCCGGCGGTGAAGTCAACGCCCGTGGCGGCGCGCGTCCCGTCCGACGGCGATCCCGGCCTGGGAGCACTGACCCGGGTCGTGGGGCGGTCGGTGGCCGCAGCGAGGGCGGGGTCCGCGGCGAGCACCGGGAGGCCGATGACGGCACCGATGGCGAGCGCGGCGACGACCGGGGGGACAAGGACGTGGTGGTGCAGATGGTTCGACATGGTGCTCCTCGTGATGTTCCACACACCATATCCAGGTCGCAGGGCGACGGCAGGGTTCTCCACAGGGAGCCCATCCGTCGTCACATGGTCCCGCGTGCCCGCTACGGTCATCGCATGGGACTTCCGTGGAAGCTGCACGGGGACGGCCGCACCGTCTCCGCATCGACGATCGTGGCGCCGGACGAGCGCCTCACCTGGCCCCGCACCATCGGGCTCGGGGTGCAGCACGTCGTCGCGATGTTCGGCGCCACGTTCCTCGTGCCGCTGATCACCGGGTTCCCGCCGTCGACCACGCTGCTGTTCAGCGGCATCGGCACCATCCTGTTCCTGCTCGTCACCGGCAACCGCCTGCCGAGCTACCTCGGGTCGTCGTTCGCCTTCCTCGCGCCGATCGGGGCCGCGACGGAGATCGGCGGGATCCCGCTCGCACTGTCCGGCATCATCGTCGTCGGCGCGCTGCTCGCCGTCGTGGGCCTCGTCGTGCACCTGGCCGGCGCCGGGTGGATCGACCGGCTCATGCCACCGGTGGTCTCGGGTGCGATCGTCGCCCTGATCGGGTTCAACCTGGCTCCGGCCGCGCGCGACAACTTCACGAAGGCCCCGGTCGTGGCGGTCATCACCCTCGCCGCGATCGTCCTGTGCACCGTGCTCTTCAAGGGCCTGGTCGGACGCCTGTCGATCGTCGTCGGGGTGGTCGTCGGCTACGCGGCCGCCCTCGTCGCCGGTCAGGTCGACCTCAGCGCGATCGAGAAGGCGGACTGGGTGGGCCTACCGACCTTCACCGCGCCGGCCTTCGACCCGTCGCAGATGGCCGTCTACCTCGGGTTCCTGCCCGTGGTCCTGGCCCTCGTCGCCGAGAACGTCGGGCACGTCAAGGGCGTCGGGCAGCTCACCGGCCGCGACCTGACGCCCCTGACCGGGCGTGCCCTCTTCGCGGACGGCATCTCGACCGTGCTGGCGGGGGTCGGCGGCGGTTCGGCGACCACCACGTACGGCGAGAACATCGGTGTGATGGCGGCGACCCGGGTGTTCTCGACGGCGGCGTACTGGGTCGCGGCGATCGTCGCGGTCCTGCTCGGGCTCTCGCCGAAGATCGGTGCGGTCATCTCGACCGTCCCCGCCGGCGTCCTCGGTGGTGCGACCACGGCGCTCTACGGTCTCATCGGCGTGATCGGCATCCGGATCTGGGTGGAGAACCGCGTCGACTTCGCCCAGCCGAAGAACCAGCTGACGGCGGGCGTCGCGCTCATCATGGGCATCGCGGACTTCACGTTCACGCTCGGTGGCGCCACGTTCGGCGGCATCATCATCGGCACCATCGCGGCGATCGTGGTGTACCACCTGATGGACTTGATCGGTCGTGCGCGCGGCACCGACCCGGTGACGCCCCCGGCGACCGACGACGAGCGCGCGGCAACCGGCGGGGTCCCCGTCGAGCCGCGGGTCGGCGCGGCGGAACGCGACTGACCCGCAACCGTCGACGAGGACCCGGTCCGCCGACAACGGACCAGAACAGCAAGACGGTTCAGAGCAGCGCGATGACGCCCGTCACGAACTGGACCAGTCCGAGCACCACGAGGACGACGACGAGGGCGACCGAGCCACGCTGTGCGATGAACCGCCTCGTCACCGCGAGGATCGGCTCAGCTCGGTGCCCGAGTGCGGCCGTGACCGCGATCGGCAGCACGGCGGTGGACCCCGCGAACACCACGTAGGCGGTGCCCGTTCCGACCATGGCCGCGACCGACGGATCCGAGTCGCCCACCACCAGACCGGCCGTCAGCGACAGCACCACCGCCTTCGGGTTCGTCGCGAACCAGGCCACGCCGACGGCGAAGGCGCGGGCGGGCCCGATCGCCGCCATCAGGTCAGACCAACCGGCGCTCCTCGGTCGACCGTCAGGCGACCGACGGACGGTCCACTGCCACACCGCGAGGCCGAGGAGCAGCACGCCGGCGACCACCTCGACCACCGCTCGGACGTCGGTCCCACCGTCCGAGGGAGCCGGCAGCCGCTCACCGAGCAGGACAGCCACGACGAGCGCCACCGCGACACTGAGGACCCATCCGGTGGCACACGCCGCCGCGGAAACGTACCCACCGCCATGGCCGAGCAGGAACACGACCGAGGCGATCACGAGCGGACTCAGTGCGATCCCCACCACGGCGGGGACCAGTGCGACGACGTCCACCCCTCGACCGTAGCCATTGGCAGGATGTCCTGGTGCCCACCGTGTCCGAGACCGAGCCCCGTCGGGTCCGCCGTGCCGTCGACCGCGACATCGTCCGGCTCGCGCTGCCCGCGCTCGGGGCGCTCGTCGTCGAGCCGCTCTTCCTGCTCACCGACACCGCCCTCGTCGGGCACCTCGGTGCGTCGTCACTCGCCGCAGTCGGCGTGGCGAGCGCGGTCCTGCAGACGGTCACGGGCCTCCTGGTCTTCCTGGCCTACGCCACCACCCCGGCCGTCGCCCGCGCCCTCGGTTCCGGCGACCGCCGCGGTGCGGTCCATGCGGGCATCGACGGGATGTGGCTCGCGCTCGGCCTCGGTGTCGTCCTGGCACTGGTCGGCTGGCCGGTCGCCGGCCCGCTCATCGACGTGTTCGGCGCCGCCCCCGAGGTGTCGGACGCAGCGACCGCGTACCTGCTCGTCTCCCTGATCGGGCTGCCCGGCATCCTGGTCGTCACCGCCTCGACGGGCCTGCTCAGGGGGCTGCAGGACACCCGGACACCCCTCGTCGTCGCGACCGTCGGCTTCATCGCCAACGGGCTGCTCAATGCGCTGCTCATCTACGGCCTCGGCTGGGGGGTCGCGGGGTCGGCGTCCGGGACCGTCGTCGTGCAGTGGGCGATGGCAGCCGTGTACGTCGTCATCGCGGTCCGGGCCGCGCGGGCGTCCGGGGCTCCGTTGCGGCCGGGAGCGTCCGGCGTGGTCCGGGCGCTGCGGTCCGGGGCGTGGCTGTTCCTGCGCACCGCGTCACTGCGCGTCGCGATGCTCGCCACGATCGCCGCCGCGACCGGGCTCGGCACCATCGGGTTGGCGACGACGCAGATCGGCCTGACGGTCTTCAGCACGCTCGCCTTCGCGCTCGACGCGCTGGCGATCGCCGGGCAGGCCCTCGTCGGCCACGCGCTCGGTGCACGGGACGCCGGTCGGGTGCGCCTGGTGACCGGGAGGCTCGTGGTCCTCGGCATCGCCGGTGGCGTCCTGCTCGGTGCGCTGACACTGGCCGCGAGCGGCCTGCTCGGGCCGGTGTTCTCCGACTCGGAGCAGGTTCGGTCCGCGTTGCCCCTGGTCCTGGTCCTCATCGCGGCTGGGCTGCCGATCGCCGGGTACGTGTTCGTCCTCGACGGGGTGCTCATCGGTGCCGGTGACGCCCGGTACCTGGCCCTGGTCGGTGTGGTGAACCTGGTCGTGTACCTGCCGCTGCTCTGGTGGCTCGGGGACGGACTTGCGGGACTCTGGGCTGTCTTCTCGTTCGGCTACATCGGGCTGCGGGCGGTGACGCTCGGGGTACGGGCGCACCGGCCGAGATGGATCGCGGCGGCGCTCGCCCGCTGACCCGGGCGTACCGTTCGTCAGTCCTGGTTGCGCGGCGCCGCCTGCGGATCGGGCAACGACCGGAGCACCCGTTCCCGACGGCGCGACTCGAGCGTGGTCATGACGCCGATGAAGACCGCCACGACGAGCAGGAGCACCAGGAGGAGCACCTCGCCCGATGACAGCGCGATCGCCCAGGCGGATCCGAGCATGACGACCCCGAGTGCGATGAGACTCGGCACGGCTCCCCGTGAAGACCGCCGCTGCCAACCCAGGAAGGCGCGCACGAGCGGCGCGGTGTCCGCCGTCGCCGATGCCCGACCGGTGATGTGACGCCAGAGCAGTCGTCGCTGCGTTCGATCGAGGACCGAGAACGGACGCTCCTCGGTCGCGATGCGGAACGGCTGCAGGGTGTGGTGTCGACGTCCGACGACCCAGGCGCGGATGGCGAGCACCATGCCGACCACCGCGACGACGACCGGACCGGACCACCAGGGCCCGCCGAACACCAGGACGGGCACGACGACGGTCATGAACACGGAGATAACCGCCAGCGAGGCGGTCACCGACGGCCCGCGGACGGTCGGCCCGTGCTCCGCGAGCCGCTCGGCCCGGCGGGTGGCCTCGTCGAGGGCACCGTTCGGTTTCGACGCCGCACCGGCGGCCGGGATGGTGGTCACGACCCCAACCAACCACAGCCTCAGCGACACCGGTGCGGTGCCCGACCGGCCACAGCCGGACCGGAGGCGCCTGGCCAGCCGGTGCCGCGCCTCCCGGCCGACGCTCCTGGACCGGACCGTGCCGGTGGTTCGGGCTGGACCCGCGCGGCCCGATCCCGTCCGAACCACTGCTTCCCGTGGTTCAGACCGGCTCCTGTTGGGCGCAGCCGGACGGAACCCGCAGGCGCGACGACCGCGACGACGAAGACGACGCAGCCGGCCGCCCCTACGCCCGTGGCACCGCCGTGGTGTCCCCGATCCGCAGCTCGGACCGGAACGAGGCCGGCTCCGGCGACTCCCCCTCGAGCATGGCGAGCGCGGCCCGTGCGGCGGCCTCGCCCTTGGGCACGAACGGCTGCACGAGCGTGGTCAGCTGCCGGATCGGGGAGCGGTGCAGCAGGCTGTCGTCCACCTGGATGCCGTCGAACCCCACGACGCTGACGTCCTCGGGCACGCGGAGTCCGGCCTCGAGCGCCGCCGAGATCACCCCGACGGCGAGCAGGTCGCTCTGCGCGACGACCGCCGTCGGTGCCTCGGCCCCCGAGGTGAAGAGCGCTGCGCCGGCGATGCGGCCCTCCTCCACCGAACTCCCGCCGGCCGCGATGGCCGGTGCCTCCGGGTAGACGTCGCGGACCCCGCGGAGTCGCTCCATGGTGGTGAACGCCGAGGACGAGCGTTCGCGGGCCTCGTCGACCGGGCCGCGTTCGCGCGCGCTGTCGAGGGGCAGGGTGACGACGGTGACCGCCCGGTGGCCGAGTTCCCGGAGGTACTCGGCGGCAC
The DNA here is from genome assembly GCF_003224255.1 of Curtobacterium sp. MCBD17_030. Classification (NCBI taxonomy): domain Bacteria; kingdom Bacillati; phylum Actinomycetota; class Actinomycetes; order Micrococcales; family Microbacteriaceae; genus Curtobacterium; species Curtobacterium sp. MCBD17_030. The sequence goes on along the minus strand of NZ_QKLI01000003.1, from coordinate 194,770 downwards.
GGCGTGAGCCCTCGCGGTTGTCGAGGTGCACCGGGACGGCCCCCTCGATCGCGTCCGCCTCGATCGCGACGACGGGGATCGCCCGACGTCGGAGGACGGCGACGGCGGGGTCGATCCGCACGTTGCAGCCGATCAGGATGACGGCGTCCATCGGTGCGTCGACGAGCGGGGCCATCCCGCGTTCGTCGTCGAGCGGGCTCCGCACGAGCAGCAGCGACACCCCGGCGGCGCCGGCGACCTCGGCGATGCCGTCGAGCGTGAGGATGTTGGCGGGGTCGCGGAAGGCGTCGCTCAGGCGGTCGTCGAGGACGACGCCGATGACGCCGGAACGCCCACGGCGCAGCGAGCGGGCTCGGGGGTCCGGACCGTCGTACCCGAGTTCGGCGGCCACGGCGAGGATCCGCTGTCGGGTGTCCTCGGACACGGGTCCGCTGCCGCTGAACGCGAGGGACGCGGTCGACGGGGCGACACCGGCAGCGCGGGCGACGGCTGCCAGCGTCGGCCGGGAGGCACGCCCCGTGCGGGCAGCACCGGCCGCCGGTCCGGCCCCGCCCGGTCGGGACGCGCGGGACACCTGGGCGCGGTCATCCGACTCGCCCGGTTCGCTTGCCGTCTCGTCCATCGCTGGCTAGCGTAACGGGAACACCAGCTCGAATCGATTCGATCGGACAGGACCATGACGAAGGCCACCACCCGCAGCGCACCGACGACGCGCGCCTGGCGCAACGCGGTGTTCGTGGTGTTCACGCTCTCCGGGCTCGACATCGCCACCTGGCTCGGCCGTGTACCGAGCGTCCGGGACTCCCTCGACGCCTCCACCTTCACGATGGGCCTCCTGGTCCTCGGCATGTCCGTCGGCTCGATCGGCGGGCTCACCTTCGCCGGCCACATCGTCGCCCGCCTGGGCGCCCGCCGCGGGGTGCTCGTCGCGTCGGCGTGCCTGGCGCTCGGCATGGTCACCGCGGGCGTCGCCGTGACGCTCGGCTGGGGCTTCGCCGCGATCTGGGTCTGCCTCATCGCGTTCGGCTTCGGCAACGGGCTGTGCGACGTGTCGATGAACGTGGCCGGCGCGACGGCCGAGCGCCTGGGCGGCCGGACGATCATGCCGCTGTTCCACGCCGCGTTCAGCGTCGGCACGCTCGCCGGCGCGGGCATCGGCTCGCTCGCCGAACGGTTCGAGGTCCCCGTCGCGGTGCACTTCATCGTCGTCGGCGTGCTCACCAGCCTGGCGATGATCGTCGCCATCCGCTGGTTCGGCGACGACCGCCACGTCGAGCCCGAGGCCACCGACACCAGTCCCGTCGCCCTGCCGGTCTCCCGCTGGGCCGTCTGGCGGCAGCCGTCGACCCTGCTCATCGGGGTCATCGTCCTCGGCATGGCCCTGGCCGAGGGTTCCGCGAACGACTGGCTGCCCCTCGCCATGATCGACGGGCACGGTCTGGCGAACGACGGCGGTTCCGCGGTCCTCGCGGTGTTCCTCGCCGCCATGACCGCCGGTCGGATCGCCGGCAGCCCGCTCATCGACCGGTTCGGCCGGGTGCCGGTGCTCCGCGCCAGCGCCGTCGTCGCCGTGGTCGGCCTCGGCATGCTCATCTTCGTACCGAGCGTGCCGATCGCGATCGTCGGCGTCGTGCTCTGGGGGCTCGGGGCGTCGCTCGGGTTCCCGATGGGCATGTCCGCCGCCGCCGACGATCCCCGCACCGCGGCCGCCAAGGTCAGCGCGGTCGCGACGATCGGCTACGTGGCGTTCCTCGCCGGGCCGCCGATCATCGGATTCGCGGGCGAGCACGTGGGCCTCCTCAACGGGCTGCTCATCGTGTTCGTGTTCATCATCGCGGCGGGCCTCGCCTCCGGTGCAGCGCGCGAGCGGACCGGTGCCGGTGCCGCGGCGACCACCCCGTCGGGTGACGCGCACAAGGGTGGCGAGCCGCGCCTCCAGTCCGGAGCAGACGCGGAGCGCGACGCCACCGCGACCGCCGACGCCGACCGCAGCTGACCGCGACCCGCCGGGGGGGCACGCGATCCCGGTTAGGCTCTCCGGGTGCGTCTCGTCATCGCCCGCTGCTCCGTCGACTACGCCGGTCGCCTGTCGGCACACCTGCCCCTCGCGAACCGCCTGCTCATGCTGAAGGCCGACGGCTCGCTGCTCGTCCACTCCGACGGCGGCAGCTACAAGCCGCTCAACTGGATGAGCCCGCCGTGCTCGATCGCCATCGCGGAGCCCGACGAGGACCAGGCCGCCGCCGGCATCACCCAGGTGTGGACGGTGACGCAGAAGAAGACGCAGGACCGTCTGATCGTCAGCATCCACGAGGTGTTCGCCGACGAGTCCCACGACCTGGGCGTCGACCCCGGTCTGGTGAAGGACGGGGTCGAGGCACATCTGCAGCAGCTCCTCGCCGAGCAGATCGAGCTCCTGGGCGACGGCCACACGCTGGTTCGCCGCGAGTACATGACGGCCATCGGACCGGTCGACATCCTGGCTCGGGACGACGCCGGTGCGAGCGTCGCAGTCGAGATGAAGCGGAACGCCAACATCGACGCGGTCGAGCAGCTCACCCGCTACCTCGAGCTGATGAACCGTGACCCGCACCTGCGTCCGGTGCAGGGCGTCCTGGCAGCGCAGTCGTTCGCCCCGCAGGCGCGCACCCTGGCCGAGGACCGCGGGATCCGCTGCCTGGTCCTGGACTACGACGAGATGCGCGGCATCGACGGCGGGCACGCCCGCCTGTTCTGACCGGAGGCGCGGACCACCGCCTCCTCGGTCGTCCCGTCCGGCGCGGCTAGGCTTGGCAGGTCATGACAAACAGCCCCGAGCGTCCGTTCACCGCCGTCCTGTTCGACCTCGACGGCACCATCAGCGACTCGGCACCGGGCATCCTCGAGAGCCTGACGTACACGTTCGAGCAGGTCGGCGTCCCGGTGCCGGACCACGAGACGCTGCTGTCGTTCGTCGGTCCCCCGATCCTCGACACGTTCCGCATCGCGATGGGCATGGACGACGAGCTCACCGAACGGACGCTCGCCGTGTACCGCGAGCACTACTTCTCGCACGGGGCCCTCGACAGCCGGATGTACCCGGACATCGACGTCGTCCTGCACACCCTGCACGAGGCCGGCGTGCCGATCTCGACCGCGACGAGCAAGCCCGAGACCCCGGCGACGTACATCCTCGAGCACTACGGACTGACCGGGGACATCGACATCATCACCGGCGCGAGCGACGACGAGGTCCGCTCCGCCAAGGCCGACGTCGTCGAGGAAGCGCTGCGCCGCCTGCGTGCCCACGGCTTCGACGTGTCCCGCCCGGTGCTCGTCGGGGACCGCCTGCACGACGTCGAGGGCGCGGCGGCGCACGGCGTCCCGACCGTCTTCGCGGAGTGGGGCTACGGCTCGCCCGCCGAGGCCGTGGGCACCATCGCGCAGGCGGCGACGCCGCTCGACCTGCTGCCGATCCTGCTGCCGAGCGCATGACGTCCGGCACGGGGAAGTCCGGCACCGTGCAGACGGGCCTGCGCGGTGCCGCCTGGCTGCTGCCGGCCGCGATCGTCCTGGTCGCCCTGAACTTCCGCGGCCCGATCGTGGCACCCGCGCCGGTGATCGGGGACGTCCGCGCCGACCTCGGCATGACCGCGACGGTCGCCGGCCTGCTCACCACGATCCCGGTGCTCTGCTTCGCCCTCGCGACACCGTTCGCCAGCTGGGTGATCGCCCGCTTCACCGCCGAGCGCGCGGTGTCACTGTCGCTGCTCATCGTGCTGGTCGGGACCGTCGTCCGGTCGGTCCCGCACGAGGCCGCCCTGCTCATCGGCACCGCGGTGATCGGCATCGGCATCACGATCGGCAACGTGGTGATCCCGGTCGTGATCCGTCGCGACACCTCGTCGGAACGGGTCGGTCTGGTCACGGGTGTCTACACGTCGGCGCTCAACATCGGGTCGATGATCACCTCGCTCGGCACCGCGCCCATCGCGGCCGCGTGGGGCTGGCCGGTCGCGATCGCTGTGTGGGGCGTCCTGGCGCTCACCGCGGCGGCGGCGTGGACCTACACGGTCGGTGCCGGTGCGGCCTGGCGCGGGACCGACCACGACCCGGAGTCGCTGCCCGTCACCGGACCGATCGACCAGGTGCTCGACACCGGGTCGGTGCGGACCGTCGCCGAGCAACGCGCTCCCGTGATCGAGACCCTGCCGCACCCCGCCAAGCGCTGGGTGACGTGGGGGCTCATGCTCGCGTTCGGCGGCCAGGCGTTCTCGTACTACGCGCTGACGGCATGGATCCCGACGCTGCTGCACGACGAGATCGGCTTCGACACGGCGTCCTCGGGCGCGAGCTCGTCGGTGTTCCAGATCCTGGCCGTCGTCGGTGCGCTCGGGGTCCCCGTGCTCGCCAGCCGGTTCCGGCCGCGGGTCATCATCGTCCTCGTCGCGTTCTTCTGGCTGGCGATGCCGCTCGGGCTCCTCGTGGCCCCGCAGCTCTGGCTGCTCTGGTCCGTCCTGGGCGGTGCGGCCCAGGGTGGCGGCATCACGATCATCTTCATCGTCATCGTGCGGCTGGTGTCGAACGACGACGACGCCCGCCGGATGTCCGCATTCGTGCAGGGCGGCGGGTACCTGCTCGGTTCCGCCGGCCCCCTCGTCGCGGGTGCGTTGCACGGGGCGACCGGTGGTTGGACGGCTCCGCTGCTGACCGTCCTGGTCGCCGTGCTGCTGCTCGGCGTGGTCGGGTCGGTGTCGGCGCGGAAGGTGCGCTGAGCCGAGCCGGTCAGCGCCCATTGCCGGCCTGCCGCAGCGCCCATTGCCGGCCTGCCGCAGCGCCCGCAGTCGGCCTGCCTCAGGCGCCCCGGGCCTCCAGGACCTGGCGGAGCGTCATCGGCGGACGGCCCGTGACGCGCTCGACGTCACCCGACACCTTCGCGAGCGACCCGTCCGCGATCGCCGTGTAGGTGCTCACCCAGGCGTCCGCCTGCCACGGCTCGGGCTGCCAGCGCTGGCGGGAGGCGTACGCCTCCTCCAGGGACTCCCGGTGGTACGACACCGGACGGCCACGCACGCCGCTGACCACCGCGGCCGCCTGTTCGAGCGTGATCGCCGCCGGACCCGTCAGGTCGTAGGTGCGGTCGAGGTGTCGCGCCGGCTCGCGGAGGACGGCCGTCACCACCCGCGCCACGTCCGCCCGGGCGACCGCGGCCATCGCGCCGTCGTCCGCCGGACCGCGGATCACGCCGTCCTCGCCGACCAGGTCCTCGACGAAGTCCAGGTAGAACGAGTCGCGCAGGAACGTGTGCGCCATCGAGGTGTCGCGGATCGCCTGCTCGGTCCAGAAGTGGTCACGCCCGAGGGTGAACGTCGCGTCGGCGGCCGCGCCCTGGAAGGACGTGTAGACGACGTGCCGGACCCCGGCGTCGGCCGCGGCACGGATGACGGTGCGGTGCTGGTCGAGCCGGTCACGGGCCTCCGCGCCGGACACCAGGAACAGGACCTCGACGCCCGCGAAGGCAGCTCGGGCGGCATCAGCGTCGGCGTAGGTGGCGACCGCGACGTCGGCACCGGGCAGCTCCGGGGCGCGGGAGGCGTCGCGGACGACCATGCGGAACGGCGTGCCGTCCGCGGCGAGCGCGCGGGCGACGGACCCGCCGATGTTGCCGGTCGCCCCGGTGATGGCGATGGTCACGTCGTGCTCCTGTCGGTCGGTGGTGCGGGGGTGGCGCGATGGTGGGGGTGGTCTGGCGCTACGTCCGGACCAGGACGGCGGCCCGGTGCAGGTCCGCCGCGACCCGTGCGGCGTTGACACCGTCCACCTCCACGGCCCAGGCCCGGGCGGACCCGTGGTCGCGGCCGTGGCGCATGTGTCGACCGACGAGGCGGTCGACGCGGACGTCGTCGTCGACCACGCAGGCCCAGGTCTCGGTGAAGAGCCCCGGCAGCTCGCGCCACGGCGTGCTCTGGTCGAGCAGGTAGTTGCCCTCGGAGACGACGAGCACGGTCTCCGGCGGGACGGCGATGCTGCCGGCGACGGGCTCGTCGACACGGCGGTCGAAGTCCGGGGCCCAGATCGTGTCGGTGCTGTCGGTGCTGTCGGCGCTGTCGGCGCCCGCACCCCCGGTCAGCCGTCGGACCAGCGCGACGTACCCGGCCGCGTCGAAGGTGTCGATCGCGCCCTTCCGGTCGTGCCGGCCGAGGGCGTCGAGCGCGGCGTTCGCCAGGTGGAAGCCGTCCATCGGGACCTGCACGGCGATGCCCGGACCCAGCTGCTCGGTGACCGCGGTGACCACGCGTCGGGCGAGCGTCGACTTGCCCGCACCGGGAGCGCCCGCGATGCCGAGCACGCTCCGGCCACCGGCTGCGGCGAGCGCCACCGCGCGTGCGACGGCCTGGTCGGCGGACAGGGTCTCCGGCGTGCTCACGCCCCCATCCTGCTGCATCGGCCTCCAGCCAGCCGCACGTGGCAGCCGAGCCGGCCGTCTCTGACCCACGAACGGGCGCGTTCCCCCGTGCCCCTGCTGCCGGTAGCGTCAGGTCCTGATGACGAAGACGGCTGCCGGTCGGACCGTCGTCCCGGACACCGCGACCGACCGAGCGGGTACCGCCCCCGGGCGGACCGGGGCGAGGACGACCCCGGTGACCAACCAGGCAGTGATCGTCGTGGTGTCGCTCCTCGCCGCGGTGTGCAGCGTGCTGCTGCCCTGGCTGACGGTCACGAACGCGACGAGCATGTGGACGGGGACGGCACTGGCGGTCCTCGGGCTGGCGTTCACCGCACTGCTCATGGCCCGACCGTCGCTGATGCGGTTCGAACTCCTGGTGCCGGCGCTCGACTTCGTCGCCATCGGCCTGCTGCGCTACGGCACGGGTGACTCGCGGTCCCCGTTCCTCGCCGCGGTCCTGCTGCCGGTGATCTGGATCGCCGCACGGCCGGGCCGGCAGAACGTCCTCTACCCCCTGGTCGGGACGGCTGGGACCTTCCTGGTGCCGATGCTCCTCGGGCACGCCGACCTGGTCGCGAGCGAGGTCGTCCGGCTCGTCGTCGTGTTGGTCGTCTTCACCGCCGTCGCGGGCGTCACCAACGAACTCGCCCGGCAGGGTGCGGTCCGTCTGCACACCGTCCAGGAGCTGCGGCGACAGGCCGAGGCCGAGATCTCCCAGGCGGCGCTCGTCCAGCGCTCCCTGCTGCCCGTGTCGACGGCGGACCTCCCGGCGGCCTTCACGGTGCGGGCCGTGTGCCTGCCGACCCGCTCGGTGGGTGGCGACTTCTACGACTGGTTCCCCACCGCCGGCGGCGCTGCCTTCACCCTCGGGGACGTCATGGGCAAGGGCGTCGGCGCGGGCATGATCGCCGCGGTGGTGCGGTCGGTCCTCCGGTCGTCGGTGCGGGTGGGTGCACCGGACGAAGCGGTGAGCCGGACCGCGACCGGTCTGGACGTGGGCCTGGACGCGCCGGCGACCGAGCAGTTCACCACGTGCTTCCACATGCACCTGGACGTCGACGGGGTCGCCCGGTGGGTCGACGCCGGGCACGGACTGGCCCTGGTGCTCCGCGCCGAGGGTGGCCACGAATGGCTGCGGAGCACGGACACCCCGATCGGCGTCGGGACGAGCTGGACGACGCAGGAGACGCTGCTCGGCCGTGGGGACGTGGTCCTCGTCGTCAGCGACGGCGTCCTGGACCTGTTCGGCGACGGACTCGACGCACTCGACCGCTTCGAGGCGTTCGCCGTGACCGAGCCGGACCCGGAACGCCTGGTCTCCCGTCTGGAGGAGCTCGGGCGCGCCGGGCACCACGCGGACGACGTCACGGTGCTGGCGGTCCGCTACGACCCGGAGCCGACAGCGGCGGTCACTCCCCCTCGGTGAGGGTCGTCAGGGCGGCCATCAGCGCCGCACGACCCGGCTCGTCGAGCGGAGCGAACAGCTCGTCGAGCACCCGGGCGGCCACACGGTGTCCGTCGTCGAGTGCCTCGCGACCGGTGTCTGTGAGGGTGTGCACGAGCCGACGCCCGCGACCGGCCGACCGTTCGATGAGTCCGCGCTCCACCAGTCGCGCCGCGAGGGTGCCGAACGCCTGGTCGCTCTGGAACGTGGCGACGGCCAGGTCGTGGCCGGACGCACCCGGCATCCGGTCGACGGCGCGCAGGGCGTCCCACTGCACCAGGGTCACCCCGACGTCGTGGAGGGCGAGGTCCATCGTGCGGTGGTTCCGGTACTGCGCCCGCTTGATGGCCTGCCCGAGCCGTTCGAGGTCCGTCGTCATGGTGCTACGGTATCAACACGTTTACATCAGCATGTTGATTCAGGAGCCACGACCATGCCGAACACCCTCCCCGACGACCTGCCCGTCCTCCGCGCGGGCGACCCCACCGCACCGACCGCCCTCGTGCTGCACGGGGGCGGTGGACCCCGGACGGTCGCCCCGATCGTCGGACACCTCGCTGCCTCCCGGTCCGTCCACGCCCCGACCCACCCGGGCTGGGACGGCACCGACCGACCGGAGTCGATCACGACGATCGCCGACCTGGCCTCGGCGTACCTGACCCGGCTCCGCGACCACGGCGAGCGCGACGTGCTCGTCGTCGGGTCGTCGATCGGCGGGTGGATCGCTCTCGAGATGGCCGTGCAGGCCGCGGCGGACGAGCGCTCCGCCGGCGTGCTCGGCAGCGTGGTCGTCATCGACACCGTCGGGGTCGTCGTCGAGGGCGAACCGATCGCGGACTTCTTCGCGCTCGACGCCCGCGGACTCGCCGAGGTCGCCTGGCACGACCCCGAGCGCGGGTACCAGGACCCGGCACTCGTGACCGAGGAGCAGCGCGCCGTCCTGCGGTCGAACGGGCAGACCATGGCGGTCCTCGCCGGTCGGGGGATGAGCGACCCGACCCTGCTGGAGCGCCTGGCGTCCGTGGAGGTGCCGACCCTCGTCGTCTCGGGCGCGAGCGACCGCGTCGTCACCGTCGGCCACGGACGCGCCGTCGCCGCAGCCGTCCCCGGTGCCGCGTTCGCCGAGGTCCCCGCGGCCGGACACCTGCCACACCTCGAAGCACCCGAGGCCACCTGGGCCGTGCTCGACCCGTTCGTCGCGCAGCACCGACCGGGTCAGCACTGACGGGGCGGCCGGCAGGCGCGGCTCACCCCGCCGTGACGCCCGCCCACCGCAGTGCCTGCGCCACGAGCAGCCCGTGGCGGTGCGACCCGAGTTCGGCGATCGGCACCCACGCCGCCAGGTCCGTCGTCCCCTCGGCCTCGTGGCGCAGCGTTCCCCCGACGACCCGGGCTCGGTGCACCACCTGCACGGCCTTCATCGGTCGGCCGTTCCGGGTCTTCCGACGCTCGGGCGGGACGACGTGGGAACGCACCCCGAGCAGCTCCTCGACGACCACGTCGTACCCGGTCTCCTCGAGCACCTCGCGGACCGCACCCTCCTCGACGGTCTCGTCGAGCTCCACCCCGCCGCCCGGCAACGTCCAGAGCCCGGCGTCCGGCCAGCTCAACCGGGCGAGCAGCACCCGGTCCCCGTCGGTGACGACGGCGTAGGACGCCAGCCGGGTGTCGTAGTCCGTGTACTCCATGTGCCGACCATCCCAGGGACCGGGCCGATGCCGGAACGCCGCGCCGCGCCTCCCGTCCGGCCTGTCTGCCGATCTGCCGGGTCTGCCGGGTCTGCCGGGTCTGCATCCGGCGCGGCCTGCATCGAAGGACGCAACTCCGACGGTCCCACCGTTCGGCCCTGGGGCGGGCGGGTCCGGATTCCTAGCGTGGACGGTGTCGTGCGAACCCGCGCACCGCACAGCGAGGAGTCCCCCGTGTCCACAGCCCTCCACCCCGAGCCCGGAACCGCCGCCCGCCCGAGCGGCACCGCCGTGCACCTCGACCACGTCACCAAGACGTACCCCAACGGCCCGTCGACGGTCCGCGCGCTCGACGGCGTGAGCCTGGACGTCGCCGCCGGCACCTTCACCGCCGTGATGGGAGCGTCGGGCTCCGGCAAGTCCACCTTCCTCAACTGCGCCGCCGGACTCGACACCCCCACCAGCGGCCGGGTCGTCATCGGCGGCGTCGACCTCGGCACGCTCTCCCCGGACGCGGTGACCCGGTTCCGACGCGACCACGTCGGCTTCGTCTTCCAGGGCTACAACCTGGTGCCCCACCTGACCGTCGGCGAGAACGTCCGGCTGCCCCTGACCCTGGCCGGGGTCCGCGAGGACGACCACCGCGTGGCCGGACTGCTGCACGCCGTGGGGCTCGAGGGCATGGCCGACCGGCTGCCGGGCGAGCTCTCCGGCGGCCAGGCACAGCGCGTCGCGATCGCCCGTGCGCTCGTCGCCGGGCCGGACGTGGTGTTCGCCGACGAGCCCACCGGGGCATTGGACACCGCGACCGCGGACCGGATCCTGCAGCTGTTGCAGCACGCGGTGCGGTCCCTCGGGCAGACCCTGGTGCTCGTCACCCACGACCCCCGCGCTGCCACCTACGCCGACCGGGTCGTGTTCCTGGCGGACGGCCGGGTGCGCGACGAGCTGGTCGCCCCGACGCTCGAGTCCGTCACCGCCCGCGTCCTCGGTCTGGGGCGCTGAGCCGTGCGCGTCGCCCTGCGCTCCCTGCTCGTCGTCAACCGGGCCGCGGTGCTCGGTGCCGGGATCGTCGTGGCCCTGGCCGCCATGCTCCTCGGCATCACCACCGCCTGGCTCGAGGCCGGGGTCCGCCACCCCGAACTGCCGTTCCTGTCCAGCGTCGCCGGCTCGTTCGCGGGCACGCTGCTCCTCATCACCGTGTTCATGGTGGCCAACGTCTTCGCCGGGGTCCTCCGCGAGCGCCGCCGCGAGTTCGCGCTGCTCCGCGCGGTCGGCGCCACCGCCGCGCAGATCCGCGGAACGGTCCGGACCGAGGTGCTGCTGTTGCTCGCGCTCGTCGCTCCGCTCGGCGCGGTGGTCGGCACGTTCGCTGCCGCCTCGGTCACACCGCTGCTGCGGGCGAGCGACATCGTCCCGGCGGGCTTCACCCTGACGGCGAGCGTCGTGCCGCTGCTCACCACACTGGTCGTCCTCGTCCCGACGGGGCTCCTCGCAGCGGCGATGGCCGCCCGGGCCGCGACCCGTCCGAGTCCGACGGACGCCGTCCGCGCCAGCACGACCGACGTCCCGACGCTGTCCACCGGTCGCCGGATCGCCGCCGGGGTGACCGCCCTCGCCGGACTCGGCATCGCCGCCACCCCCTTCTTCACCCCGGGCCTCGTCGGCAGCGCCGCCGGTGCCACCTCGGCGATCGTGCTCGTCGTCGCCGCGGCCCTCGCCGGACCGCTCCTGGTGCAGTGGGCTGCTCGTCGTGGCCTCGCCGTCGCCCGTCGCGGAGTCGGCGGCGCGGCCAGCGTGCTCGCCCTCCTCAACGCACGCGGAGCCTCCCGGCGGCTCAGCGCGGCCGTGGTGCCTCTCGCGCTCCTCGTCGCGCTCGGCACGGTGCAGACCGGGACGGACGCCGCGGTCGACCGGGCCACTGCCGACCAGCTGGTGGCGGGCCTCCCGGCCGATCTGGTGGTGACCTCCTCAGGAGGTGTGACGGCGGACCAGCTCGAGCGGATCGCCGCCGTCCCGGGAGTCCGTGCGACCACGACGATGCGCGACCGTGCCGGATCCGTGCAGGTCGAGCAGCCCGATGAGGACCTCGGCGGCCTCGGCGGCCTGGAGTGGGAACCGACCGTCGTCCGCGGCCTGTCCGCGGACACCCGCTCGGTCGACCCCGACGTCCGGTCCGGGTCCCTCGCCGCGCTCGACGCCCCCGGCACCGTCGCGGTGAGCAACGACCTGGTCGCGCTGACGCCCACCGGCCTCGGCGACACCGTCCAGCTGCGGTCCGGGGACAGCCCGGCCACCTCGGCACGCGTCGTCGCGGCCTACGACCGGGGGCTGGCGTTCGGGGACGTGCTGGTCCGCGACCGGTCGGCCGGACCCGTCGACACGCTGCTGGTCGACGCTCGTCCGGGTGACCGTGCGGCCGTCCGGGAGGCCCTCCTCGCCCTGGACCTGCGCGTGACCACCGCCGACGGGTACGCCGCGAGCGTGCTGCGGTCCGGAGACGGCGAACGGCGGCTGTCCCTGGTGCTCGTCATCGCGTTGCTCGCCTTCGTGGCCGCCGCGGCGGGGAGCACGCTGCTCACCGCGATGCGGGGGCGTCGCGGCGAGTTCGGACTGCTGCAACGGACCGGCGCAACCCGCGCGCAACTGCTGCGGATGGCAGGGGTCGAGACGGCGTTCACGGCGGTCGCCGCCGTGGTGATCGGCACGGTGGCGGTGGTTCCGGCGCTGGTCGGGGTCGGACAGGGACTCGCCGGGGCGCCGTCCTCGGGGTTCGACGTCGGGGCGTGGGCCGGGTTCTCAGGGGCCGCAGTCGTGGTCGCGGTGCTCGGGGTCCTGCCGGGTGTGGCGCGGACCGTGCGCGGGCGGTGACGACGGGCCGCACTGGGCGGGCCGCTGAGGGGTGGAGCCAGCCCCACCCCGGTGCTAGGTTGACGACACGTCGTGTCATCAACCGGAGGTCGTCATGGAAACACAGCGCATGGAGGGCAAGACCGTCCTCGTCTCGGGTGGCTCGTCCGGTGTGGGGCTCGCCGTCGCGAAGGGGCTCGCCCGCCTGGGTGCCCGCACCGTGCTGCTCTCGCGAGACAGCGACCGCGGACGCAACGCGGTGCGGGCCGTGCAGCAGGCAGCGCCCGGTGCGGACGTCGACTCGCGCGTCGCCGACCTCACGTCCCCCGCCTCGGTGGCTCGCCTGGTGGACGACCTCCGTGACACTGCGGGCACGCTCGACGTGCTCGTGAACGCCACGGGAGCGGTCGGTGAACGCGGTGACCTGCGGCCCGGGATCCCCCGGAGCTTCGCGACCAACTACCTGACCCACCACCTCCTGACGCGGGCCGCGTTGCCACTGCTCCGCGACGCTCCGGCCGCACGCGTCCTCACGGTCGGTGTGGCGCCGGCACTCGTCCGGCGTCTCAAGGAGTTCGCGGTGGACGGCGTGGACGCGAACGCCTCCGGGGTACGGGTCCTGACGCAGGCGGTCGCGTGGAAGCTGCTCCTGTCACGGCACCTCGCGGAGACCGAGACCAGCATCAGCGCCGCGGTCTTCCACCCCGGTCTGATCAAGTCCGACCTGCTCGGTCGACAGGCGCTGCCGTTGCGGCTCGTCGGCAGCGTCACGAACCGGTTCGCCAGCTCCACCTGCCCGGTCGCGGACCACCTGGCGTCACGGACCGCAGACCTCGGTCCGGCCGGAGGGATGGTCGACGACCACGGACGGACGGTCGCCCTGCCGCCGACGATCAGCACCGCCAACGCCGATCGTTCGTGGGCGGCGAGCGAGGCCCTGGTCCATCAGCTGGACTGACCCGGACCGTCTGACGGACGGGAGGCGCGGTGCAGGTGAGCGCGTCGGCCCACCGGCACCGCGCCTCCCGTCCGGTCGGCTGCGGACGCAGCGCCCGCGGCGTCAGCTCCGGATGAACGCGAGGATGTCGGGGTTGATGACGTCCGCGTGCGTGGTCAGCATGCCGTGCGGGTACCCCTCGTAGATCTTCAGCGTCGCGTCGCTGAGGAGCTCGGCCTGCTTCAGGGCTGCGTCCTCGTACGGGACGACCTGGTCGTCGTCGCCCTGCAGGACCAGGACCGGCACGGTGATCGCCCGCAGGTCCTCGGTCTGGTCGGTCTCCGAGAACGCCTTGATGCCCTCGAGGTGGGCGAGTGCGCTGCCCGTCATGCCCTGGCGCCACCAGTTGGCGACCACCGGCTCCGACGTGGTGACGCCGGGACGGTTGAAGCCGTAGAAGGGGCCGGAGGCCACCGCCTGGAAGAACTCGGCACGGTTCGCGGCGAGTGCCGCACGGAACCCGTCGAACACCGAGATGTCGGTGCCCTCCGGGTTCGACTCCGTCTTGAGCATCAGCGGCGGCACGGCGGAGACGAGGACCGCCTTCGCGACCCGCCCCTGCGGCTGGCCGTACCGGGCGACGTAGCGAGCGACCTGGCCACCGCCGGTGGAGTGGCCGATGTGGATCGCGTCGTGCAGGTCGAGGTGCTCGACGACGGCGGACACGTCGCTGGCGTAGTGGTCCATGTCGTGGCCGGTGCCGATCTGCGACGAGCGGCCGTGACCCCTCCGGTCGCTCGCGACCACGCGGTACCCCTCCGCCAGGAAGTAGAGCATCTGCGCATCCCAGTCGTCCGAGGACAGCGGCCAGCCGTGGTGGAACACGATCGGCTGCGCGTCGGGGTCCCCCCAGTCCTTGAAGTAGATCTCTGCCCCGTCGTCGGTGGTGATGTATCCCATGTGCGTTGCCCTCCTGTGGCTGTTCGTCGGATACTCGCAGATCCACGGCCTCCCGGACAGGAGTTCACACACTCGTCACCATCACGGAACCAGGACGACGCGTCCGATGACGGACCCGGTGTCCGTCCGCGGCGGTGACGCGACGTCAGCTCCTGGAGCCGTCGTCCCACGCGATCGTCAGGGAACTGCCCGACACCCCCGGAGCGGCTGTGCCCGATCCCGTCGACGCACTGTCCGCCACGGTCACCGCGCTCGCCTGCCCGCCGTACGGGGGGGTGCGGGACGTCGTCCCAGTCCACGGTCACCCGCTCATCCGGAACGAGGTACCCGACGTCACGCCCCACGACCGCGCTGAAGTGCGCCCAGACGTCGCGCACGGCCGGGAGGCCCGAACCACCTCCGACGACCGGGTCCAGGTCGACGACTCCCCACCCCTCGTCAGCACTCCAGCTGCGCACCGTCCCGGCGGTCGTCGTGGTCATCGGGCCATCATGCGCGCCGCAGGCCGCCGAACCCAGGAGGCCGCCGCCGGCCGTTCAGACGAGCGCGACCGCACCCCACCCGGCGCGCATCCGGGCGACGGCCCGGTCCCACCCGGAGAGCAGGTCGTTGTCGTCCCGCATCAGCGACTGCACCTGCAACCCCTCGTAGAGCGCGACCAGCTGCTCCGCCGCGTGCCGGGGCGACGTCCCGCGCGGCTCGCGACCGGCGACGACGTCCCGCACGAGGGCGAGGGTGATGTCCTCGAACGCGTGGACGTACTGGGTCCGGAACCACCCGGCGGCGGGGTGTGTCGGCGCCGAGGCTGCGCTGAGCGTGGCGATCCGGATGCGCACGAGCCCGGGATCGGCCAGGCCGGACTCCAGGCGGGCGCGGAGGTACGCGGCAGCGCCGTGCTGCTCGGCGATGGGCCACAGGGCTGCCCGGTCGCCGTTGTCCCAGCGGTTCATCACGGCGACGACGAGCAGCTCCCACACCGGGTAGGCAGCCGTGACGTCATCGGCGGTGACGTCGGCGAGCGCGGCGACCTCGTCGGGCCCGACGGCGTGGAAGTCCGAGCGCCGGAAGGCCTCGATCGCGGCCTGGACGATGCGGGGACGGAGATCGGCATCGGGCGAGGGCATGAGGACGATCATCCGGTCCGGACGGCGGTCGCGCGACCGCCAGTTCGAGGGGCGCGGACGGACCGCGCTCAGCCGCGGTCGAACGTCAGCGTCTCGTCGTCGGGTGCGGTGATCCTGCCGGAGCGCGCGAACTCCGCCCAGATCGCGCGGTGCCCCGGCCCGCGGCGCTCGACGGCCGCCCAGTCCTGTTCCGGCACGAACCGGCTGCCGGCCCACGCCGCCCGGTCGCCGAGCAGCAGCGGCACGTCGCTCATGTGCACCGCGCCGGTCGGCCGGACGGTCACCCCGCGGTGCAGTCGGTAGACCACGGCCCGACCGCCCGCGGCGCGGTGTCGGGCGGCGAAGGCCCGCGCATCGTGGCCGTAGATGACCTCGCTGAGCGGGCGGACGAGCCACCAACGGAGCAGGGCTCGTCCGACCCGGGTGCGCGCGACGGCCGGCAGCCCGGGGATCATCGGCACGTAGAGGGCGGCCTCATCGGTCGCGGACCCGATGAGCACCTCGACGTGCGGGGCCGCCTCACGCCAGGCGTCCGGCAGGTCGCGTTCGGCGGGCAGCGGCGCGTGCCCGTACTGCGTGCCGAACGGCATCCCGCCGCGCAGCCCGTACGGCAGCGCCGCCCTCTCGGCCGCCACCTGCAGCGTGAGCACGTCCGGCAACGCGGTGTCCGGTGCGACGGTGCCGACCGCGCGGAGCATGGCCCGGTTCATCCGGGCCCGACGGCGCGAGAGCCCGAGCGGTGCGCTCTGGACGATGGCCCGCTGGAACAACCCGTTCGTGCCCTCGGCCACCATGAGGTGTGCGATCGCGTCACCGCCGGCCGACTGCCCGAACAGGGTGATGCGGTCCGGGGCGCCGCCGAACCCCGCGATGTTCGCGTGCACCCACCGCAGCGCCTCGACCAGGTCGAGCAGTCCGAGGTTCGCCGGGACACGTACCCCGTCGCCGAGGAACCCGAGGACGCCGAGCCGGTAGGTGACGGCCACGACGACGACCCGCTGCTCCTCGGCGAGCGCGCGGGGGTCGTGGATCGGGATGTCCCCGCCGCCGACGACGTACGACCCGCCGTGGATCCACACCATCACGGGCAGCTGTTCGTCCTCGCCGAGGTCCGCGGGCACGGTCACCGAGAGGGCCTGGCAGTCCTCGGAGACCTCGGCCTCGATCGGGTGGATGAGCTCCTCGAGGACGGGCGTCGCCGGCTGCGGCGGCACCGGCGCGGGGGTTTCGGCGACGAAGTCCGACGTGAACGGCGGGACCGGCTGCGGTCGACCGAACCGCTCGGCGCGGGCGTAGGGGATGCCGAGCGCGCGGACCACCCCGCCGTCGCGGTGGCCGACGATCCGGCCGACGGGGGTGGCGAAGGTGCGGGTCGGCGCGGCGGTCATCAGGCAACCGTACGACGGTCCGCCCGGCGCGGATCACGTCATCGGGAAACGAAAACCACACAGCGGGTGGTTTCTGCGGTAGCGTCGGATCGTCTCGCCGTGGAGCAGTGTCTCCGTCGGCCGCACACCACGTCAGGATCGAAGGAGCCTCTGCAATGCCCACCACCTCTGTGCAGCTGTACTCACTGCGCGACGCGATCGCCGAAGACCTCGACCAGGCCATCGCCCGGGTCCGGGAGATCGGCTACGAGAACGTCGAGCCCTACGCGTTCGTCGAACGTGCCGCCGACCTCGAGCGCGCCTTCGCCGCCACCGGCCTGAATGCCCCGTCCGGCCACGTCGCCGTGATCGACGCCGACGACACCGCCCCGATCTGGGACGCGGCGGAGCGCCTCGGCATCCACACCGTCATCGACCCGTTCATCCCGACCGACCGCTGGCAGACCGCCGACGACGTGAAGAAGATCGCCGAGCGCGTCAACGTGCTCACCGCCGAGGCCACCGCCCGCGGCCTGGCGTTCGGCTACCACAACCACCAGTGGGAGTTCACGAACAAGGTCGACGGCCGCACCGTCTACGACCTGTTCGTCGAGCAGCTCGCGCCGGAGACCGTCCTCGAGGTCGACACCTTCTGGGCGACCGTCGGTGGCGCCGACGCCGCCGCCGTGCTCCGCGGCCTCGGCGAGCGCGTCGTCGCGATCCACGTCAAGGACGGCAAGGTCGACGGCGACATCCGCACCGCACTGCCCTCGTCCGAGAGCGCGCTCATCGTGCCGGAGGCGCTCCAGCGCGCGTTCGAGAACCAGACCCCGGCCGGCCAGGGCGACGTCGACGTCGCGGGCATCCTCGCCGCGGCGCCGCAGGCCATCCGCGTCGTCGAGTTCGACGCGTACAAGGGCGACGTCTTCGAGGGCATCACCGAGTCCCTCACCTGGCTCGAGGACAACGACAAGTGAGCCGCTTCGGCATCGGCATCATCGGCGCGGGGAACATCTCGACGCAGTACCTCGAGAACCTGACGCAGTTCGCCGACGTCGAGGTCCGCTTCGTCGCCGACGTGCTGCTCGACCGGGCCGCCGCGCAGGCACAGCGGTACGGCGTCGCCGGTTCCGGCAGCGTCGACGAGCTCCTGGCTCGTGACGACGTCCAGATCGTGATCAACCTGACGATCCCGGCCGTGCACGCCGAGGTCGACCAGCAGATCATCGACGCCGGCAAGCACGTGTGGAGCGAGAAGCCGATCGCCACCGATCACGACTCGGCCGCGGCCGTGCTCGCGTCGGCGCAGGCGAAGGGCCTCCGGGTCGCGACCGCTCCGGACACCGTGCTCGGCGCGGGCATCCAGACGGCGCTCCGGGCCATCGCCCGCGGGGACATCGGCGAACCGCTGACCGCGACGACCCTGTTCCACGTGCCCGGACCCGAGGCGTGGCACCCGAACCCGGACTTCCTGTTCGCCACCGGTGCCGGTCCCCTGTTCGACATGGGCCCGTACTACGTCACCACGCTCGTGCACGCCTTCGGCACCGCCAGCCGTGTGCAGGCCGTCTCGTCGAAGTCGCTCGACCGTCGCACCATCGCGTCGGGTGACCGTGCCGGGGAGACCTTCCCGGTCGAGGTCCCGACGCACCACGCCGCGCTCATCGAGTTCGCCGGCGGGCAGTCCGCCCAGTCGACGTTCTCGTTCCAGCACGCGCTGCCACGCCAGGGCTTCGTGGAGATCAACGGCACGCTCGGCACGATCTCGCTGCCGGACCCGAACACGTTCGAGGGTGAGTCGACCCTCTGGCGCTTCGGCCAGGACGAGCCCGAGACCCTGCCCGCCGTCGGCTCCACCTGGGGCCGGGGCACCGGGGTCGTGGAGCTCGCGCGCGCCATCGCCGAGGACCGACCGGAGCGCGCCTCCGGTGCCCTGGCCCTGCACGTCCTGGACGTGCTGCTCGGCATCCGCGACGCGGCCGAATCGGGTTCCGCCGTCGAGATCACGTCGTCCGTCGACGCGGTCCCGCCGCTGCCGGAGGACTTCGACCCGGCCGCCGCGGTCCTGACCGCCGGCGCGTAGCCCGACAGCTCCACCACCGGAACGGCCGGCCCTCGGCGAGGGCCGGCCGTTCCGTGTTCCCCGGCGAGGGAGCAGGATGACGGCATGGGCAACGCGTTCTCGACCGGTTGGCGCATCGCCCGTTCGCGCCGATCGGAGTTCCTCGACCTGGCGCGCCTCCGACGACGGACCGTCGTGACCGGCACGGTAGCCGTCGTCTCAGGCACGATCATGGTGATCGCGTCCCTGCTCTGGGGCGCCCTCGACGGAGCGTGGCCCCTGCGCCTCCTGGCCATCGTCTGTTTCGCGGCCGCACTCGGCTGCTTCGTCGGGGTGTTCCTCCGGGTCCACCGTCGGGATCTCGACCTCCGGGGCACCGGCACCGGAGCGGGCGACTGGCGCCGCGGCGAGCGCATCGACCGGCAGTTCGCCGCGCGTCCCCCGGCGATGCTCCCGGAGGACCGCGACGAGGTCCTCGCTCGGGCCGAGCGCTCCCTCGGACCCTCCGTAGCCCTCGCGGCGCGGTTCGTCCTGCTGCCGATCACCTGGGCACTCGTCTGGGCGGGAGCGCTGCTCTCCGGCCTCGGCACGCTCGACTCCCCGCTCGTGTTGTTCTGGCCGCCGATGCTCATGCTGCTGCAGTCGGCCACCTTCATCGCGGCGGTGACGGGCATCGGGCGGTCCGACGCCGCACGCCGCCGCGCCCTCGCGCTCGAGCCGGCCCCGGTCGTCGCGGCACCGCCGCGTCGGAACGTCGACCCACGCGGTTCGAAGGTCGGTCTCCCCGGTGACTGACCCCGCGCTCCACGGACCTCTGTGTGGAGCCTGTCGACAGGGCCTGTGAGGCGGGGCAAGATCGGGCGGGGTGTCGGGCTCGGCGCTCGTCTCGTGATGCAGGGGGATCGATGACGATCGAGATGTTGTGGGAGCAGGACGATCCGACCGACGTGCTCCGGAACCGTTTCGGCTTCGCGGACGCCGAGGCGGTGGGCGATTGGGTCAGGTCGACGGTCGAGCGTCACTGGCGTGTTCGTGTCGGGCCACCGGAGCGGATGGTGATGAGCGACAGCAACGCCCTCGCGTGGGTTCGTGGAGGGGACGAACGCCTCCTGGTGAAGTGGTCGGTCGCTCCCGACCGGTTCGAGCGACTCGCGTTCACCTCAGATCTCACTGCTTGGCTCGGAGCACAGGGACTGCCCGTGTCGACGCCGGTACCGACCCTCGAAGGTGAGGTTCAGGTGACGGACGACGGCATCTCGCTGGGTCTGCAACGCGTCATCGATGGAGCACACCTCGATGTCGAGGACGCCGATCAGGTCCGTGCAGCGGGGGCGACGCTCGCTCGACTGCACGACGCGCTGCGCTCGTGTCCCTTGCACGACTCGCGACCCGGGGTGCTGTCCGCGCCGGCACGGCTCACCGACCAGATCGCGGGCTGGATCGCTTCCGAGCCGCCGTCGCTGTCTCAGACGGCCCGCGACGTACTCTGGCGGATGCTCGAACGAGCGCCTGCGGATCTCCCGCCTCTCCAGATCGTGCACGGCGACTACCGCGCCGCCAACATCCTGTGCGTCGGCACCACGGTCGTCGGCGTCCTCGATTTCGAGGAGCTCCGACTCGACCATCGAATCGTCGAGGTCGCTCGCTCCGCGGTCATGCTGGGCACGCTCTTCCGGGACTGGGGACCTGTTCCCGTGTCCGTTCGGCAGCAGTTCCTGGACGGCTACCAGACGGTCCGAGCCCTCACGGACGAGGAACTGCACTGGTGGCCGGTACTCGTGCTCTGGTACTCGCTGGCACTCGTGCCTCCTGGCGACGACCCCGCGGGGTGGGGTCGAGCGGCAATCGAGCAATTCGAGACCGCCGATGGCTCATCGGCCGGCAGTTACCGATCAACGGTGCCGGTGGTCTTCCCGCCTCGCCACCAGCGAAAATGCGACCACGAAGATGGCCCAGCAGACGACTGGCACCAGGTGACCGACCGACGGCGTACCTGCCAGATTCAGAACCGCAAAGAGCAACGCGAGTGCCCCGAAGACGATCGCGACGATGAGCCACCGGCGGATCCTGCGCCAGGACCGCTGATCTGACGGCCCCTCGGGCCTGCTCACCGTGACACCAACATGGCGGCAGCGTACCGGCAGCTGCCGTCCGGTAGCGGATCCGTCATCGGTACCGCTGCCGCCGAGTGAGAGCGATCCGCGATCGCACAGCCTCGACGCACTGCCCCAGCGACTCTCGGTCCGTGTGCAGCGTCAAGTCAGCTCCGATCCGTGGCAGCTCACGCTGCCAATGGTCGTAGGCCGCGCGTAGGTAGTCCTCCTGACGCGACACTCCGCGGCTTGGATCCGCCAAAGCGCGCTTGAAGGCGACATCAAAAGGTGCAGTTGTCGCGATCGTCAGCGATGGGACTTCGTCAGGTGCTTGCCGGAGTAGTCCGCGCACCTTCTCGCCCGTTCCGACACCCTCCACGATGACGCAGGTCATCCCCGCGCGGAGCCACAGCCCTGCGACTGCCTCGGTGATCTGATGCGCTATTTCCCAGCCCGGGAGCGTGGGTAGCGCCATCGAGGCGATCTGGTCCAGCTCAACTGCCGCAACCCGCTCTCCTTGCCCGCGAAGCTCATCGCTGAGAGCCACAGTGAGGGCACTCTTCCCAGACGCTTGTGGCCCAGCAATGACCACGTAGACAAGGGGTGGAGTACCTGTAGTCATCTCGGCAGCGTGCTCGATGGTCGCGCGGCCCGCAAGAGTCTCGATCCCGGTGGGCTACCGAACGCCACCTCGGTCGCTCTTGGTCGTTCCGGGAGGAGATCCCTTCCTGGGACGGGTTGCTTCACCCGCCCTTCGGACCCGCACCGTGGGAACTTCGCCGAGCGTCGTCACACTGGTTGACTGACGCGATGGCATTCGAGATCCGCGGCGCGACTCCTGTTGATGCTCTACAGATCGCGCGGGTGCACAAACGATCACGCGAGGCCTACTACGGGGATGCCCTCGACCCGGTCGATGCGGCTCGTGATCGGTACCCGATGTGGGTCGACACGTTGACCAGGGCTGACACCTGGTGCGCCGTCGCGGTGCTGCATGAGGACCTCGTGGGTTTCATCGCGGGTCACCTCCCCGAGCGGGACGATCTGCCTGCCGAACTGTCAAGTCTCTACGTCGACCCTGATCGGTTCGGTTCAGGGGTCGGTAGTGCGCTGTACCAGCGCTTCGTCGACGTCGTTTCATCGGGTACCGCTGAACTCGAGGTCTGGGACGGGAACGACCGGGCAAAGCGCTTCTACGCGCACCGAGGCTGGCAACCGACCGAACAGATCAGAGCAGGCGTCACCGGGAAGCCATTCGTCACCTGGACGCTCGACCTTCGCCCCTGCAAGCCAGACGTCCGTAGCCGGTCGTCTACGGGATGTCGTTAGCGGGCGTACCGCAAAAAGCTCCACGAGAGGCGAGGAGTGTCCTCACCTCCTGCGAAGAACCAGTCACCACGTGGCGGGTAGAGCTCCGCTGTCGGACCCGATGCGGGACTCGCTGCACTGCGCTGCGTGGCTTGCATCATCCGACGGGCATGCCGAGCCGGTCATTCCCCAACCTGGCTCGGAGCGTGTGGAGCAGAGCACCGACGATCTTCACTTGGTCGTCGTCGAGAGACGGGGCGACGAGTTCGGCGAGCTGGCGACGGAACGTCACCTCTGCCGCAGCGACGATTGCGGCACCTGTGTCAGTCAAGGAGACGAGCACCGATCGCCCATCTGTGGGATTCGGTCGGCGATCGACCCAGCCGCGCGCGGCGAGTCGATCCACCCCCTTGCTGATCGCCCCGACTCCGGCAGCGAAGTTCGTGGCGACGTCTGCGATCCGCGACGCAGGGTGGTCCCGGAAGTAGCAGAGGAACTCGTACTGCGTAGCCACGATGCCGTGCTCGCGACGCAGGGTGTCACTCACTGCGTTGTAGAGACGCGTCTCGGCTCGAACCAGGTCGTCGAAGAGCTGCACGAGATCATTGCTTGCCGTTTTGGTTGCCACGGCATACAGTCTACCGTTGCATGCCGCGGCAACCAAACCGCCCGGCGGGAGGAGCACCATGAGCCGAGAACAACGACAGGCACTCGACGACATGCTTCGGGCAGCACCGCAGGCCAGCGGGCCGGTGCCAGTCGAGCAGATGCGGCAGGGGTTCGCTCGCTTCATGAGCCAGTTCCCCGTCCCCGCGGGCGTCACGCGAACGCCGATCGAACTCGGCGGTCGAGGCGCTGTCCGCGTCGAACCGAGCGCTGACGCCCGTCCGGGCATCATTCTGTACTTGCACGGTGGATCGTTCTCGCTTGGTTCCCCCGAGACCGCGATGGCATTGACCGCGCACCTCGTGGAACGCACAGGCGTGCCAGCGGTCTCGGTCGACTACCGGCTCGCTCCGGAGCATCCGTTCCCGGCAGCCATCAACGACTGCCTCTCCGCCTACCGCGACCTGCTCGATCACGACGTCGACCCAGCGAGCATCGTGTTCGCTGGCGATTCCGCAGGAGGGGGCCTCGCGGTGACGACGACCCTCGCCGCCCGGGATGCCGGGCTCCCCGTCCCTGCAGGGATCGTCGCGTTCTCGCCCGGGCTGGACCACACGCGTACCGGTGCGTCGATGACGTCGAAGGAGGGCATCGACCCGCTCTTCACCCGCGCCGGGATGGAGCACACGGGCACCCTGTACCTCGACGGTCAAGACCCGGAGCAGCCGCTGCTCGCTCCAGCGGTGCACGCCGACCTCAGGGGGTTCCCGCCGATGCTCCTGCAAGTCGGGACGAACGAGCTCCTCCTCGACGACGCCGTCCGACTCGCCGACCTGGCACGCGCCGCCGAAACGGACGTCATCCTCGACGTCGTTGCCGGCGTGCCCCACGTGTTCCCCGCGTTCGTCGGGCTGATCGACGAAGCCGATGAAGCAATCGCTCGGGCAGCCCTGTTCATCGGACAGCGCCTTCGGATCAGGTGACGAGGCCACGTCCGGGGAACCGACGGGCCGACGAGACTGCTCCAGCGCCCGAACCGACGAGGACCAACCGCACTGGTCACGTGCGTTTCGACACCGTCCTGACCCAGGCTGACGTCCCCACGCTCCGTATCGAGGTTGCTGCGCTCCGGCTCCCAGAGCGTCGACTGGCGCGAGGCGTGAGCATGCAACGCGACGGGCGCGAACGCCCGTGGCAGTTCCAAGCGGTCGTTGACGAACGCGATGAGAATTGGACGTTCGACCGGGAGGGGCACACCCACCGCGACCGCTACGAGGAGGGCGTCCTCCACACCGTTGACGGGCCGTCGGAAGTCAGCTTCGCTCGCAGCGGCACGGTTGCCTCTCCCGTTCGGCTGCTCACTCCTGAGCTGCTCCTCCTGTGGGGGTCACCTGCGAGCTACTCACCGATGCTCGTCCAGCGGATCAACGAGCACTGGCTGCTGTTCACGTTCGAGCACGAGCTCGACCCCGCGCAACGCACGACGCTGGTCATCGACGAGCGCGACGGAGTCGCACACCGCTCGTACGGAGTGGATCAGATCACGGTGATCACCGAGCTCCGCTTCATGGAAGACGACGAGCCGATGCCTCCACGTCCGCGCTTCCCTCGACTGCAGGAGTGGCCCCGGCTCGAGTACTGAAGCCACGCGCGCGAGGCGGCGCCCGGATGTGGACCGCCATCAGCGCGCGATCTTGCGCTGCACGCTCCTCGGCAGACGAATCAGCAACCAACTCCCCCACCACCCTCCCCCGCGACCGAACCCGCGCTCCACGGATCGTCCTGCCGCGTGCTCCGGCCACCCGGTGCCCATGCGCAGCCGCCCGAGGATTCACTCAATGCATGCGCACCATGGGAGTCGAAGAAGAGCTGCTGCTCATCGACCGGACGACGGGTCACCCCGTCCCGGTCGCGGAACAGGTGCTCGCCCGTGCCGTCGCTGCCGGCGGCCCCGGCGACGGTGGCGAAGTCGTCGGCGAGATGCACCGGGAGGCCATCGAGGTCTTCACCCGCCCGCACTCGTCGCTCGCAGCGCTCGGTGGTCAGGTGCTCGCCAACCGTGAGTTCACCGAGATGCTCGCGTCCGAGGCCGGAGCACATGCCGCCCCCCTCGCGACCTCGCCCTGCCCGGTCGAGCCACACCCGACGGAGTCGGAGCGGTACACGACGATGATGCAGCGGTACGGCTCGCTGCCCCGGCGGGTGCTCACGTCCGGGCTGCACGTGCACGTCTCGGTGGACTCCCCGGAGGAGGGCGTCGCCGTCCTCGACCAGATCCGCACCTGGACCCCGATCCTCATCGCCCTCTGCGCGAACTCCCCGTTCCACGACGGCGTCGACACCGGCCACGCCAGTTGGCGGTCGATGCTCTGGAACCAGTGGCCGTCGTCGGGTCCGCAGGAACGCTTCGGTTCGCTGGCGCGCTACCGAGCGGTGATGGACGCGATGCTCAGCACCGGTGCGCTCCTCGACTCAGGCATGCTCTACCTCGATGCCCGGCTGTCGCAGAACCACCCGACGGTCGAGGTCCGGGTCGCCGACGTGCCGCTCGACCCCGGCACGACCGTCACGGTCGCCGGCCTGGTCCGCGCCCTGGTGGACACGGCGGCGAACGACGCCGCGATCGGCCGGGAGGCTCCCAACACCCCCGCCTGTGCGGTCCGGCTGGCGAACTGGCGAGCGGCGCTCGAGGGGCTCGACGGGTGCCTCGTCGATCCGACGACCGAGCGCCCGGCTCCGGCCCGGGACGTCGTGATGCTGCTCCTGGCGCACGTCCTGCCGGCCCTGACGGCGAACGGCGACGACCAGCTGGTCGAACGGGGCATCGCCGACCTCTTCGCCCGCGGCACCGGTGCCGCCCGCCAGCGCGCAGCCCGTCTGCCGATGACGGAACCGGGGTCGGACGACCTCGGGCACATCGCCCTCGCCGCGGCCCGGGCCGTCCCGGCCGCAAGCACCCACCTCGATGCAGCACGACCGCGGACCGTGATCGGACGGAGTACCCCATGACCCAGACGACGACGCCCCCCGCCCTCGGGGAAGAGCCCGGTGAACTCCTCGGACGACGGCCGCTCCGGTCGGGTGTCCGGGCGGTGCACTGGCACACCTCCACGGACCACAAGACGATCGGCAACCTCTACCTGGTGACCTCGTTCGGCTACTTCTGCCTCGCCGGACTGATGGCCGTCGTCATGCGGACCGAGCTCTTCACCCCCGGACTCGACGTCCTGGACACCCGCGAGCAGTACAACCAGCTCATGACGATGCACGGCACCGTGATGCTGCTGCTCTTCGCCACCCCGCTGTTCGCCGGGTTCGCGAACGCGATCATGCCCCTGCAGATCGGCGCCCCGGACGTCGCCTTCCCGCGACTGAACGCCCTGTCCTACTGGCTGTACGTCTTCGGCAGCGTCATCGCGATGGGTGGCTTCCTCACGCCGGCCGGGTCGGCGTCGTTCGGCTGGACCGCCTACGCGCCACTGTCGGACACGACGTTCCAGCCCGGCCTCGGTGGGACCCTGTGGGTCGCGGGCCTGAGCATCACCGGGTTCAGCACGATCCTCGGGTCGGTGAACTTCATCACGACGATCGTGACGATGCGGGCCCCCGGGATGACCATGTTCCGGATGCCGATCTTCACGTGGAACGTGCTGATCACCTCGATCCTCGTGCTCATGGCGTTCCCGGTGCTCGCGGCGGCCTTGTTCGGGCTGCTGCTGGACCGGGCGTTCGACGCGCAGGTCTACAACCCCGCCAACGGCGGAGCTCTGCTCTGGCAGCACCTGTTCTGGTTCTTCGGCCACCCCGAGGTCTACGTGATCGCGCTGCCCTTCTTCGGGATCGTCTCCGAGGTGTTCCCGGTCTTCAGCCGCAAGCCGATCTTCGGCTACAAGACGCTGGTGTACGCGACGATCTCGATCGCGGCCCTGTCGATCTCGGTCTGGGCGCACCACATGTTCGCGACGGGCGGGGTCCTGCTCCCCTGGTTCTCCCTGATGACGATGCTCATCGCGGTGCCGACCGGCGTGAAGATCTTCAACTGGGTCGGCACGATGTGGCAGGGCTCGGTGACGTTCGAGACGCCGATCCTCTGGGCGATCGGGTTCCTCGTGACGTTCACGTTCGGCGGTCTGACGGGGGTGATCCTGGCGTCCCCGCCGCTGGACTTCCACGTGCACGACACCTACTTCGTCGTCGCACACTTCCACTACGTCGTGTTCGGCACGGTCGTGTTCGCGATGTTCTCCGGCTTCTACTTCTGGTGGCCGAAGTTCACGGGGAAGATGCTCGGCGAACGCCTGGGCAAGGTCCACTTCTGGATGCTCTTCATCGGGTTCCACACGACCTTCCTCATCCAGCACTGGCTCGGCGTGGTCGGCATGCCCCGCCGCTACGCGAGCTACCTGCCGGAGGACGGGTTCACCTGGATGCACCAGGTGTCGACCGTCGGGGCGATGGTGACCGCCGCGTCGATGCTCCCCTTCTTCCTGAACATCGTGCAGACGATGCGGCACGGCCAACGGGTCCGTGTGAACGACCCGTGGGGCTACGGCCGATCGCTGGAGTGGGCGACGAGCTGCCCGCCGCCCCGCCACAACTTCACCGCGATCCCGCGGATCCGATCCGAGTCGCCGGCCTTCGACCTGAACCACCCGGAGGCCGGTGTCCCCGTCGGTGTGGGTCGGGCGATGGACGCCCCTGATGCGCCGACGCACGACCAGGCGAGCGGCAAGACCCGGAAGCCGGAGGGCCCCGGGCAACAGGCGTGACCCCCGCACCGCTCAGTGCGGTCCGTGCCCCTCGGTGGACACCGCGATGCTCAGGCTCGCCAGGTCCTCCGGGTCCAGGTCGTCACGGATCCGTCCTGCCGACTGGTCCCGTTGCTGGACGGCACGGTCTACCGGTCTACGGTCATCCGGGCAACCGCGCTTCGAGCGGCTGGTCGCCGCCGTGGTCCACCAACACCCGGCTCCCGTCGACTTGGAGGCGGAAGACGTCCTCACCGGTCGAGGAAGGTCCCGTCTCGACCTGGTTGCTGTTCGCCCACGCCCGCGCGCCGGCGGCGGGTCGGAAGGACCATCCGTCGCGGAAGCCGAGTTGGAGCTGACGTCCGCCCAGCGAGCGGTACTCGGCGACGGTCACCGTGTGACCGGAGGCCGAACCGACGTCGACGTACCGGACCGACCCACCGAGGGACGAGAGCACGACGGAAGCGAGTGTGCACACCAGGAGCCCCACCGACACGAGCGCCGCGGCAGCGCGAGCGACCGTCCTGCCCGCGGAGCGCGCTGACCGGGTCAGGTGCCACGCCCACGTGACGGCGGCGTACGAGGCAGCGAGCGCACCGACCAACCAGCAGGCCTGCATGATCGTGCCGGGCCCGCGTCCGGCGATGACGAGCTGCGCGCCGTCACCTCCGGCGTGCACGAGCACGACGCCGACGACGAGCGCGACGGCGGCGACCACGACAGCAGTCCACCGGCTCGCGGTGGACAGGGCGCGACCAGTTCTCACTCGCGGTGCCTGCTCGGGGAGCATCAGTCGGCCGGGAGCACGGCCTCGGGGCCGGATGCCCGCGGTTCGCCGGGGGGCACGATCCGTTCCAGCAGTCGCAGCACCCGCTCCCCGTCGACCGAGCCCGGGTCGAGCAGCCACTGCACCTGCATACCGTCGGACACCGCGATGCTCAGGCTCGCCAGGTCCTCCGGGTCCAGGTCGTCACGGATCCGTCCTGCCGACTGGTCCCGCCGGATCAGGTCGGCCAGGTCGGCGCGCAGCCGGGTGAACCGGTCGCGCATGAACTCGCGGGTGGCCGGGTGCCCCTCCTGCACGGCGTCGGCGGAGAGGGTCGTGTAGAGCTGCACCAGCCCCGGTACGGCCCGGTTGCGGGCGGCGCTCTCGCGCATGTCGCCGATGGCGGACTTCATCCGCTCCGGTGCGCCCTGCTCGCGCACCTCGTGCTCGCGGTAGACGGCGAGCAGCAGTTCGTCGCGGCTCGGGAAGTAGTGCCGGAGAGCCGCGTGCGTGATGCCGAGGGCGTCCGCGACGGACCGCAACGAGGACGCGTCGACACCCTGCTCGGCGACCATCCGGATCATCTCATCGAGGATCTGCGCCCGTCGCTCGGTGCCCTTGCGGTAGCCGCCGCGGCGCGACGAAGTCGCTGCGTCATCATCGGCGGGGTCGTTCACCGTGCCAACTTACCGCTGGAAGGTTTTCGCGGCCAGTGGCGGACGGGAGGCCCGGATCACCACCGGTGACGTGCCTCCCGTCCGGTGGGTGTCAGGAACCGGCAGCCGACTCGCCGGCGTCAGCGCCGGCCTGCGGGACCGTGTACTCGTCCACCGGCGTCGGCAGGCCCGCGTCGAGTGCGGCCGTGATCTGCGCCAGGCAGCGCGCCAGGACCTCGTTGTCCTCCGCCGAGAGGTGGTCGATGACCTCGACCACGGCCTCGTGGAAGATCTCGTACGACTTGTCGATCTTGCGGGCGGCCTGCACCGTGGGCTCGAGCACTTGCGCCCGCCGGTCGGTGGGGTGCGGGACCCGGAGCAGGTCGCCCTTCTCGACCAGGCCGTCGACGATCTTGGTGACCGAGGCGTTCGAGACCGACAGCATGACGGCCAGGTCCTTCGGGCCCATGCTCCGGCCGTCGCGGTGCGCCTGCAGCATGTAGCGGACGGTGAGGAACTCGTTCTTCGTCAGACCGCTCTCGCCGCGGGCACGTTCGAGCTGGTCCTCTTCGGCGTGCTGCAGCCGCAGCAGGGCGTCGACCGCGGTCTTGGCGGACCGGGTGCGGGGCTCGCGGGCGTAGAGGTGGACGTGCTCGCGGCGGACGACGGTCAGCGGCATGCGTCAGGCGGCCGGAGCGACGAAGAAGTCGGCGTAGGACAGTTCGGTGCGGCGGGACAGCAGCGACGGGTCCTGGATCCGCTGGGCGACCCAGGCCTCGATGACGGCTGGATCGGTGAGTCCCACTCGCGGGTGGGAGCCGCCGAACCGAGTGTCGTGCGACGTGCTGTGGTACGTGCTCTGCATGGGTGCGCCTTCCTCGTCGAGGGTCTGCTGTCCGTCCGGACGAGCAAACTCTTTCACATCGTGAACTGTGAGGGCAACAAACAGTTTTGCCACTTGTACAGTTCGCGCACCGAACGACTGCGGTCCCCCGCGGACGCACACGAGCCCCTCCTCCAGCGGAGGAAGGGCTCGTGTGTGGAGCGGGACGGACTACTCCTTGTTGAGCTTGTCCTGCACCGTGCCGGCGATCTTCTCGACCGTGTTCGGCAGCTCGGTCGTGCCGTAGAGGCGCGCGTCCGGGTGCGTGGGCGGCGGCATCGGCACCGAGGTAGTGGGGCCGTCGTGGTACGAGTACTCGCCCTTGCCGTCGAACGACGGGCCGCTCGCCCACGAGCCTTCCTTCGCCTGGGCTCCGTCGGAGAAGTTGAGGTACTGGTAGTGCACCTCCTGGTTCTCCTTGCTCTGCGGGAAGTTGCTCGGGACCGGCAGCGTCTCGAGGCCCTGCTCGCGCAGCTCGGCGGCGGCGGTCGCCCACATGTTCTGGTGCATGGTGTCGCGGGCGATGAGGAAGCTCAGCAGGTCCCGGACGCCGTGGTCGTCGGTCATGTGGTAGAGCCGTGCGGCCTGGACGCGGCCCTGCATCTCGGCGTTCTCGTTCGCCGTGAAGTCGGCGAGCAGGTTGCCGCTGGCCGTGATGTAGGAGCCCTGCCACGGGTTGCCCATGCTGTCGACCGGACGCGCACCGGCGCCGGCGACGATGGCGTGCTGGACGTCCGTGCCACCGACGATCGCGGCGACCGTCGGGTCGTCCTGCAGCGCGTCCTCGGTGATGCCGAGCGGGGACTTCTCGAGCAGCTGGGCGATCATCGTCGCGAGCATCTCGACGTGGCCCATCTCCTCGGCGCCGATGCCGAACACCATGTCGCGGTACTTGCCCGGGATGTGCATGTTCCACGCCTGGAACTGGTACTGCAGCGCGACGGAGATCTCGCCGTACTGACCACCGAGCACCTCCTGGAGCTTGCGCGCGTAGATCGCGTCGGGCTTGTCGGGGGTCGCCTTGAACTGGAGCTCTTGCTTGTGGAAGTACAAATCGTTCTCCTGTTTCTGTTCGGTTCGGGTGGACGGGTCAGAGGATCGGCGTGCCGCCGGTGACCGCGATGCGCGCACCGGAGACGTAGCTGCCGTCGTCGCTCGCGAGCAGGACGTACACCGGGGCCAGCTCTGCCGGCTGTCCGGCGCGACCGAGGGGTGTCTGGGTGCCGAACTGTTCGACCTGCTCGGCGGGCATCGTCGAGGGGATCAGCGGCGTCCAGATGGGGCCGGGCGCGACGCTGTTCACGCGGATGCCGCGCTCCCCGACGAGCTGCGCGAGCGCGGCCGAGAAGTTGGCGATCCCGGCCTTGGTCACGTCGTACGGCAGCAGGGTCGGCACCGGGTTGTCGGAGTTCACCGAGCTCGTGCCGATGATCGAGGCGCCCGACTGCAGGTGCGGCAGTGCTGCCTTGACGAGGTGGAAGTAGGCGCTGAGGTTCGTCGCGAGGGTGTGGTCCCACTCCTCGTCGGTGATCTCCTCGAGTGTCTCGTGGGTCATCTGGTACGCGGCGTTGTTCACCAGCACGTCGATGCCGCCGAGCTCGGACACCGCGGTGTCGATGATGCTGCGGCAGTAGGCCGGGTCACTGACGTCACCGGGGAAGAGCACGGCCTTGCGACCGGCGTCCTCGATCCAGTGCTTGGTCTCCTGCGCGTCCTCTTCCTCTTGGGGCAGGTAGGAGATCAGGACGTCGGCACCTTCGCGGGCGAAGGCGATCGCGACCGCCTTGCCGATACCGCTGTCACCGCCGGTGATCACGGCCTTCTTGCCGGCGAGCTTGCCGGATCCCTTGTAGCTGGTCTCGCCGTGGTCCGGCTTCGGTCCCATCGCCTGCTCGGAACCGGGGGGTTGCTGCTGTTGATCGCTCATGTCACTCCCTGGACGAAGGTCATCGTGCAGGGGGTCATGGTCGGCGGGCGTCGCTGGACGGCCGTCCGGAGTGTTCAGATCACGCGGAAGGGCACCGCGTGCCCGCCGGTCAGGAGGCGGTGGTCGCCCGTCCGAGCCACTCCTGCAGCAACGCCCGCTCGGGGTCGGTCAGCCCGGGGAGTGCCGGAGCGGCGGCACGGACGGCCTGCAGCGCAGCGAGGGTCATCGACGCTCCCTCGTCAGGGTCGCCGCCTGCCCATACGGGCGGGTCCGTGACGATGGCGGCCAGGACCGTGTCGAGCATGAGTTCGGGCAACGAGGGTCCGGCGCCGTCTCCGCCGACTCCAACGTCCTCGCCGTGTCCGCTGGCATGCCCGCCGCCGTGTCCGCCGGCGAGCATCGTCAGCATCGACCCGGCGCCGGCCGCGCGGATCATCGCGACCGCCTGCTCCTCGGGCACGCGGAGGCGTCCGGCGGCGGCGACCCGGTGCACCCGCGCACGGAGCACCTCCAGTCCGGCAGCGACCGCCGGGGAGTCGTCGTCGCGGTCCGAGGCGTAGAGCAGACGGAACAGCGCGGGGTTGGCGAGCCCGAAGGCCACCTGCACCCGCCACGAGTCGCGGAGGTCCGCGACCGGGTCCCCGCCGCCGCCGACCTCGGCGGCGGCGTGCTCGGTCTTCGCGGCGACGAACTCCGCCAGGACGTGCTCGGCGACCGCGTCGAGCAGGCCGTCCTTGTCACCGAAGAGCCGGTAGATCGCCGGCGCCTGGACACCGGCGGCGAGCGCGACGCTCCGGGTGGTGACCGCGGCGACACCGTCCTCGGCGAGCAGGCGTGCGGCCGCGGTGACGATGCGGGTGCGCGGATCCGGTGCGGGGCTCATGGTTCCGATGCTACCGAGGCGGTGGTATCGCCGCTTCCCTCATGGCGTTTCCAATGATACTTTCCTCGTGTTACCACTGGAAACACGATCGGAGCAGCCATGATCATCGTCACCGGAGCCACCGGACAGCTCGGCGGGGCAGTCGTCGCCCACCTCCTCGAACACGTCCCCGCCCGGGAGCTCGCCGTCAGCGTCCGCGACCCACGGTCGGACGCCGCACGCCGGCTCGCCGACCGGGGCGTGCAGGTCCGACGGGGTGACTTCACCGAGCCCGCCACGCTCCCCACGGCGTTCGCGGACGCCAGCCGGGTGCTCATCGTCTCCGGGCCGGCCGACCCCGAGCCGCACCGCGTCGCCGTCGAGGCAGCGGTCACCGCCGGCGCCGGACACATCGTCTACACCGCACACATGGCGACCTCCCCGGACTCCCACTTCGGTCCCGCCCGGCAGCACGCCGCCACGGAGCAGGACCTGGCCACCACCGGCATCGCCACCACGTCCCTCCGCAACGGTTTCCACGCCTCGAGCGCACCCTTCATGCTCGGCGCCGGCCTCCGGACCGGCGAGCTCCGCCTGCCCGCCGACGGTCCCGTCGCCTGGACGGCGCAGGCGGACCTGGCCGTCGCCGCCGCGATCGCCCTGACGGACCCCGACCGCCTGCACGGCACCACCCCGCCGCTCACCGCGTCCCGGGCGCTCGACATGGACGAGCTCGCCGAGATCGTCTCGCGGGTCACGGGTCGGACCCTCACCCGGACCGTGATCGACGAGGACGAGTACCGCGCAGAACTCGTCGCCGGCGGACTCCCCGAGGCGTTCACCCCGATGATGACCGGGTTCTTCGCAGCCGCACGTGACGGCGAGTTCGCCACGGTCGACCCGATGCTCGCCGACCTCCTCGGCCGCGAGCCGCGGAGCATCGAGGACGTCCTCGCCGACGCACTGCGGGCGCACTGATCGCGCGCGGCGCCGGACGGGAGGCGCGGGGCGGGCCCGGCACGGGCCTCCCGTCCGGCACCTGAACGGGCACCGGCGTACCGTCCACGACGTGGATCTCCAGCTGCAGGACCGTGTCGCACTCGTCGTCGGCGGGAAGGGGTACATCGGCACGGCCGTCGTCGACCGCCTCCGCCAGGAGGGCGCCATCGTCGTCGTCGCCTCCCGCACCGCCGACGCCCCGGGAAGCATCGCGATGGACACCGCCGACCAGGCATCGGTCGACACCGCCGTCGCCCGCGTGCTCGAGGACCATGCGCGCATCGACGTCCTCGTGGTCACCGCGGCCCCGGCGGCGAACACCCTCGACCCCGAGCGCCGCTCCGACCCGGACCAGGTCGCCGCGGCCGTCGACGGCAAGGCCCTCGGGTTCCTCCGCGTGGCGAACGCCGTCCTGCCCGCGCAGCGCCGGGCCGGCTTCGGCCGCGTCGTCGTCGTCAGTGGACAGAACGCCTACCTCTCGGGGAACATCACGACCTCGCTGCGCAACGCGGCGACGAACGTGATCGCGAAGAACCTGGCCGACGAGACCGCGGGCACCGGCGTGACCGTCAACGTCATCAACCCGGGCACCGTGACCGATCAGCCCGACGCCGAGGTCCGACCGGGTGCCGGCGGCCAGTCCAGCCCGCAGCAGATCGCCGACCTGGTCGCGTTCCTGTCCTCCCCGCTGTCGGTCGTGTCCGGCGAGTCGATCTCGATCGCCCATCGTGTCCTCGGGAGCGTCACCGTCTGACCGGCTGGCACGTCTCTTCCGCCGCGCGACGGGCGGGTGTTGACTGCCGCCATGCAGCAGGTCCACTCCGCCGATGGCACCTCCATCGCCTGGGAGGCCGTCGGCCCGTCCGACGCCCCCGGAGTCGTCGTGGTCGGCGGGGCGTTCAGCACCGCCGACGCCGCCCGACCACTCGCGCACGCCCTCGCCGAGGCGGGCCTCCGGGGTGTGGTCCTGGACCGCCGTGCCCGCGGCGGATCCGGGGACACGTGGCCGTACGCGCCCGGACGGGAGGTCGAGGACCTCATCGCCGTCGCCGCGGCCGCCGGTGGCGTCCGTGCCGCGCTCGGGCACTCCTCGGGCGCCGTCCTGGCCCTCCGTGCGGCGGCCGGTGGACTCGAGGTCGAGCATCTCTTCCTCTCCGAGCCGCCCTTCGCGTTCGAGGACTCCCGCCCGCCGCAGGCCCCGGACCTGGTGGACCGACTGCAGGCGCACCTCGACGCCGGGCGACCCGAGGACGCCGTCGTCCTCTTCCAGCGCGAGGCCGTGGGCCTGCCCGACGAGGTCATCGAACAGATCCGGCACGCACCGATGTGGCCGGCCCTCGTCGCCGTCGCGCAGTCGACCGTGTACGACGCGACGATCACCGCCGAGACGCCGGTGCCCTCCCCCGCCATGGCGGCCGTGTCGATGCCGGTGACCGTCCTGCGGGGTGGGCGGACCTGGCCGTTCCTGGTGACTGCGACCGACCGGCTCGCGGAACTCCTGCCGACCGGGAGGCTCGTGGTCGTCCCCGAGTCGCAGGACCATGCACTCCACCCGGCGGGTACGGCGCGGGAGGTCGCGGCAGCGCTCGGGGCGTGATGGCGGCGCACGCTCGGGGCGTGATGGCGGCGCACATGGCGCACGACGACCTACCGCCACGACGACCGACCGACGAGCCGCCGCGAACGACGAAGGCCCCGATCTCTCGATCGGGGCCTTCGTCGTGCTGCTCTCCATCGGAGAGCCCTGGTGCGCGAGGGGGGACTTGAACCCCCACGCCGTTTCCAGCACACGGACCTGAACCGTGCGCGTCTACCAATTCCGCCACTCGCGCCAGCGACGAGAACACTACCATGCACAGACGGTGCCCGGAGCCAACCACTACCATGCAGAGGTCAGCGACCGAGAACGTGGGGACCATGGGCTTACTGGACAACTTCGAGCGAGGGCTGGAGCGCGCCGTCAACGGCGCGTTCGCGAAGACCTTCCGCTCCGGTGTGCAGCCGGTCGAGATCACCGCGGCACTGCGGCGTGAACTCGACACCAAGGCTGCCGTGGTCTCCCGCGAGCGCATCCTCGTGCCGAACGAGTTCACGGTGCGGCTCGCTCCGCCGGACCACACCCGGATGAACGACGTCGGGCGGCCGCTCATCGACGAGCTCACGCAGCGGGTGCAGCAGCACGCGGTGGCGCAGAACTACTCGTTCTCCGGCCCCGTCACCATCCGTCTGCAGCAGGACGGCACCCTCTCCACCGGCATCCTCGAGATCGACTCGACGACGGTGCAACGTGACGTCGCCTGGGTCGCGGTCCTCGACATCGGCTCGCAGCGCCACCGTCTCCAGCGCGGCCGCACGGTCATCGGCCGCGGCACGGACGCCGACATCACGGTCGCCGACACCGGCACGAGCCGCAAGCACGTCGAGGTCCTGTGGGACGGCAAGCACGCGCAGGTGAACGACCTCGGGTCGACGAACGGGTCGAAACTCAACGGTGAGCGCTTCAGTCAGGCGATCCTCGAGCCGGACTCAACCATTGAGATCGGTCGGACCCGTATGGTGTTCCGGGTGATCCCGGAGAACGACGGAGGTGCGCGATGACCACGGGCCTGACCCTGCTCGTCCTGCGCTTCGCGTTCCTCGCGGTGCTGTGGCTGTTCGTCTTCGTGATCGTCTTCGCGCTGCGCAGCGACCTCTTCGGCCAACGCGTCCGTGCGATCCCGACCGACCCCAAGGCCGGCCCGTCGACGCCGACCACGCCGCCGATGCCGGCCGGTGCCGGGACCGCCGCCGCAGCCTCCGGGGCGTCGCCCAGCGCCTTCACCGAGCTGATTGGCCAGCCCAACACCCCGACGGCCTCCCCCTCCGGAGCGGTCGCCACCCGTCTCGTCATCACCGAAGGTGCTCGTGAGGGCATGGAGATGCCCCTCGGCGGCGGCCCCATCACGATCGGCCGCTCCAGCGAGAGCAACGTCGTGATCCGCGACGACTACACCTCCACCAACCACGCCCGGCTCGACCTGCAGGGCGGTGCCTGGGTGCTGACCGACCTCGGGTCGACCAACGGCACCTTCGTGGGCGGCCAGAAGGTCACCGTTCCCACCACCGTCGCGGAACGCACCCCGATCACCATCGGGACGACGACGTTCGAGCTGCGGCGGTAGTCCCGGGATGACGGCTCGCACGCTGAGCGCCGCTGTGTCCCACGTCGGACGCATCCGCGCGAACAACCAGGACTCCGGCTACGCCGGGCAGCACCTGTTCGCGGTGGCCGACGGCATGGGCGGGCACGCCGGCGGTGACGTCGCCTCAGCCATCGCGATCCGGCGGATCCGCGAGGTCGACCGTGAGTTCCCGTCCGCGCACGACGCCGAGTTCGCGCTGCAGTCCGCACTGATCGCCGCGAACCAGCTCATCACCGAGACGGTGTTCGAACACCAGGAACTCACCGGCATGGGCACCACGGTGAGCGCCATGATCCGGGTCGGCGACCAGCTGGCGATCGCCCACATCGGCGACTCACGCATCTACCGCTGGCGTGACGGCGAACTGCAGCAGATCACCGCTGACCACACGTTCGTGCAGCGTCTCGTCGACAGCGGCCGCATCACGCCCGAAGAGGCCGCCGTGCACCCCCGCCGCTCGGTCCTGATGCGCGTGCTCGGCGACGTCGACGCCGCGCCGGAGGTCGACACCGCGATCATGGACATCCGCCCGGGCGACCGGTGGCTGCTGTGCTCCGACGGACTGTCGTCCTACCTGGCGGAAGAGCGCATCCGGCACGCGCTCGCGTCGACGATGGACGCCAACCAGGTGACGCAGCGTCTGGTCAAGGAGACGCTCGACCACGGTGCGCCCGACAACGTCACGGTCGTCGTGCTCGACGTCACCGACTCCGAGCCGGGCGACGACGACGACGCGGCCACGACGGTCGGTTCGGCCGCAGCCCCCCTCACCTTCGAGGCGTCCACCGGCCGCAAGCCGATCCGGCTCCCCACCATCCTGCTCCACCCACTCAAGGTCTCGAGCGCTCCGGAGGACTCGCACTTCGAGCCCGAGTCGGACCAGTACTTCGCCGAACTCATCGCCGAGGACCGCCGCCGCCGGGTCCGACGCCGCGTCTCGTGGTCGATCGCGCTCGTCGTCGCGATCCTGGCCCTCGTCGGCGCACTCTTCCTCGGCTACCGCATCGTGCAGGACCACTACTACGTGGGCACGGACCGCGGTTCGGTCGCGATCTACAAGGGCGTCCAGCAGTCGATCGGCCCGATCGCGCTGTCCGATGTCTACGAGGACACCGACATCGCGCTGACCGAGCTCCCCGACTACACGCGTGAGAACGTCCGGTCGACGATCAACGCGACCTCGCTGCAGGACGCGCGAGCGATCGTCGAGCGCCTGCGCACCGCCGCCGCGACCGGCCAGGACCAGAGCGGGACGGGAGGCTCGGCCGACTCCCCGACGTCGTCACCGTCCGCCTCCCCCTCCGGGTCCGCGACGCCCCGTACCCCGTCACCCTCTCCGTCGAGGAGCGCACGATGAGCGCCACGACCGCACCCTCGTTGACCCAGGCGATCACGATCAAGCTCCGGGAGCCGGCTCGCGCGCGGAACCTCGAGCTCGTGCTGCTCGTCATCGCATGCGGCATCTGCGCGGGGGCGATGGTGCTCGTACAACTCGGTACCAAGGGCCGGGTCTTCGACACCTCGGTGCTCTGGACCGCGGCCTCGATCCTCGGCCTCGCGCTGGTGATGCACGTCATCCTGCGGATCGTCGCGAAGAACGCCGATCCGTTCATCCTCCCGGTCGCGCTCGTGCTGAACGGCATCGGCATCGCCGAGATCTACCGGATCGACATCCACAACGGCGTCGAGGGCTGGGCGGCCATCGGCGTGAAGCAGATCGCCTGGACGCTGCTCGCGATGGTGTTCGCGATCGCGACGATCCTGCTCGTGCGCAACCACCGGTTCCTGCAGCGCTACCGGTACATCTTCATGCTGCTCACGATCGTGCTGCTCCTGCTGCCGATGCTGCCCGGCATCGGCACGAACATCGGCGGTGCCCGGGTCTGGATCCGGATCGGACCGTTCTCGTTCCAGCCGGGCGAGCTCGCGAAGATCACGATGGCGCTGTTCTTCGCCGGCTACCTGGTCACCGCGCGGGACAGCCTGTCGATCGTCGGCCGGAAGTTCCTCGGCATGACGTTCCCGCGCGCCCGTGACCTCGGCCCGATCCTCATCATCTGGGGTGTGGCGATGAGCGTGCTGGTGTTCCAGCGCGACCTCGGCACGGCGCTGCTGTACTTCGGCCTGTTCCTCGTGATGATCTACGTCGCGACCGCCCGGCTCAGCTGGGTCGTGATCGGCCTCGTCCTCTTCGTCGGCGGCGCCCTCGTCGCGGCGAGCGTCCTGGTCTACGTCCAGGGCCGGTTCGAGCAGTGGCTCGACCCGTTCGACCAGCAGATCTTCCTGCGGCAGACGCAGGGCAGCTACCAGCTCGTGCAGGGCCTGTTCGGCTTCGCCAACGGCGGCATCACGGGCACCGGACTGGGGCAGGGCCGCCCGTACATCACGCCGGTCGCCAACGCCGACTACATCATCGCCTCGATCGGTGAAGAGCTCGGTCTGATCGGCGTCTTCGCGGTCCTCGGTCTGTTCGTCGTCCTGGTCTCCCGCGGCATCCGCGTCGGGTTCATGGCCCAGGACGACTTCGGGAAGCTGCTCGGCATCGGGTTCGGCTTCACGATCGCCCTGCAGGTCTTCGTCGTCGTCGGCGGCATCACCCGGATCATCCCGGTCACCGGACTCACCACGCCGTTCATGGCGGCGGGTGGTTCGTCCCTCGTGGCGAACTGGATCATCGCGGCGATGCTGCTGCGCCTGACCGACTCGATCCCCGCCGAACAGCGCATCCAACAGGGTGCGTTGTCGGAGCGGGGCAACACCGGCCGTGGCCGGTCCAGGAAGGAGCGCCGGTGAACCGCCAACTCCGCGGCGTCTCGACCGTCGTCGTGCTCATGTTCGTCGCACTCTTCGTGTCGACGACGTCCATCCAGTTCTTCGCGGCGGACTCGCTCCGCGCCGACAGCCGGAACTCCCGAACCATCCTGGACAGTTACTCGACCAAGCGCGGCGCGATCCTCGTCGACGGGAAGCCGATCGCCGAGTCCACCGCGGTCGACGACCAGTACCAGTACCAGCGCAAGTACAACAACGGCGAGCTCTACTCGGCAGTCACCGGCCACTTCACGATCGGCCAGGGCAACTCCGGCATCGAGAGCGCAGAGAACGCCGTGCTGTCCGGCAACAGCGACGACTCGTTCTTCCAGAACCTCAACGCGATCCTCACCGGCCAGGACGTCCAGGGCGACAACGTCAACCTGACGATCGACCCCGACGTGCAGCAGGCCGCGTATGACGCCCTCGGTGCGAACACGGGTGCGGTCGTCGCGATCCAGCCGAAGACCGGCAAGATCCTGGCGATGGTGTCGAAGCCGGGCTACGACCCGAACACCCTCACGTCGCACGACACGAAGGACGTCATCGCGCGCTACGAGGCGCTCGAGTCCGACGCGTCCAAGCCGCTGGCGAACCGTGCCATCGCGGGCGACCTGTACACGCCCGGGTCGGTGTTCAAGCTCGTGGTCGCCTCCGCGGCACTGGCGAGCGGGGACTACACGCTCGACTCGACGCTCCCGAACCCGTCGACCCTGACCCTGCCGGGCAGCAGCTCACGGATCAACAACGCCGAGGGCGGCAGCTGCGGTGGTGGCGACGAGGTGAAGCTCCGCGTCGCGATCCAGTACTCGTGCAACATCCCCTTCGCCGAACTCGGTCGCAAGCTCGGGTACCAGGCCATC
The DNA here is from genome assembly GCF_003224255.1 of Curtobacterium sp. MCBD17_030. Lineage (NCBI taxonomy): Bacteria > Bacillati > Actinomycetota > Actinomycetes > Micrococcales > Microbacteriaceae > Curtobacterium > Curtobacterium sp. MCBD17_030. The sequence goes on along the minus strand of NZ_QKLI01000003.1, from coordinate 154,207 downwards.
AAGAAGACCGCGGACGAGTACGGCTTCGGCAGCGTCATCGACGTCCCGACCTCGGCGACCCCGAGCCAGTACCCGGAGCCCGAGTCGACGGCCGAGCTCATGCTCAGCTCGTTCGGCCAGGCCAGCGACCGCGTCACCCCGCTGCAGATGGCGATGGTGTCCGCCGGCATCGCGAACGGCGGCCGCGTCATGCAGCCGTCGCTCGTGGAGTCGATCGAGACGAGCGACCTCAAGACCGTCGACTCGTTCTCGCCGAAGCAGTACAGCGCCCCGCTGTCGTCCGACGCGGCTTCCGACCTGACCGAGGCGATGCAGAGCGTCGTCAACGCGGGGACCGGAACGAATGCGAAGATCGACGGGGTCGACGTCGCCGGCAAGACCGGGACGGCCGAGGGCGGCACGGGCGATCCCTACACACTCTGGTTCACGGGCTTCGCCCCCGCCAAGGACCCCGAGGTCGCGGTCGCCGTGGTCGTCGGGAACGGCGGCGGGCTCGGGCAGTCCGGAGTCGGCAACACGGTCGCGGCTCCCGTCGCGAAGAAGGTCATGGAGGCGGTGCTGAACAAATGAGACCCACCAGCGGACTCACCTTCGGTGGGCGGTACCAGCTCTCCTCCCGAGTCGCCATCGGCGGCATGGGAGAGGTGTGGCAGGCGACTGACCTCGTCATCGGGCGCACCGTCGCCCTGAAGATCCTCAAGGACGAGTACCTCGGCGACCCCGGGTTCCTGGAGCGCTTCCGCGCCGAGGCCCGGCACGCCGCACTCGTCAACCACGAGGGCATCGCCAACGTGTTCGACTACGGCGAGGAAGACGGCAGCGCCTACCTCGTGATGGAGCTCGTCCCCGGCGAAGCACTGTCGACGATGATCGAGCGCGAGCACACCCTGCCCGTCGACAAGGTCCTCGACATCGTCGCCCAGACCGCGAACGCCCTGCAGGCAGCGCACGCGGTCGGCCTGGTGCACCGCGACATCAAGCCGGGCAACCTGCTCATCACCCCGGACGGCCGCGTCAAGATCACCGACTTCGGGATCGCACGCATCGCCGACCAGGTGCCGCTCACCGCGACCGGCCAGGTCATGGGCACCGTCCAGTACCTCTCGCCCGAACAGGCGAGCGGCCACCCGGCGTCCCCGTCCACGGACGTGTACTCGCTCGGCATCGTCGCGTACGAGTGCCTGGCAGGTCGTCGACCCTTCACGGGTGAGTCGCAGGTCGCCATCGCGATGGCGCACATCAACGACCAGCCGCCCGCGCTCCCGGGGACCGTCCCGGAGCCGGTGGCGGCCCTCGTGATGTCCTGCATCGCGAAGAAGCCCGCCGACCGCCCGGCGACCGCGGCCAACCTCGCCCGCGCCGCCCAGGCCCTCCGTCGTGGCGACGTCGCCGCAGCGACCGTCGCCGTACCGGCCATCGGCGGCGCCGGGACCGTGGCGTTCAACCCGCCGCCCGGCAACGACGCGGCGACCGCGCTCATCGGCACCCAGGCGAACGCCCCGGTCGTCGGTGGTGGCGCTCCGGGCAGCCCGGCTGGCCCCGGAGAGGACACCGACGAGCGGAAGAGCCGCGCGTGGATCTGGTGGCTCGTCGGCGCGGTCGTGGTGATCGCCGCGATCGTGATCGGCGTGCTCGTCTTCGCGAACGGCGACCCCGACCCGAAGCCGACGACGCCGAGCCGGAGCGCCACCCCGTCCCAGGTGCAGACACCGAGTCAGGAACCCTCGGCGACCCCGACGGAGGTCCGGACGACGATCAACCCGGCCGACTTCGTGGGGCGCCCGACGGACCAGGTCCAGGGTGAACTGCAGGGCATGGGCTTCTCGGTCCGGGTCCAGGACGGCGACCCCGCCGAGACCGCCGAGCAGGCGAACACCGTGCAGTCGATCAGCCCGACCGGCAGCCTGTCGGACGGCACGCTGATCACCCTCCGGGAGTTCACGGCTCCGCCGTCGGTCAACAAGCCGAACACCCCGAGCGCCGGCGCGGTCTCCGCCACCGGAGCGGTGACGTTCAGCTGGTCGACCGCCACCTGCCCGACCGGGTACACCGTCTCGAAGTACTCGTGGACGGTCTCCGGCGGCAAGGACTCCAGCGGCGCGACGAGCGGCGACACCTCGGAGACCTCGGTCGACATCCAGGCCGACCAGGCCGGCGACGACGTCACCCTGTCGTACACCGTCACGTGCGGGAACCTCGCCGCGTCGAGCAGCTCCGACCCGGCCACGGCCACGTGGGTGGCACCGGTGGAGCCCACGGACGCGCCGAGCTCGACGGCGACGCCGCAGGACTGACGCGCCACACGCGCCACCGCCCGGGGCCCCGACACGGAACGTGTCGGGGCCCCGCCACGTTCCGGTAACGGTTGCTCGCGGAGCGCCGTCAGCCAGCGTCCCTCCAGAGACCCCTGCCGTAGACTTGCCCGGACGGACATTCGGAGGAGTACGTGCCTGAAGGTGTGACCGCGGGGATCACGCTCCTCGCCAACCGGTACGAGATCGGTGACGTCATCGGACGCGGCGGCATGGCCACCGTGCACGTCGGCACCGACACCCGACTGGGCCGGCGAGTGGCCGTGAAGCTGCTCAAGCCGAGCCTCGCCAACGACCCGGCGTTCCGCACGCGCTTCCGGCAGGAGGCCCAGGCCGCAGCCCGCATGGCGCACCCGACGATCGTCCGGGTCTACGACGCCGGTGAAGAGACCGTGCGCGAGAACTCCGGCGCCGAGGTGCAGGTCCCCTTCATCGTGATGGAGTACGTCGAAGGCCGCCCGCTGAGCGAGATCGTCGCGGAGGGTCCGGTCGTGCAGGAAGAGGCCGCGCGCATCGTCGAGGGCATCCTCACCGCGCTCGAGTTCTCCCACCGCGCAGGCGTCGTCCACCGCGACATCAAGCCCGCCAACGTCATGATCACCCACTCGGGCCAGGTCAAGGTGATGGACTTCGGTATCGCCCGTGCCATCACCGACACCTCGGCCACGGTGGCGCAGACCACGTCGATCCTCGGCACTGCGTCGTACTTCTCGCCGGAGCAGGCCCGCGGCGAGGTCGTCGACGCCCGCACCGACCTGTACTCGACCGGCATCGTGCTGTTCGAGCTGCTCACCGGGCACCCGCCCTTCCGGGGCGCGTCGCCCGTGGCCGTGGCTTACCAGCACGTCAGCGAGCAGCCCGTCCCTCCGTCGACCCTCACGTCGACGGTGTCACCGGCCCTCGATGCCGTCACGCTGCACGCCCTCGTGAAGGACCGCACCCGCCGGTTCCAGAACGCCGCCGAGTTCCGCCGGGACCTGCAGCAGGCGGCCGCCGGCCACGTCCCGATCTCGAAGAAGAAGCTCGCGGCCGCCGCCGCGGACGACGCCGCACTGCTGTTCGGGGTCAACCCCCGCGCCGCCGCCACTGCCGACGTCACGTTCCGCGAGCTCGACGACACGCAGGAGCGCCGTCCCCAGCGGACCCAGAACCGTCCACCGGTCGCCTGGATCTGGCTCGGCATCGTCCTGACCATCGCCGTCATCGCCGCCGTGGCCTACTTCGTCGCGAACCTCGAGCCGGGCAAGCCGCCGGTGAGCTCCTCGATCAAGGTCCCGAGCGTGTCCGGCCAGACCTTCGACGAGGCCCAGGCGACACTCGAACGACGGGGTCTGAAGGGAGTCCGCGACGACGAACCGTCCGACGACGTGGACGAGGACGACGTCATCCGGACGATCCCGGGTTCCGGTACCTCCGTGGCGCGGGACCAGGACATCCGCATCATCGTCTCGACGGGGCCGGAGCAGATCGCGGTCCCCGACGTCCAGTCGCAGACGCAGGACGCTGCGACCAAGGCCCTCGAGTCCGCCGGCTTCTCGGTCGGAGCGGTCAGCTCGGACTACTCGCCGACGGTTCCGGAAGGGACCGTCCTGAGCAGCGACCCGGCGTCGGGCGGCACCCAGGCGAAGGGCTCGGTCGTGAACCTCGTCGTGTCCAACGGCAAGGTCCAGCTGCCGGACGTCACGCAGCAGCCGTTCGACACCGCCCGTTCGACCCTCGCCGGCCTCGGGCTCACGGTACAGCCGGCGCCGACCTACGCCTGCACGGGCACCACGGTGACCCAGCAGAGCGTCCCCGCGGGCGACGTCGCCCAGGGCAGCAGCGTGACCCTGACCTACTGCGCCGGCACCGCACAGCGTCAGCCGTCACGACAGCCAGCGGCCCCCTCCGACGGAGGAGCCGACAACGGCGGCACGACCGGCGGCGGCGGCGCGACCCTGAACCAGGGCGACGACGGCTGACGGCTGGGAGCGCCTCTGCGCCTCCGAGTGGTCAGTCCGCGAGTCCGGGGACCCGGGAACCAGGGATCGGGTCAGCGTCCGGAGATGAGCGGACCGAGACCGGCTGCGCGCTCGGCTGCGCCGCTGAGCCCGGCAGTCTCGAGCCAGTTGCCCACCATCCGGTACCCGCCCTCGGTCAGGACGGACTCCGGGTGGAACTGCACACCGTAGACCGGTGCGCCGCGGTGCTGGACGCCCATGATGACGCCACCCGCGGTCCGGGCCGTGATCGTCAGTTCGTCGGGCACCGTGCCGTCGACGATCGCCAGCGAGTGGTACCGCGTGGCCGTGAAGGGGTGCGGGACGCCGGCGAAGAGCACGCTGTCGTCGTGGTCGACCTGCGACGTCTTGCCGTGCATGAGTTCGTCGGCGTGCGTGACGGTGGCTCCGAGAGCCTCTGCGATCGCCTGGTGTCCGAGGCAGACGCCCAGCAAGGGCTTGTCAGCCGCGATGGCTGCCCGCACGGTCGGGATCGAGACGCCGGCGTCGGCCGGGGTACCCGGGCCGGGAGACAGCAGCACACCGTCGTACTCGGCGATGCGATCGGCGATCTCGCCCACCGGGAACGCGTCGTTGCGGACGACGTCGGTGTCCGCCCCGAGCTGCTGCACGTAGCCGTTCAGCGTGTACACGAAGCTGTCGTAGTTGTCGACGACGAGGATCTTGGTCATGGGCCGTCCACCGTACTCGTGTGTGATGTGAGTCCCGTCCGACGGGGCGGGAACGCACGCATGGTGACGGTAGGATACCGGCCATGGCCATGGACAAGGACCGCACCAAGCCCGCCCGGACGACCCGAGCCGACTCGGTCGACACCGCGGGGGACCAGCCGAACCCCGTCTGGTTCAAGCCCGTCATGTTCGGTTTCATGCTGATCGGACTCGCATGGGTCATCGTCTTCTACGTCTCCGGCGGCACGCTGCCGGTCCCGTCGCTGAACTCGTGGAACATCCTGATCGGCTTCGGCATCATGTTCGTCGGGTTCCTGATGACGACGCGGTGGCGCTGACCGCCTGCTCCGCACTCCCTCGACGCCCGTCGCACCACTCCTGGTGCGGCGGGCGTCGTCGTCTTTCCACAAGCTGCGGGTGCCGCGCATCGCCAGCCGGGAGGCTCAGGGCGCGTTGTCCACAGATCGTGCAGTTCTCCACACACCTGTCCCCACCCCCGATGCCTGGTTTTCCACAGGCTCCTCCACATTGGGGATAATCACACCGGTGTAACTCACGGACTTGTCCCCAGGTGTGGAGAACTCGGGCGGCAGGTGTGGAGAACTGATGTGCGCTTCGCTCCGGCGTCCGACCGCACCGGTCGGTCGCCAATGCAAAACGCCCCACCGAAGCGAGCGGTGGGGCGTTCTGCGAAGCCGTCGGGGCCGGAGTGTGCTGAGGCGTCAGCCGGTGGTGACCGCGTACCCGACGAAGCAGAGCGCGATGGCGACCACGGCCTCCAGTCCGAGCAGCGCCACCTGCAGGCCACGCTGCCGGACGTTGCGCGTCCGGGCGAACACGAACCCGGTGACGAAGCCGGCGATGATGCCACCGACGTGCGCCTGCCACGAGATGTTCGTGCCGGGCAGGAAACCGATCACCAGGTTCAGGCCGATCACGACCAGGAGCGACACGGCGTTGTTGCCGAGGCTGCGCTGCAGGACGAAGAACGCCGCGAACAACCCGAAGATCGCGCCAGACGCCCCGACGACCCAGGTACCGGGTGCCAGGAAGGTGACGAGCACCGAGCCGCCGACCCCGGCGATGGAGAACAGCGCCAGGAACCGCCACGTCCCGAGCATGTTCTCGAGCATCCGACCGAAGATCAACAGCGCCCACATGTTGAAGGCGAGGTGCAGGAACGTCGAGTGCACGAAGAGCACGGTCACGATTCGCCACGGCTGCGTCGGGAGCAGCGCCGAGTTGTACGCAAGCCACTGGCTCAGGAACCCGCCGGACACCCGGTCGAGCAGCCACACGACCACCGACACGGCGATCAGGACGACCGTCGCCTTCTGGTCGAGCATCGCGAACCGGCGCCGAGCGACCGTCAGGCTGCTCGGACCGGACGCACGACGGTTCTCGGTGAACTTCGCCCGCTGCTCACGCACGCACTCGGGGCAGTGCACCCCGACCGCTGCCGGCGTCTGGCACTCCGGGCAGATTGTCCGCCCGCAGCGTTGGCAGAGCACGAAGCTCGGCCGGTCCGGGTGCCGGTAGCAGGTGTTGGGCGAAGCCGAGGTGGAGTCGGTCACTCGGTTCAGACGTCCTCGACGTCGATGCTCTGGATGACGACGTCCTCGACGGGCTTGTCACGACCGTCGGTCGGGACGCCCTCGATCACGTCGACGACGGCACGGGACTCGTCGTCGGCGACCTCACCGAAGATGGTGTGCTTGCCCTGCAGCCATGGGGTCGCCACCGTGGTGATGAAGAACTGCGAGCCGTTGGTGCCACGGCCACCCTGGAGGCCGGCGTTCGCCATGGCGAAGATGTAAGGGTTCTGGAAGGTGAGCTCCGGGGAGATCTCGTCGTCGAAGCGGTAGCCCGGGCCGCCGATGCCCTGGCCGAGCGGGTCGCCGCCCTGGATCATGAAGTCCTTGATGATGCGGTGGAAGACGACACCGTCGTAGAGCTTGTCGGTCGACACCTTGCCGGTGCCGGGGTGCGTCCACTCCTGGGTGCCGGTCGCGAGACCGACGAAGTTCTGGACGGTCTTCGGTGCGTGGTTGCCGAACAGGTTGACGCGGATGTCGCCCTTGTTGGTGTGGATCGTTGCGACAGCGGTGTGCAGAGACATGACCTGATTCTCGCATGTGCCGCTGGATGTGCACGGGACGCACAGCCGGGGTTCCGTGACCTGTCAGGCGCTCGGGTGGCAGTATGGGGTCACGTCGACCCATGGAGGTACCGAATGTCGATCGACATCCCGCGTAAGCGCCGGAAGCAGATCAAGAAGCTCAAGGGCAAGACCGCGACGCTCCTCGGTGAGCAGCGCAAGGTCCTGGAGCACGCGAACGCCATCCTGGCCGAGGCCCGGGGGCACGCAGCAGATGCCGCTCGGAAGGACCTCGCCCCTCGCGTGCAGAACGCGATCGACAACGGGCTCCGTCCCGCAGTCGCAACGGGCGTGCACGCCGCGACCTCTGCAGCGCAGAGCGCTTCGCACCGTTTCCAGTCCGAGGTGGTGCCCGGCCTCATCTCCACCGCCGGCTCCGTGCTCAGCGTCGGAGACCTGGCGAAGGACCCGCGCGTGCAGAAGATCGTGAAGGAAGCACAGAAGCGCGGCGGGAAGTTCCTCAAGCAGGCTCCCGTCCCGCAGAAGAAGGGCATCGGGTTCGGTGGGGTCGCCCTCATCGTCGTCGGTGTCGTGGCGGTCGCCGGTGCTGCGTACGCCGCGTACCAGACGCTCCGCGCTGACGACGACCTCTGGGTCGCCGACGACGCGGACAACGCGGGCAAGCCCGCCGCCTGACCTCCTGGTTCGCTCGAAGGGCCCCGGCACTGCGCCGGGGCCCTTCGTCGTTCCCGGGGCCCGGGGCCCGGTCACCGGCCCCGACCCGAGCCGCCCGAGGTCGCACGACTCGCCGCCGCCCCGACGCCGAGGTCCCACAATCCGCGCAGCTCGAGCGCCGAGAGCAGCACATTCCGGGACCTCGACGGACAGCGCGCGGCACGTCGCGCGACCACGGCGCGACCGACGAGGGTGACACCACGTGGGGACCGACGCCCCGGCGAGCACGGCACCCCAGCAGAGCCCCCGGACGCGCGTCGTGTCGGAGTTCGAGGTCGCACAACACGCCGTGACCCGATCGCTGAGGTTCCACAATTCGTGCACCTCGACCGCCGAGAGCTACCCATTCCGGAACCTCGACGGACAGCGCACGACGCACGCGCCGCACGGGCGGCGGCGCGGATGAGCACGACGACCGAGACTGGCGGAGCGAGGAACGAGTGGAGCAGAGCTCACGCCGAGGGAGTGGAGCCTAGGAGATTCGAACTCCTGACATCTGCCTTGCAAAGGCAGCGCTCTACCAACTGAGCTAAGGCCCCGGAGCGACCGGACCGGACGCAACGTCGAGAGTTCCGACGCGGGAGTTGAGTTGTGGTGGGGCTACAAGGACTTGAACCTTGGACCTCTTCGTTATCAGCGAAGCGCTCTAACCGCCTGAGCTATAGCCCCTCAGACCGGATGAAAGCCTACCCCACGATCGCGCCTGAGCGAAATCGAGCGGGTCGGCCCACCCGGGCCGGGTCAGTTGTTGGTGAAGCCCACGAGCACGCCGCCCGTGATCCGCACGCTGAGGTTGTACAGGACGCTGACGATCGCGCCGAGCACGGTCCCGACGACGACGTTCAGGATGCCGACGACGATCGAGAACCCGAGGACCTGGCCGAGCGAGAACTGGTCCATGATCGAGTAACTGTTCTGGCCGGTGACGTCCTTCAACAGGCTGTCGATCTGGTCGAAGACGCCGGTCTGGTTGAGGATGACCCACACCAACGCCGTGGCCACGACGATCACGATCGAGCCGGCCAGGGCGATGAGGAAGGACAGCTTCACCATCGACCAGAAGTCGACGTAGACCAGGCGGAGTCGGACCTGACGAGTCCCGACGGGCCGCTTCGCTTTCCGCTGGAGCTTCTCGGCGACACTACTCATTGCTTGACTCGTCCTCTCCGGCCTCGACAGGCGCGGCGTCGGTGGGCAGTGCGTCGGTGGAGACTTCCTCCACGAGCTCTGCGTCGGCGGCGTCGGCGACCGCTTCGTCCGGGCTGACGGTCTCGACCGGGCCCGCGGGCTCGATCTCGGCGTCCTCCTGGTCGTCCAGGTTCCGCTCACTGTTGCGGGCCACAGCGATGATCCGGTCGTTCTCCGCGAACCTCGCGAAGACGACCCCCATCGTGTCCCGGCCCTTGGCTGGGACCTCGGCCACGGCAGACCTTACCACCTTGCCCGATTGCAGCACGACGAGCACTTCGTCGTCCTCGCCGACGATCAGGGCACCGACCAGGTCACCGCGATCGGCGGCCAGACGCGCCACTTTGATGCCGAGACCACCACGACCCTGGATCCGGTACTGGTCGACCGAGGTGCGCTTGGCGTAGCCACCCTCCGTCATGACCCAGACGAACCCGTCGTCCGCGACGACCGAGGCCGACAGCAGCGAGTCGTCCCCGCGGAAGGACATGCCCTTCACGCCGGAGGTGGAGCGCCCCATCGGACGCAGCGTGTCGTTCGTGGCGGTGAAGCGCAGCGACATCCCGTGGCGGGACACGAGCAGCAGGTCGTCGTGCTCGTCGACGAGCAGCGCAGAGCGGAGCTTGTCGCCCTCGCGCAGGTTGATGGCGATGATGCCGCCGGTGCGGTTCGTGTCGTAGTCGGTGAGCGCCGTCTTCTTCACGAGGCCCTGCTCGGTCGCGAGCACGAGGTACTGAGCCGCCTCGTAGTCGCGGATGTCGAGGACCTGCTGGATCTTCTCGTCCGGCTGCAGGGCCAGGAGGTTCGCCGAGTGCTGGCCCTTGGCGTCGCGCCCGGCCTCCTGCAGCTCGTACGCCTTCGCCCGGTACACACGACCCTGGTCGGTGAGGAACAGCAGCCAGTGGTGCGTCGTGGTCACGAAGAAGTGCTCGACGACGTCGTCCGCGCGGAGCTGGGCACCGCGGACCCCACGGCCCCCGCGGTGCTGCGAGCGGTACTGGTCGCTGCGAGTGCGCTTGACGTAGCCGCCACGGGTGATGGTGACGACGACCTCTTCCTCGGGGATGAGGTCTTCCATGCTCATGTCGCCGTCGAAGCCGAGCATGATCTCGGTGCGACGGTCGTCCCCGAAGCGGTCGACGATCTCGGTGAGCTCGTCGATGATGATCGAGCGCTGCCGCTCCGGGCGGGCGAGGATGTCCTCGAAGTCCGCGATCTTCAGCTCGAGCGCCTCGGCCTCTTCGTGGATCTTCTGGCGCTCGAGGGCGGCCAGACGACGCAGCTGGAGTTCGAGGATGGCGCGGGCCTGGATCTCGTCGACCGAGAGCAGCTCCATGAGGCCGTTGCGGGCCTCCTCCACGTCGGGCGACCGACGGATGAGGGCGATGACCTCGTCCAGCGCATCGAGCGCCGCCAGGTAGCCGCGCAGGATGTGCGCACGCTTCTCGGCCTCGCGCAGGCGGAACTGGGTGCGGCGGACGATGACCTCGACCTGGTGGTCGACCCACGCGCTGATGAACCCGTCGAGCGCCAGGGTGCGCGGGACACCGTCGACGATCGCGAGCATGTTGGCGCCGAAGTTCTCCTGCAACTGCGTGTGCTTGTACAGGTTGTTGAGCACGACCTTCGCGACCGCGTCGCGCTTCAGCACGATGACCAGCCGCTGACCGGTGCGCCCGGAGGTCTCGTCGCGGATGTCGGCGACGCCGGCGAGACGACCGTCCTTCACGAGCTCGGCGATCTTGATCGCCAGGTTGTCCGGGTTGACCTGGTACGGCAGCTCGGTGACGACGAGGCAGGTGCGACCCTGGATCTCCTCGACGCTGACGACGGCGCGCATCGTGATCGATCCGCGGCCCGTCCGGTAGGCGTCGACGATCCCGCGGGTACCGAGGATCTGCGCCCCGGTCGGGAAGTCCGGGCCCTTGATCCGCTGCATCAGGGCCTCGAGGAGCTCTTCACGCGTCGCGTCGGGGTGCTCGAGCGCCCAGACCGCGCCGGCAGCGACCTCGCGCAGGTTGTGCGGCGGGATGTTCGTCGCCATGCCGACCGCGATGCCGACGGAGCCGTTGACGAGCAGGTTCGGGAACCGGGCCGGCAGGATCGACGGCTCCTGCGTACGACCGTCGTAGTTGTCCTGGAAGTCGACGGTCTCTTCCTCGATGTCCCGCACCATCTCGAGCGCGAGCGGCGCCATCTTGGTCTCGGTGTACCGCGGGGCCGCGGCGCCGTCGTTGCCCGGGGACCCGAAGTTGCCCTGGCCGAGCGCGAGCGGGTACCGGAGCGACCACGGCTGCACGAGGCGGACGAGTGCGTCGTAGATGGCGCTGTCACCGTGCGGGTGGAACTGGCCCATCACGTCGCCGACCACGCGGGAGCACTTCGAGAAGGCCCGGTCCGGTCGGTACCCGCCGTCGTACATCGCGTAGATCACGCGGCGGTGCACGGGCTTCAGGCCGTCGCGGACCTCCGGCAGGGCGCGTCCGACGATGACGGACATCGCGTAGTCGAGGTACGAGCGCTGCATCTCGAGCTGCAGGTCGACCTGCGAGATGCGGTCACCGGAGACGACGATGTCCCCGCTGGAGCCGTGCACGATCTCGGGCTCGTCGGCACCGTTCTCGTTGTCGTCAGCCATGTGCTTGCGTTGCCTTCCTTGACAGCCTGGAGGCTCGTCGTCCGTAGGTCGCGCCGGGCGCGACCACGAGGGGTCGGGACGGGTCGACGCGGCTCGCGCCGCGCCTCCCGGCCTAGATGTCCAAGAAGCGGACGTCCTTCGCGTTCTGCTGGATGAACTGGCGACGGGACTCGACGTCCTCGCCCATCAGCGTCGCGAAGACGCTGTCCACCGCGGCGGCGTCCTCGAGCGTGACCTGCAGGAGCGTGCGGGTGTCCGGGTTCATCGTGGTGTCCCAGAGTTCCTTGTAGTCCATCTCGCCGAGGCCCTTGTAGCGCTGGATCCCGTTGTCCTTCGGGATGCGCTTGCCGGCGGCGATGCCGGACTGCAGCATCGCGTCGCGTTCACGGTCGCTGAACACGTACTGGTCGGCCGCGTTCGACCACTTCAGGCGGTACAGCGGCGGCTGCGCGAGGTACACGTAGCCGCGCTCGATGAGCGGACGCATGTAGCGGAAGAGCAGCGTGAGCAGCAGCGTGGTGATGTGCTGGCCGTCGACGTCGGCATCGGCCATGAGCACGATCTTGTGGTACCGGGCCTTGTCCGGGTCGAAGTCCTCACCGATGCCGGCGCCGAACGCCGTGATCATCGACTGGATCTCCTGGTTGGCCAGGGCGCGGTCGAGCCGGGCCTTCTCGACGTTGAGGATCTTGCCGCGCAGCGGCAGGATCGCCTGCGTCATCGGGTTGCGCCCCTGCACGGCGGAGCCACCGGCGGAGTCACCCTCGACCATGAAGATCTCCGACAGGGTCGGGTCCTTCGACTGGCAGTCCTTGAGCTTGCCGGGCATGCCGCCCGACTCGAGGAGTCCCTTGCGCCGGGTGGTCTCACGGGCCTTGCGAGCGGCGAGCCGGGCCTGCGACGCCTGGATCGCCTTCCGCACGACGTCGCGCGCCTGCGTCGGGTTGCTCTCGAACCAGTGGGTGAGCTCCGTGCCGACGACGCGCTGCACGAACGACTTCGCCTCGGTGTTGCCGAGCTTGGTCTTCGTCTGGCCCTCGAACTGCGGTTCGCCGAGCTTGATGGAGATGACGGCGGTGAGCCCTTCACGGATGTCGTCACCCGTGAGGTTGTCGTCCTTCTCCTTGATGATCTTCGCCTCGCGCGCGTAGCGGTTGACGAGCGTGGTGAGCGCCGCGCGGAAGCCCTCTTCGTGCGTACCGCCCTCGTGCGTGTTGATCGTGTTCGCGAAGGTGTGGACGCTCTCCTGGTAGGAGGTGTTCCACTGCATCGCGACCTCGAGCGCGATCTTGCGCTCCGGGTCCTCGGACTCGAAGCCGATCACGTCGGGGTGGACCAGGTCGGCCTTCTTCTGCCCGTTGAGGTACTCGACGTAGTCGGCCAGGCCGCGCTCGTAGCGGAACGAGTCGTGGCGGGACTCTTCGCCCTCGTCGGGGGTGCGCTCGTCGTGCAGCGTGATGCGCAGTCCCTTGTTGAGGAACGCCATCTGCTGGAACCGGCCGCGCAGGGTCTCGTAGTCGAACTCGACCGATTCGAAGATCTCGGCGTTCGGCCAGAACGTGATCGTCGTGCCCGTCTCGTCCGACGGTTCGTCCTGCGACAGCGGCGCCACGGGGACGCCGTCGGTGTAGCTCTGCCGCCAGACGTGTCCCTGCCGGCGGACCTCGACGTCGAGTTCGCTCGAGAGCGCGTTCACGACGGAGGATCCGACGCCGTGCAGACCACCGGAGACCGCGTACCCGCCGCCGCCGAACTTGCCGCCGGCGTGCAGCACCGTCAGCACGAGCTCGACCGTCGAGATGCCCTCGTTGGGGTGGATGTCGACCGGGATGCCTCGACCGTTGTCGACCACGCGGACGCCACCGTCTTCACGGATGGTGACGTTGATGGTGTCGCAGTAGCCGGCGAGGGCTTCGTCGACGGAGTTGTCGACGATCTCCTGGACCAGGTGGTGCAGACCGCGGGGACCGGTGGACCCGATGTACATGCCGGGGCGCTTCCGGACGGCTTCGAGCCCCTCGAGCACCTGGATCTGGTCTGCGCCGTACGATGGTTCGCTCTTCGGGGCCTGCTCCTGCGGCTGGGCCTCGTCGTTCTGCGGGTCTCGCTGGTCGTCAGATTCAGATGTCATGTCGGGAGTGCTCCTGCCTGCGCGCGGAACGCCCGCACACTGCACTTCCCAGTCTACCGCAGGGAGGGCTCCGTCCGGGGGCCGTACGCCTCACAGAGCGACGAATCCCATACCGATGGATGATTTCGTCTGGTCAACCGTAGGTATCGCGAGGGCCGCGCCCCTGGACCGACCTGAGGCCGCGTTTCCACGTGGGGGCGTCCGGCCCCGAAACCCGGATCGACTCGACCCCTGCCGCCGGGTACCGCTGTGCGATGGTCGTCGTGACCGTCCCGCGCATCAGTCGGAGCTGCGTTGCCCAGGCCGTCGAGTCGCACCGGATGACCAGCGCGCCGTCCTCGATCGTCACCGGTGTGGAGTGCTTCGCGAGTTCGTCACCGACCACGCTCGGCCAGTCCACGAACAGTTCGGAACGCGCCAACGGCTCCGTCCAACCGAGCTCAGCGGTGAGGGCGCCCATCACGTCGCCGAGGCCCGCGGGCTCCCGTCCCTTGCCGTACGGCACGGAGTCCGGGTCCTGTCCGGCGGCTCGGCGGCGTCGGGCATCGAGGCCGCGCTTCGACGGGTCACCGAAGACGGCTTTGAAGTGCTGGTAGACGCGGGAGGGTTCGGCGGGCTTCCGGGGGGTGGGCATCAGGACGCCGCCGGGTCCGGTTCATGGGCGACATCGGGCCGGGAGGCACGGTCCACGTCCGCCTCGTCGGTCACGATGGCGCCAGCCTCGATCCGCACTGTGTGGGCGGTGAGCTGGCCGGGGACGTCGCCGTGCACAGCCGCAGTGATGAGCACCTGCTCGTAGTCGGCGACCGCTCCGGCCAACCGCTCACGCCGCGATTCGTCGAGTTCGGCGAACACGTCGTCGAGGATGATGATCGGGTCTCCGAGCGAGGACTCGGCGCGGAGGATGGTCGCCGAAGCGAGCTGCACGGCGAGTGCGAACGACCAGGACTCCCCATGACTGGCGTACCCGCGGGCCGGTAACCCGTTCAGCTCGAAGAGCACGTCGTCCCGGTGCGGACCGGTGAGGGTCAGCCCCCGGTCCAGCTCGTCCCGCCGCCGCCGCTCGAGGGCGGCTCGGAAGGCCTCGGCAGCGGAGGCGATGGTGACCGGCTCCTCCGGGGTCCCGAGCACCGGGTCGGTCGCAGCCGCGTCCTCCGGGTCGGCACCGCGGACACTGAGCACACCGGCTATCGACGCCTGGTGTCGCTCGCCGGCGACCGTCGCGTACGACTCCGTCACGAACGGGGCCAGCCGCCGCGTGAGGTGGTCGCGCGCCGCGATGATCTCGGCGCCGAACTCGACGAGTCGGTCGTCCCAGACGTCGAGCGTCGAGAGCGCGGTGGCCTTCGCCCCGGTCGCCCGCGCCGACTTCAGCAGGGTGTTCCGCTGGCGGAGCGTCCGGTCGTAGTCGGCGAGGACGCCCTGCATGCGCGGGGCGATCTGGACGAGGAGCTCGTCGATCATCCGACGGCGCCCGGACGGTTCGCCGCGGACGAGCGCCAGGTCCTCCGGCGCGAAGAGCACGCTCGTGCAGTACCGCGGCAGTTCACGTGGCTTGATCGCCGACCGGTTCACCTGCGCCCGGTTCGACCCGGTGCGGTTGATCTGCACCTCGGCGAGGATGCTCCGGTCCTCGTGCGCGAGCCGCGCCCGCACGATCGCGGAGTCACAGCCCTGCCGGACGAGCGCGGCGTCGGTCGGGACCCGGTGCGAGCCGAGGGTCGAGAGGTACCCGATCGACTCGACGAGGTTGGTCTTGCCCTGACCGTTGCGGCCGACGAACAGGTTCGGCCCGCGTGCGAAGTCGACGTCCGCCTCCCGGTAGTTCCGGAAGTCGGAGAGCTGGAGATGGTCGACGTGCACGCGGGCCGAGACGGGTCGAGGGGGTTACCCCGACCGACTACGCCTTCTTGACGGCGTGGCCGCCGAACTGGTTGCGCAGGGCCGCGACGGCCTTCATCGTCGGGGACGCACTGCCCTGACGCGAGACGAAGCGGGCGAACATGGCCGCGGAGAGCGCCGGCATCGGCACCGCGAGCTCGATGCCCTCTTCCAGGGTCCAACGACCCTCGCCGGAGTCGTCGACGTAGCCCTCGATGGCGTCGAGCTTCGGGTCCTCGTTGATCGCGAGGACCATGAGGTCGAGCAGCCAGGAGCGCACGACGGTGCCGCGCTGCCAACCGGCGAAGACGGCGGGGACGTCGGTGATGATGTCCTTCGCCTCGAGGAGCTCGTAGCCCTCGCCGTACGCCTGCATGATCGCGTACTCGATGCCGTTGTGGACCATCTTCGCGTAGTGCCCCGCGCCGATGCCGCCGGCGTGCGAGAAGCCCTCTTCGCGCGGGCCCTCCGGGCGCAGCGCATCGAAGACGGGCATGGCACGCTCGACGTCGGCGACGTCACCGCCGGCCATCATGCCGTACCCGTTGTCCTTGCCCCAGATGCCGCCCGAGACGCCGACGTCCATGTAGCGGATGCCCTTGGCGTCGAGCTGCTTCGCGTGCACCTCGTCGTCGAGCCACTTCGAGTTGCCGCCGTCGATGACCAGGTCACCCGGCTCGAGGACCTCGGCGAGGTCGGTGATGACGTCGTCGGTGATCTTCCCGTGGGGGACCATCACCCAGACCAGGCGCGGCCCGGTGAGTGCCGCTGCCAATGCGCCGAGGTCGGCGACGTCCGACACGGCGGGGTTCGCGTCGTACCCGACGACGTCGATCCCTGCGTTGCGCAGACGCGCACGCATGTTGTTGCCCATCTTCCCGAGGCCGACAAGACCGATCTGCATGATTTCCTCTTCTTCGTCGATGTCGCGCTGATGCAGGTGGTGGCGCGTCAGCGCAGGATCCCCGTTGCGACTAACGCAGCAGGAGGTTGGGCTGGAGCAGGTACCGGTATCCGTCCGTGGCCGGTTCCTCTCGCGAGGACTGACCGGTGATCAACACCGGTCCCGGCTTGTTCGGGTTCTCCGTCTTGGTGAAGGAGATCCGGACGAACTCGGAGTGCACTGCATTCAACCCGTCGAGGAGGAAGGCCGGTTTCAGGGAGACAACCGTTTCCTCACCGGTCAGCAACGCATCGATCGACTCTGACGCCTGCGCTTGTTCGGAACCGATCGCCTCGAGCGTGAGCCCGTCGACCGTGAAGGAGAACCGGAGCGCGGCTTCGCGCTCCAGGACGAGGGAGACCCGTCGGACGGCTTCGACCAGTTCCGCGGTGTTGATCACCGCGTGGTCCTGGACCGTCTCGGGGAACAGCCGGCGGACCGGCGGGTAGTTGCCCTTGATGAGCAGGGAGGTCACCGTCTTGTCGTCGGCGTGGAACGCGATGAGTTCGCGGTCGGAGCCACCGCTGATCGAGACCGACACCGTCGTGGCCGAACCGAAGGTGCGACCGACCTCCTGCAGCGTCCGGGCCGGGACGAGGGCGTGGAGGGTCGTGGCTGGGTCGCCGTCGTTGCCGGCGCGGCCCGAGTCCCACTGGATGGTGCGGACCGCGACGCGGTAGCGATCCGTCGCGATGAGCGAGACGTCGTGTTCGCCGACCTCGAGCTGGACACCGGTGATGACCGGGGTGACGTCGTCACGGCTGGCGGCGACGGCCACCTGCGAGACGGCTTCGGAGAAGGAGTCGCCGGGGATGACACCGGTCTGCGGACCGATCTCGGGGAGCGTCGGGTACTCCTCGACGGGCATCGACAGCAGCGTGAAGTGCGCCGAGCCGCAGGTGACCGTGATCCGGGAGTCCTCGGTCGAGAAGCTGACCGGGGCGTTCGGCAGTCGGCTCGCGATGTCGTTCAGCAGTCGGCCGGAGACGAGCACCGTGCCCGGGTCGTCGATCTGCGCGGCGATCGACGTCTGCGCCGAGACCTCGTAGTCGAACGACGACAGCGTCAGACGATCACCGTCGGCGTGGATCAGCACACCGGACAGGATCGGGAGGGTCGTGCGCTGTGGGAGGAGTTTCACCGCGAAGGAGACGGCTTCGGAGAAGACGTCCCGGTTGACCTCGAACTTCACGGCGTGGACCCCTGTCGATCGGTTGACTGCCCGGCCGCCCCATTGTGGCACAGCGTCGGCAGACCGCCGATCCGTGTCATTCGCCGTCCCCAGAGGTTGGCCCAGGGAGATGGAGAGAGAAGAGAGGAGTAATGGTCTTAACGCCTGTGCACACTGTGGACAACTCTGGGGATGCCGCTCCCCAACTGGGAACTACAACCGTGTGACTTGTTGGTGGCGTGTGAGCGACCTCTGGATGAGCAAATGTCGTCTATCCACTTCTCTCCCCAGTTTCCACAGGCGCCCCTCTGGCTGTGTACAAGCGGGCGGCGTGTCCTCCACAGTTATCCACAGGCTTTCCACACTGTGGGGAATCCGCCGCATGGAACCGTCTCAGATGGTGGACGCACGCAGAAGGAGGCCGATCCCGGGTCTGGGACGGGCCTCCTGGACGGGGGGTGGCGCGGTGGTGCGCGTTACCGGTACCGGCGGTCCTGCTTGATCCGACTGGTCAGTTCGGTGACCTGGTTGTAGATCGAGCGGCGCTCCTTCATGAGCTCGGCGATCTTCTTGTTGGCGTACATGACGGTCGTGTGGTCACGGTTGCCGAACAGCTGGCCGATCTTCGGCAGCGACAGGCTCGTGAGCTCACGGCACAGGTACATCGCGATCTGGCGTGCCGTGGCGATCGCCTGCGACCGGGACGAGCCGTAGAGGTCGTCGACCGAGAGCTTGAAGTAGTCCGCGGTGTGGTTGATGATGTCCGTCGGCGCGATGACGTTGTCCTCGTCCAGGGTGATCAGGTCCTTCAGGACCGTCTGCACCAGCGCCATGTCGACGGCCGTCCGGTTGAGGCTCGCGAACGCGGTCACCCGGATCAGGGTGCCCTCGAGCTCACGGATGTTGCTCGACACCTTCGAGGCGATGAACTCCATGATGTCGTCCGGCACCTGCAGGTGGTCCGACTGCGCCTTCTTGCGGAGGATCGCGATGCGCGTCTCGAGGTCGGGCGCCTGCACGTCCGTGATCAGGCCCCACTCGAAGCGGCTGCGCATCCGGTCCTCGAACCCGGTCAGGTGCTTCGGCGCGACGTCCGACGTGATGACGACCTGCTTGTTGTGGTCGTGCAGCGTGTTGAAGGTGTGGAAGAAGGCCTCCTGCGTGGAGTCCTTGCCCTGCAGGAACTGGATGTCGTCGATCAACAGGATGTCGATGTCGCGGTAGCGCTGCTGGAACTGGTTCGAGCGGTTGTTGGCGATCGAGTTGATGAAGTCGTTCGTGAACTCCTCGCTCGACACGTAGCGGACGCGGATGCCCGGGTAGAGGCTCTCGGCGTAGTGCCCGATCGCGTGCAGCAGGTGGGTCTTGCCGAGACCCGAGTCGCCGTAGATGAACAGCGGGTTGTAGGCCTTCGCCGGCGCCTCGGCCACCGCGACCGCCGCGGCGTGGGCGAACCGGTTCGAGGCACCGATGACGAAGTTGTCGAAGTTGTACTTCGGGTTGAGCCGGGACTCCGGGCGGCCGCCGGTCCCGGGTGAGTCCACCGGGCTCGGGATGAACGGCGCCTCGATGTACTGGCGCGGTGCAGCGGTCTGCGGGACGTGTTCCTGCACCGGCTCGGCGTAGGAGGGCACCGCGACGGCGTCGACCCGCGGCTCGGAGGCCATGTCCGGGTTGACGGTGATCGCGAAGTTGGCGACCGAGTCGTCACCGATCCGCGAGACCGCCTCGGTGATGGGCACCCGGATGCGCTGCTCGAGCATGCCGCGGGTCAGGTCGTTCGGGACCTCGAGGTAGAGGGTCCCGGCGAGGACGCCCTTCGGTTCGACGAGGTTGAGGAACCCGTGCAGCTGCGGCGTGATCCGGTCGTCGTCGGAGAGGATCCCGAGGACCGACGACCAGAGGTCCTCGACGGGGTCGGCCGGCATCGTCATGGCGTGCTCGTCTCCTGGTCTCACTGCTCGGGTGCGTCGCTCTGCGGGCGTGGTCGGTCCGGGTCCGTCCCGTCCGGATCCGGTCTGTCCGGCACAAGGCCGGGCGTCGACCGGCGAGCGAGCCACGCCGGGCCGGCCCGCGCCTCCTGGACTGCCGGAGGCGATCGGCGCGGTCTTCTGGCGCCGTTTCCCCGTCGAGCTTCCCACAGGGTTGTCCACAGTCTGCTCCACGGCCGCACGGACCGAGGTCGAGGGGGTACTCCCCCGGACTACCGGGCTTCCGGCGGTGCGGTGACACAACTGTAAAGGACCGGGGCGCGTCGTACCCAACGGAAGTTGTCCCCAGTGTGGAGAATCCGGAGGACGCCATGCTGCGGGTGGCCACGGGCCCACGGGTATTTGACCTCGCAGCCCTCGTCACGTACCGTTGTCCAGTTGACTGCGGCCGTTCGGTCGCGCCTTCCGCGTCAACCAACGCATACGTGACGGCTCGCCGCGAGCAGCCGTGTGGAGATCATCATGAGCAAGCGCACCTTCCAGCCGAACAACCGCCGCCGCGCCAAGAAGCACGGCTTCCGCGCCCGCATGCGCACCCGTGCGGGCCGCGCCATCCTCGCCGCACGTCGCGGCAAGGGGCGCACCGAGCTCTCCGCCTGATCCGCGGGGGTCCTCGTCGTGTTGGCCCGAGCCAACCGCATCGTCCGAGGCGACGACTACCGGATGGTCGTGCGCCGTGGCCGCAGGAGCGCCACGGCGCACGCCGTCGTGTCGGTGGTCCGTCGCCTCGATGACGATCGAGGTCCCACCAGGTTCGGGTTCATCGTGGCGAAGACCGTCGGGAACGCCGTGACCCGCAACCTCGTGCGACGCCGTCTGAAGGCGATCGCGCACGGGGTCCTCCCGAGCGCACCGCTCGGGTACGACGTGGTGGTGCGTGCACTGCCAGCCGCCGCGCAGGCCCCATGGCCTACCCTGCTCGAAGACATCACGCGCTCCTTCGCGCGCGGTGTGGAGAAGGCAGCATGAACCGGTTCCTCTGGGTCCTCGCGTTGCTCCCACGCAACGCGTGCGTCGTGGTGCTCCGGGCCTACCGAGCGGTGATCTCACCGCTCTACGGCAACGTCTGTCGGTACCACCCCTCGTGCTCGCGGTACGCGCTCGAGGCGATCCAGCAGTACGGCGTGGTCCGCGGATCGGCGATGGGCGCTTGGCGCATCGCCCGGTGCAACCCGTGGGCAGCCGGCGGGATCGACGACGTCAGGGAACGTCGCCGCCCCTTCACCGTCAGTCGGTTCGGGTTCGTCCTCGCGCCGATCCCGCAGCAACAGCAGACCTCGGCCGGCACGGTCCGTCCGGTGCTGCTCCCCCAGCGCACTCGAAAGGCGTGACCGTCCCCATGGACCTCATCGGTACGATCCTCTGGCCACTCAAATGGGTGGTGTCCGCGATCCTGGTCGGTTTCCACTGGGTCTTCGAGAACCTCGGGATGGACCCCTCCGCGGGCATCACGTGGGTGCTGTCGATCATCTTCCTGACCTTCGTGGTGCGCGGCGCGCTGATCCCCATCTTCGTTCGACAGATCAAGTCGCAGCGACGGATGCTGGAGGTCGCCCCGCAGCTGAAGAAGATCCAGGACAAGTACAAGGGCAAGAAGGACCAGTTCTCGCGTGAGGCCATGTCCCGCGAGACGATGGCGCTGTACAAGGAGACCGGGACGAACCCGCTGAGCTCCTGCCTGCCGCTCCTGATCCAGATGCCGATCTTCTTCTCGCTGTACTCCGTGCTGCACGAAGCCCAGATCAACAAGACGGGCATCGGCCTGCTCTCGAGCGAGCTCGCGAAGTCGTTCGGCAACGCCTCGCTCTTCGGCGCACCCCTGCACGAGACGTTCACGAACGCCTCGGGTTGGGAAGTCCGGGTGATCGCGGGCTTCATGATCGTCGTGATGACGGCCTCGCAGTTCATCACGCAGCTGCAGCTCGTCGCCAAGAACATGTCGCCGGAGACCAAGGAGTCTCCGATGTACCGCCAGCAGAAGATGATGCTGTACGTGCTCCCGCTGGTCTTCGTGATCTCGGGTCTGTCGTTCCCCCTCGGTGTCATGTTCTACTGGCTGGCCTCGAACATCTGGACGATGGCGCAGCAGTACTTCGTCATCCGCAGCATGCCGACGCCCGGTTCCGAGGCCGCGCTCGCTCGTGAGGCCCGTCTCGCGAAGAAGGCCCAGCGCAGTGGTTCCTCCGCGGCCGCCGGTGTCCTCACCGAAGCCGGTGCCGGGGCGTCCCTGGCCGAGGTCGAAGCCCGCGTGAACAACCAGCGCCAGCAGCCGGTCGGCAAGTCGCGCGCCAAGAAGAACGGGAAGACCAAGTGAGCGAGCAGGACACTGCTGCGGTCGTCGACACCACGGATGACGACCAGCACCTCGACCCCACCGACGCGACGGTCGACGCGGACCTCGACGACGTGGACAGCGATGAGGTGGAGAGCGACGACGAGCCCCGCGACGAAGCGGACATCGCTGCCGACTACATCGAAGAGCTGCTCGACATCTGCGACCTCGACGGCGACATCGAGATCGAGGAGCGTGGCGGTCGCGTCTACCTGTCCGTCACGGACGACGGGGCGGCCTTGCGTGTCCTCGCCAAGCCGGACACGGTCACGGCACTGCAGGAGCTCACCCGGATCGCCGTGCAG
The DNA here is from genome assembly GCF_003224255.1 of Curtobacterium sp. MCBD17_030. Taxonomy (NCBI): domain Bacteria; kingdom Bacillati; phylum Actinomycetota; class Actinomycetes; order Micrococcales; family Microbacteriaceae; genus Curtobacterium; species Curtobacterium sp. MCBD17_030. Next base: position 131,811 of record NZ_QKLI01000003.1, on the reverse strand, counting down.
GCCGAGACGGGCGAGTTCAGCCGCCTGATCCTGGACATCGGTGGATCGCGGGACGCCCGTGCCACGGAGCTGCAGCGTCTGGTGGACACCGCTGTCGAGCGCATCGAGGCCGGTTCGACCACCGCGGCGCTCCCCCCGATGTCGTCCTACGAGCGCAAGCTGGTCCACGACCTGGTCGCCGAGAAGGGCTTCCACTCGGAGTCCGAGGGCGAGGGCCGGGACCGCCACACGGTCATCACGCGATGACGGATGTCGACGTCACGGCCGGTTCGGAGCCTCCTGTCCTGGAGGTCGAGCCGGCCGTTGCCGCGAGCCTCTTCGGGGAACAGATCGACGGCGCACGGTCGTTCGCGAACGAGCTCGCCCGCCGTGGTGAAGAGCTGGGCTTGATCGGTCCCCTCGAACTCCCCCGACTCTGGACTCGACACATCCTCAACTCTGCCCTGGTGGCCCCGCTCCTCCATGAGGGTGCATCCGTCGGCGACGTCGGATCGGGCGCCGGTCTGCCCGGGCTCGTGCTGGCCATCGCTCGTCCGGACGTGTCGATGACGCTCATCGAGCCGATGGAGCGGCGGACGGACTGGCTCCGTGGTGAAGCGGACCGCCTGGGACTCGAGAACGTCACGGTGGTCCGGGCGCGCGCCGAAGACGTTGCCGATGAACTCGTGCTCGACCAGGTCACTGCGCGCGCTGTGAGTGCGCTCTCGAAGCTCATCCCGTTGACGGTCCCGCTCGTCCGGATCGGCGGGCAACTCATCCTCATGAAGGGCGCGCGCGTCGATGACGAGGTCACGGCCGCTCGCAAGGTGATCTTGCGCAGCCGACTTGAAGACGTCGAGGTCCTGGAGCTCGGGGTGGGTGTGGTCGACGAGACCACGCGTGTCTTCCGGGCTACAGTTGACTGACGCCACCGGTCCGGTCTGACTGGGCTCAGCTGCTGCACGGGTCCGCCGCTGCGCGGGCTGAAGCGTCGAGGGGCGACCGCACCGCAACGCGCCCCGATGTTCCACGTGAAACACAGACCGGGGAAGAGGCACTCGTTGAGTTCGTCCACTGACTACGACGCGTCGACGCCCCTCGCGCGCGAGATCGCTGATCTCAACCGGCGCCGACGCGCCATCGCGACCCAGCAGTTCCCGCTGCCGGAGAAGACGCGAGTCTTCACCGTGTCGAACCAAAAGGGTGGCGTCGGCAAGACGACCACCACCGTGAACCTCGCGGCGGCGTTGGCGCACGGCGGAGCCCGCGTCCTCGTGATCGACCTCGACCCGCAGGGCAATGCGTCGACTGCGCTCGGGATCGACCACCAGGCGGAGGTTGCGAGCATCTACGACGTCATCGTGGACGAGGCTCCGATGGCGGACACGGTCCAGCGCTCCCCCGAATCGGAGACGCTGTGGTGCGTGCCGGCAACGATCCACCTGGCGGGTGCCGAGATCGAACTCGTCTCGCTCGTCGCCCGCGAGCAGCGGTTGCGGACCGCGCTCGACGAGTACCTGGCGTCGGTCGACGAGCCGTTCCATTACGTCTTCATCGACTGCCCGCCGTCGCTCGGCCTGCTGACGATCAACGCCTTCGTCGCGGCCAAAGAAGTGCTCATCCCGATCCAGTGCGAGTACTACGCGCTCGAGGGTCTGAGCCAGCTGCTGCGGAACATCGAACTGATCGAACGCCACCTGAACCCGCACCTCGCCGTGACGACCATCCTGCTGACCATGTACGACGGTCGGACCAACCTGGCGAACCAGGTCGCCAACGAGGTTCGGACCCACTTCGGTGACCAGGTGTTGCAGGCCATGATCCCCCGCTCAGTCCGCGTCAGCGAGGCGCCGAGCTACGGGCAGAGCGTGGTCTCGTACGACGTCAACTCCACCGGCTCGCTCTCCTACCTGGAGGCCGCAGCCGAGATCGCAGAACGAGGAGCAAAGGCCTGATGGCACCCAAGCGGACCGGACTCGGGCGCGGCATCGGCGCGCTCATCCCCACGACGAACGAGCAGCAGGAGCGGCCCGTCGACGTGTTCTTCCCGTCCGGCGGTACTTCGGCGGCGGACACGACCAACGGTGGTTCCGGCGCGGGTACCGCGGAGGAGCTCCTCGCTGTCCCAGGGGCCCGCCTGGCAAACCTCAACCCGCTCGACATCGTGCCGAACGCCCAGCAGCCGCGGAAGGAGTTCCGCGAGGAAGAGCTCCAAGAGCTCGTGCACTCCATCCGCGAGATCGGGTTGCTGCAGCCGATCGTCGTGCGACCCATCCCGGGTGCTACCGGAACCGCGCCGCAGTACGAGCTCATCATGGGTGAGCGCCGTCTCCGCGCAACGAAGGAGCTCGGCCTCGCGACGATCCCGGCCATCGTCAAGGAGACCCCTGACGACGCCATGCTCCGGGACGCACTGCTCGAGAACCTCCACCGGGCACAGTTGAACCCGCTCGAGGAGGCATCGGCCTACCAGCAGCTCTTGGCGGACTTCGGAATCACCCAGGAGCAGCTCGGACAGCGGATCGGCCGCTCCCGTCCGCAGATCACGAACACGATCCGTCTGCTCCGCCTGCCCTCCCCCGTGCAGCGCCGTGTGGCCGCGGGTGTTCTGTCAGCCGGGCACGCCCGAGCCATCCTGGCGGCGCCCGACGCCGAGGCGATGGAGTACCTGGCCGAGAAGATCGTCAATGAGGACCTGTCGGTGCGGGCTGCCGAGGCGATCGCCCAGCAGCTCTCCACGAAGGCACCGGGGAAGTCCCCCGCACAGCCGTCGAAGCGGCAGGTGCACTTCAACGACATGGCGGAGCGTCTCGGTGACCGGCTCAACACGCGCGTGACGATCGCCGTGGGCGCCCGCAAGGGCTCGGTGACGATCGACTTCGCGAACCCGGACGATCTGGCTCGGATCCTCAAGGAGCTCGGAGTACAGGACCTGGCCGGTTGAGGGCACAGCCACTGCGGTGAGCGGCTGTGTGCCCGTCTGCGGCGTCGGGAGTGCTTGCGTGCGGTCGGGCACGCTCTGGGCCACGAACGGTGCTCTGCGGGCCCTGTGCCGCGTTGAGGACGCGACCACGTGCTCCGCGTCGTGCCGGTCGTAGGGTGTGGCGCATTGCTGCACGCGGAGCGTCGTAAAGGCGGTCGAGCGGGAGCCCTCGGCTATCCGTCGTTGAGCACTGCCCCCTGCAGGGTGGGCGGCTACCTGGAGGTGACCCCTCGCCGGAGCGGGATCGCACAGCACGGCGCCGACGCTGCCCTTGCGTGCCCCAGATGATGTTCCACGTGGAACATCTCCGCCCAGGACCAGGCCGACTGAACCGCCGCGGCCCGCTCGCCACGAGCGCCACCTCGTGCTCGATCACCGAACGACGCCGTTATGGGCGTCTCATGACCGGGGCGGCCCATCGGTCAGGACTGAAGCGTCGTACTTGGACCAACCCACGCTGGAGTGGGTGCGACGGCGAATGTTCCACGTGGAACGCCTTACGGGCATAGACCCTGGCTCGCCAGCCCGACGCCCCGCGATCCGGCCGCTCGTACGACGGCGCGCCCCGAGTGCTTGAGAGTCTGCAGGCTGAGCAGTGGCGTCCAGCCCGCGCCGGTGGTTCCGGACTACAGGTGCGGCTGTCCCGGCTTGCAGCCACGGTTGTGGAACCGTGGAGCGAATCGAACTGCTTCCGACTGACGTTGACGCCGCTCTTGATCGGGCCCCAGTGCTCGGGTGTGAGGCTCGAGCCGCGGGGCCGCTCTGCGGGGTCGTCGTCGGGATGGTGTAGGTGCGAAGTCGGGTCGACGGCGCCACCGGTGAGACGCCCTCGTCACGCGCTCCCTTGCGCCGCCCTGACGAGCCCGGCAGTGTCAGCGGACATTCCTCCGGACATGGAGGTCGTCACGATCCTGTACGAACGGCTCGAGCGAAGTGAATCTCTTGCCGCGGGCTGGCGCCCTGTCCGTGCCATCAGCGATGGCGGAGAGCAGCGCCCGAGTACCCGGGGGCGCTGATGCTGGCTGCTGGAACTCCGATCGATGTTCCACGTGGAACATCGGAGCGTCGTCGTCGCCACTTCCCCAGCGCCGGAATGAAACCCCAAGAGGCGACGGTCCGACTCAGTCCCAGGACGGAGCTCCGACCACACCGCTACCCGGGCGGGCCGCGATGCCGAAGTTCAGCGGGAGTCCCGGGTGCCGAATGCTGGCCCGGCGGGTCGACGCGTCAGGCCGAGTGGTCCCGGATGGCCTGCTCCGCCAACTCGGCGTAGGTCCACCCGAGGTCGAACCCTGACGCGGACAATGCCTGCGGCACGAGCGACGTCTCGGTCAGCCCGGGCAGCACGTTGGCCTCGAGGAACCACGGTGTGCCGGCGCCGTCAATGATGAGGTCGACGCGGGACACGTGGCGCAGCCCGAGTGCTCGGTGTGCCAGGACGGCGGCAGCGGAAGCAGCTTGCGACTGCTCCTCACTGAGTCGCGCGGGCGTGAAGAAGGTCGTCTCCCCCGCGTTGTACCGGGCCTCGTACCCGTAGAACCCGTTACGGGGCACGATCTCGACGGGCGAGAGCGCAGTCGGACCGTCACCGGTGTCGATGATGCCGACGGCGATCTCGGTCCCCCGGATGAGTTGTTCGACGACGGCGTCCTCGCAGTACGTGTACGCAGCGACCATGGCACGCGGCAGGTCGTCGGCGTTCTCGACCAGGGTGACGCCCTGGGCGCTGCCGCCGCGTGCGGGCTTCACCGCGAGCGGGACGGGGTGCTCGGCGGCGATGGCCTGGAGGACGCCCACGGCACCGAGTTCCCGGAAGACGTCGTGCGACAGGGTGACCGAGCGCGGCGTCCGGACTCCTGCCCGGGACACGAGTGCCGACGCGGTGGGCTTGTCCCAGGCCAGGCGAGCGGACGTCGAGCGTGAGCCGACGTACGGGATGTCGAGGGCCTCCAGGATGCCGCGGAGCGCGCCGTCTTCGCCGGACGCGCCGTGGAGCGCGGGCCAGACGACGTCCGGCCGGTCCGCGGCCAGCGCGGGCAACAGCGAGGCGTCCGCGTCCCGCAGGTCGACTTGCCACCCGTAGCCGGTCAACGAGTCCGCGACCCGCCGACCGGACCGCAGGGAGATGTCCCGCTCGTGGGAGATTCCTCCGGCGACGACGACGACGTGACGGCTGGCGAACTCGGCCATGGGGCGATCCTCTGCGGATGTCGTTGATCGGTACGGAAAGCCCTGGTCAGGGCATGTTCGGCTGCGGGGAGCTGACAGTCGAGGTGCTCACCGAGGCGCTCGAGCGACTGGCGGAACCGAAGGTCTCGACCAGTTCGAGCTCGTCGTTGACGACGGACGCCAACCGCTTCACCCCGACCCGGATCTGTTCCGGCGTCGGGTAGCAGAACGAGAGCCGGATGTTGCCGGCTCCGCGCCCGTCGGCGAAGAAGGCGGTGCCCGGCGTGTAGGCGACGAGCTCCTTCACTGCCCGGGGCAACATGCCCTTCGAGTCGAGGGACTCCGGCAGCGTGAGCCAGACGAAGAAGCCACCGTTCGGCACGGTCCAGCTGAGGTCGGGCAGGAACTCCCCCAGCGCGGAGAGCATGGCGTCACGGCGCTCGGCGTAGATCCCGCGGAAGGTGTCGACCTGACCCTTCCAGTCGGCGGCGTCGAGGTAGGCGTTCACGACGTACTGGCCGAACGAGTTCGGCGCGAGGACGGCGGACTCGTTCGCGAGCACGAGCTTCTCGCGGATGGCGTGCGGTGCGAGGGCCCAGCCGACGCGGAACCCGGGAGCGAGCGTCTTCGAGAACGAGCCGAGGTAGACCACGCCCTCGTCGTCGATCGAGCGGATCGCCTGGGGTGCCGGCTCGTCGAACCAGAGCAGCCCGTACGGGTTGTCCTCGAGCACCAGGATGTTGTTCGACCGGCAGATGTCGAGCACCTCGATGCGGCGCTCCCGACTCATCGTGACACCGGCTGGGTTGTGGAAGTTCGGGATCGTGTACAGGAACTTCATCCGCTTGCCAGCGGCCCGGAGACGGGCGATCGTCTCGCGCAGGGCCTCCGGGACCAGTCCGAGCTCGTCCGTCGCCACGTGGACCGTCTCGGCCTGGTACGACCGGAACACACCGATGGCCCCGACGTACGAGGGGGACTCGGCCAGGACGACGTCGCCCGGATCGATGAAGAGCCGCGTGACGAGGTCCAGGGCGTGCTGGGACCCCGTGGTGACCACGACGTCCTCCGCGCTGGCACGGATGCCCTCGAGCGACATGACGTTGACGATGTGCTCGCGGAGCGACCGCAGGCCCTGTCCGCCGCCGTACTGCAGCGCCATCGCGGAGTCCTCGGCCATCACGCGGTCGAGCGAGCCGGTGACCAGCTCACGGGGCAGCGCGGAGACGAAGGGCATGCCGCCGGCGAGCGAGACCACCTCGGGCCTCGACGCGACGGCGAACAGAGCTCGGACCTCGGAGGCGCTCAGCCCGGCGGTGCGCTGGGCGTAGGAGTCGTACCAGGGATCGAGACTGTTGCCGTTCGTCATCGAGTTTCCTCCACTCGGTCGTTCTCGCCACAGTACGACATGCAGCCGGGCATCCGTCGTCCCACGACACAGGCCGATCGGCGATCCGTGGCCTGGCTCCGGTCGGGAGGCCCCCTCAGCGTCCGCCGGTCAGCAGACGCTGGACGGGCCTCCGGACAGGCGAACGCCCCGCCCTCCGATGGAATGGAGGACGGGGCGTCCGGGTCTGTGGGTGCGGGTCCTACGCGAGGAAGTCCGCGAGGTCGGCCTCGAGGGCCGGCTTCGGCTTGGCGCCGATGACGGTCTTGACGACCTCGCCACCCTTGAACACCTTCATCGCCGGGATCGAGGTGATCTGGTAGTTCATGGCCGACTGGGGGTTGTCGTCGACGTTGAGCTTGACGATCTCGATCTTGTCGGCGTGCTCCGCGGCGATCTGGTCGAGGATCGGCGAGACCGCGCGACACGGGCCGCACCATTCGGCCCAGAAGTCGACGAGGATCGTCTTGTCGGACTTGAGGACTTCGGCCTCGAACGTGGCGTCGGTCACTGCCTTTGCGCTGGACATGTTTGCTCCTTCGACGGGAAGTCGGTTCGGTGTGGTGAACGGGGACGCGGCGGCGCGCATTCCCGTGGCGTGCAGGGCCGCAGGTCAGACGCGGGCGGTGACGTCGATGGTCGCCTCGGTCGGGGTGACGCCCTCGGCCTGGTCGGTGAGTTCGCGGTCGAGGTCGGCGAGGTACTTCTCGGCGTCGAGGGCTGCGACCGCACCCGAGCCCGCGGCGGTGATCGCCTGGCGGTAGGTCGGGTCGAGCACGTCACCGGCGATGAAGACACCGGGGACGCCGACGGCGCGGGACGAGCGGCCCTCGACAGCGAGCGTGCCCTCGGGGGCGATCTCGAGCTGACCGTGCACCAGGTGCGTGCGCGGGTCGTTGCCGATCGCGATGAACAGACCGTCCAGGGCGAGCGAGGACTCGTCCCCGGTCACGGTGTCCTTGAGCGTGACGCCTTCGACAGCGGAGCCACCCGTGATGCCGGTGACCTCCTTGTTCCACGCGAACTCGATCTTCGGGTCGTTCATCGCACGGTCCTGCATGATCTTCGACGCGCGCAGGGAGTCCCCGCGGTGGATGACCGTCACCTTGTCGGCGAAGCGGGTGAGGAAGGTGGCCTCTTCCATCGCGGAGTCGCCACCGCCGACGACGGCGATGTTCTTCTGGCGGAAGAAGAAGCCGTCGCACGTGGCGCACCAGGAGACGCCGTGGCCGGAGAGGCGCTCCTCGTCGGCGAGACCCAGGTGGCGGTAGGCGGAACCGGTCGCGTAGATGACCGTGAGGGCCTCGTACGTCTCGCCGGAGCCGACCGTGATCTTCTTGACCTGGCCGGTGAGGTCGACCGAGACGGCGTCGTCGTACAGGACCTCGGCGCCGAACTTCTCGGCCTGTTCCTGCATCTTGATCATGAGGTCGGGGCCCTGGACGCCCTCGGGGAAGCCCGGGAAGTTCTCGACCTCGGTCGTCTTGGTGAGTTCACCGCCGGTCTCGACGCTGGAGGCGACGATGAGCGGCTTCAGTTCAGCGCGCGCGGCGTAGATGCCGGCCGTGAACCCGGCAGGACCGGAACCGATGATGATGAGCTCGCGCATGCGTGATTGCCCTTCCGTTGCTTGCTGACCGGGTCAACCCATGGTAGCTGCGCACCATTCCCGGGACTGGCTCCCCTGTCAGCGTCCGAGCCGGGCACGCACCAGTTCGACGGCGCTGCGGACCTCGGCGTTCTTGACGACGACCAGCACCGCGAAGTAGACGGCCACCATCACGGCGCCGGCGAGCACCACGGTGATGAACGCGCTCGTGAAGTCGGACATGGCGAACCCGGTGCGGGAGTACCCACCGAAGAACGTCGTGACGAGGAACCCGACCACGCCGGCGACGACTGCGGCCGTGACGAACTGCAGGTGCGAACGCGTGACGATGCGACCCTCGATGCCGTCGAGTCGACGGCGGACCACGACGAGGGCCACGATCGTCTGGGCCGAGCCGGCGATCGTCGTGCACGCGGCGAGCGAGAGCCCGATGATGTTCCCCGGCAGCAGGGTGACCGCGAGCGCGCCGATCACGAACAGGACCGACTGCACGAGCTGCATGAAGAACGGCGTCCGGTGGTCGTGCATCGCCCAGAACACCCGCTGGATGATGAAGAGCATGCTGAACAGCACCAGTCCGGGCATGTAGGCGAGCAGGACGGCGCTGATCGAGAACGCACCGTCGAAGTCCGCGGCGAACATCCGGCCGAACGGTGCGGCGACCACCATCAGCGCCACCGACGAGAACACCGTGAACAGCCCGACGATCCGCAGCGACAGCGACAGGTTGCGCCGGACGGCTGCCAGGTCGCCGCGTTCGGCGTCGTGGCTCATCCGGGTGAAGTACGCGGTGGCGATCGACACGGCGATGATCGAGTGCGGCAGCATGAACAGCAGCCAGGCGTTCTGCAGGACCGCGTTGCCGGCGTTGCCCGAGCCGAGCGAGGCCACGCGGGACTGCACGATGCCGGCGAGCTGCGTGACGAGGATCATCGCGAAGAGCCAGCCGGCGGCGGTCCCGGTCGCCTTGAGCCCGACGCCGCGCCACCGGAAGTCGGGGCGGAAGGTCAGGCCCGCGCGCTTCCAGAAGAACGGCAGGAACGCGGCCTGTGCCAGCACGCCGAGCGAGGCGCTGCCGGCGAGCACCGCGATCTTCAGCGGCGTCCAGTCGTCGGTGCCGGAGTTGACCGCGCGGTTCCCGAACATCGCGATGAAGACGACGAGGCCGGAGATCGCGATGACGTTGTTGATGAGCGGCGCCCAGGTGAACGGCCCGAACACCTGCTTGGCGTTGAGGACCTCACCGAGCAGCGAGTAGATCGCGTAGAAGAGGATCTGCGGCAGGCACCAGAAGGCGAACGCCACGGCCAGGTCGGTGGTCGCCGGCGAGAAGCCCTTGCCGTCCTGAGTCTGCGCCGAGTAGAGACGGACCAGGAGCGGCGCGAGCAGGGTCGCGATGATCGTGATGACGACGAAGGCCGAGCCACCGAGGGTCACGATCTTGTTGACGTAGGCCCGCCCGCCGTCGCTGTTCTGCGACATCGAGCGCACGATCTGCGGGATGAGCACGGCCGACAGCAGTCCGCCGGCGATGAGCGCGTAGATGTTGTTCGGCAGCTGGTTCGAGACCGCGAACGCGTCGGCGGACCGGGAGTTCGCCTGGCCGATGGCGTAGGCGAGCACGAAGGTCTTCGCGAACCCGAGCAGGCGGGAGATCATCGTCCCCGCCGCCAGCATCGCGCTGGCCCGGCCGAGCCCGCGGCCCTCGCCCTGTTCGGCGTCGACCTCGGCGCTGGGCTGGGTGGTGCTGATGGTCGGCTCCTCGGGGTGCGGGCGGTCGCCCTGGTCGTGTCGGTCGCCCTGGTCGTCTCGGTCGGACGGGAGGCTCGACTCCATCCCGGCCCGCGCGATCGCGTCCTCGAGACGGTCGCCGTCGCCAGCGACGGTGTCGGTGCCGGAGCTGGCCACGGCGATGGCGGTGGCGGCCCCGGGGACGGTGGTGGGGCCTCCAGGCCGGACCGTCTCGGCGGGCAGCGGACGCTCGCCCGGGCCGGGGGGCTGGATCTCGAGGGGACGGTTGGGGTCGTCGTCCTCGGGTTCCGGCTCGCCGTTGCGGCGACGGAGGCGGCGGCGGACGTTGCGGAGGATCCCGAGGCCGAAGACCGCCACGACGGCGATCGCGGCGAGGGCCGTGATCACGGTCTCCCACTGCGCCTGCACGTTGATCTCGACCGTGGCGGGGGTGGCGATGCGGGCACCGCTCGCGCTCGTCAGCGCCATCGACAGCGCGACCTTGCCGTTCGCTACCGACTGCACCGGGAAGGTGGTGCGGGTCGAGGAGCGGGGCTGGATCGTGACCTCGACGGCGTTCCGCTCGATGCGCAGGAACGAGTTCGACGGCGTGACGGTCAGGAACACCGTGACCGGCCAGTCGGAACGGTTCCGGACCGAGATCGGCAGCGAGGACCGGTCACCGAGCAGCGTGATGTCACTCGAGTTGACGATCCCGACGCTGCCGATGGTCTCCCGGTGGTCCGCGTCGATGCCGTCCACGACGGTCGTCAGTCCGTCGGTGTCCGCACGCCAGGCGTTCGACGCGGCGGCGAGGGTCCGCAGGCGGGCCGGAGCCGTGACCTGGACCGGGTCGGTGACCGCGCTGGCGAAGTCGACGAGCGCCTGCTCGGACCGCACCAGGCGCCGGAGGACGGTGAGCCGGTCGGCACCGTCGTCACTGCTCTGCAGGGTGAGCGAGCCCGGCTTCGCGTCGACGACCGTGGAGAAGTCCGTCGGCGAGATCCAGGCGGTGTCCTCGAGGGCGTCCAGGGCCTGCTCCAGGCGCGCGGAGTCGGTCGGCCAGGACCGGCCGAGGGTCAGCAGGACCGGACCCGTGGCGCTGCCCTGGACGGCGACGGTGGCGAGGGTGGCGCGGAGCGTCGCCATGGCGCGGTCGGTGGCCCGTGCGGAGCGGGCGTCGGCGGCCTGGCGCAGCAGGTCGGACATGCCCTGGTCGGACACGAGGGCCTTGGTCGAGCCGACCTGCTCGGCGGCGGCGACCGTGGTGTCCCGGCCGGCGGAGGTGTTCCCGCTGGAGATGATCGTCGAGGTGGAGCCGGCGGTGCGCAGGGCGGGGAGGTCGTCGGCGGCGACGGTGCCCTCGACGGGCCAGGCGACGGTGTCGACGGTCCAGGGGAAGGACACCAGCGAGGCCGAGGTGGGGATGGTGGCGGGGTCGGTCTCGTCGGCGCCGTTGCCGTTGCCGTTGCCGTCGGCGTTACCGTCTGCCGCGTCCGCGGTGGCGGTGTCGGTCGGTCCGGTGGCGGTGTCGTCGGGGGTCTGCGTGGTGGTGCCGCTGTCCTGGTCGGCCGGGTCCTGCGCGGGGTCCGTGGCCGGGTCCGCCGGGGTCGCGGTGGCGGTCGGGCTCGGGGTCGCCCCCGGGAACCGGTCGGCGTCCACGGCGGCGGCGATGGCCTGGTCGAAGGAGATCGGCGCGGCGATGCCCGACAGCCCGGCCTGGCGCAGCCCCGTCACGTCCGCGTCGGCGTAGGACAGCGGGAACTTCTCGTTCCGGAGGCCCTCGAGCCGCTCGAGCCACGCCGTCGCGGAACTCGGGGCGTCGTCGCCGAGGATGCGGATCGACGCGATGATGCGGGGGTCGACGGCGAGGGCGACGCTGTGGCCGGCCGCCGCGTCGAGCTGCTGGGTGAGGGTGCCGTCGAGCGCGGTGTCGGCGGCCAGGGTGTTCGCGCTGAGCAGGCCGTCCTCGGTCGCCGGGACGGTGACGGGCATCGCGACCGCGACGTCGACCGGTGCGGCGTCGGGCCCGGGGTTCCAGGTGAAGGCGGAGCGCCCGACCGCGAGGGTCGATCCGGCGACGTACGAGGCCGCGATGCGTCGGGCGCCGAAGGGGTTGAGCGTGCCCAGACGGACGTCGGCGAACGGCACCGAGATCGAGTCGACCGTGACTGATCGATGTGCCGGGACCTCCGGGATCGTCACCCGGTCCATGGGCTCGCCGGGGTAACCGTCTGACGAGGTGTCGTTGAGCCAGTCGGTGAGGATGTCGCGCGTCCCCACCACCGGCCGGATGATGTCCAGGTCCGCACGGCCCGCGGGCAGAGCGGTGTCGGTGTCGTTCGTCACCGTGACGGAGAGCGAGAGGTCGTCGCCGAGGTCGAGCACCCCGCGTCCGGAGGGGGTCACCTGGACCGACGTGGTGCCCGCCTGGGCCGTCGTCGGCGTCGCCGGCTTCGAGGTGGTGGCGGCGTCGGCGACGTCCACCGCTGCGGGCGCGATGACCAGACCGGTGGCGACCAGGGCGGACGCGGCGGCGGCGAGCACGGTACGGAGAATCTGCATGTGGGAGGGTCCTGGTCTTCAGCGGGCCACGACGAGTGTATGAGGCGCGACCATGACAGCAGGCGAGCGCGCAGGTGCTCCCGCCCACTATCTGGGATGATCGACGGCGTCATGCAGTCCGTAGCCCAGGCCGTCGAGCGACTCGACGCACTCGCCGCCACCGACACCGTCGACGTCCTCGCACGGGCGTTCGCCGCCGCCGGTCACGAGCTCGCGCTCGTCGGCGGGCCCGTCCGGGACGCCTTCCTCGGCCGTCCGGTGACCGACCTCGACTTCACGACGGACGCCCGACCCGACGCCGTCCTGGCGATCGTCGAGCCCCTCGCCAGCTCGACCTGGGACGTCGGCCGCCAGTTCGGCACCATCGCCGCGATGGTCCGCGGCGAGCAGGTCGAGATCACCACTTACCGCAGTGACGTCTACGACGGCGAGACCCGCAAGCCCGAGGTCACCTTCGGTGACACCATCGAGGCCGACCTGCTCCGCCGCGACTTCACCGTCAACGCGATGGCACTCCGACTCCCCCAGCGCGAACTCGTCGACGTCCATGGCGGCGTCGAGGACCTGCTCACGCAGCGCCTGGCGACGCCGCAGGCGGCTCGGGTGTCCTTCCGCGACGACCCGCTCCGGATGATGCGCGCGGCACGGTTCACGGCCCAGCTCGGGTTCACCGTCTCCGACGACGTCCGTGACGCCATGTCCGACCTCGCCGACTCGATCGAGAACATCTCCGCCGAGCGCGTTCGGGACGAGCTCGTGAAACTCCTGGACACGGCGGACCCGGTCGAGGGCATCCGGCTGCTGGTCGACTCCGGCATCGCCGAGCGGATCCTGCCCGAGCTCCCCGCGATGAAGCTCGAGATCGACGAGCACCACCACCACAAGGACGTCTACGAGCACTCGCTCACCGTCCTGACGCAGGCCATCGGGTACGAGGCCGAACGCCACCCGGGCGACGCCCCCGACACGGTCCTGCGTCTGGCCGCACTGCTGCACGACATCGGCAAGCCGGCGACCCGGAAGCTCGAGCCGGGCGGCGCCGTGAGCTTCCACCACCACGACCTGGTCGGCTCGAAGCTCGCGAAGAAACGGCTCCGCGCCCTGCGCTTCGACAACGACACGATCGCCTCGGTGTCCCGCCTGATCGAACTGCACCTGCGGTTCTTCGGCTACACCGAGGGCGCCTGGACCGACGCGGCCGTCCGCCGCTACGTCCGGGACGCCGGCGACCAGCTCGAGCGGCTGCACGAGCTCACCCGCTCGGACGTCACCACCCGGAACCGTCGGAAGGCGGACCGGCTCGGGTTCGCGTACGACGACCTGGAGGCCCGGATCGCCGTCCTCGCAGAGCAGGAGGAACTCGACTCCATGCGTCCCGACCTCTCCGGGGACGACATCATGCGGATCCTCGACATCCCGCCGGGGCGCGCGGTGGGCGAGGCGTACCGGTTCCTGCTCGAGGCGCGGATGGACGAGGGGCCGCTCGGGCCCGAGGACGCCGAGGCGCGCCTCCGCACGTGGTGGGCGTCGCGCGACGCGTCCGCCTGACCGACGCCGGTCGCTCTGCACAGCCGGTGGCGCGCCTCCAGGCCGTCCGCTACGATGGGCAGGTTGTCTCGCGCGCATTCAGCGTGCCGAGGCACATGCATCAACCCTCCTGCCCCGGGAACTGCCCGGGGCCGCTGAGACCAGAGGAGGTGGGTTCCGCATGCACCAGTACGAACTGATGGCGATCCTCGACCCCGAGATCGATGAGCGCACCGTCGCTCCCAGCCTGGACAAGTTCCTCGCGGTCATCCGCAACGACGGTGGCACCGTCGACAACGTGGACGTCTGGGGCCGTCGCCGGCTCGCTTACGAGATCGCGAAGAAGAACGAGGGCATCTACGCCGTCGTGAACTTCACGTCGTCCGCCGACTCCGCCAAGGAGCTGGACCGCCAGCTCGGTCTCTCCGAGGCCGTCCTGCGCACCAAGGTCCTCCGCGCCGAAGAGGGCATGGCCCAGGTCGCCGCGCAGAAGCAGCGCGACGAAGCCCGTGCCGCCCGCAAGGCCGCCAACGCGTCGGCCTCGGCCGCCACGACCGCGAGCGCCGAGTAGCCCGTGGCCGGCGAAACCGTCATCACGGTGGTGGGCAACCTCACCGCGGACCCGGAGCTGCGCTACACGCAGAACGGGCTCGCCGTGGCGAACTTCACCATCGCGTCGACTCCTCGCACGTTCGACCGTCAGGCGAACGAGTGGAAGGACGGCGATGCGCTGTTCCTCCGTGCGAGTGTGTGGCGCGAGTTCGCCGAGCACGTGGCGGGGTCGCTGACGAAGGGCTCGCGCGTCATCGCGCAGGGTCGTCTCCGTCAGCGTTCCTACCAGGACCGTGAGGGACAGCAGCGGACGAGCATCGAGCTCGAGGTCGACGAGATCGGCCCCTCGCTCCGGTACGCGACCGCCCAGATCACCCGTGCACCGGGTGGCAGTGGTGGTGGCGCCGGTGGTGGCCGTGGCCAGGTCGGTGGAGGCAACTCCTCCGGCGGCAACGGCGGCTACAACGGTGGCGCGTCCGGTGGCAACGGTGGCGGTCAGTCCGACGCCCCGTGGTCGCCGCAGGGTGGTCAGCAGGGTGGCGGGAACGCATCGTCGAACGACGTGTGGTCCACCCCCGGCGGCACCTACGACGACGAGACCCCGTTCTGATCCTCAGCGGTCTGACGACACAACTTCTTCTTCTCTAAGGACACACAATGGCTGGAAAGAGCACCGGCGATCGCCGGAAGCCTCGCGGTAAGGGCGGCAAGAACGCCGCTCCCGCGAAGTCGATCAAGGTCGGCGTCATCGACTACAAGGACGTTGCGACCCTTCGCAAGTTCATCTCGGAGCGTGGAAAGATCCGCGCCCGTCGCATCACCGGCGTCTCCGTCCAGGAGCAGCGCCTCATCGCCCGTGCCGTGAAGAACGCCCGTGAGATGGCGCTCCTCCCCTACGCCGGCTCCGGCCGCTGATCGGAGGTCGACGAATGTCGAAGCTCATCCTCACCCACGAGGTCTCTGGCCTCGGTTCCGCCGGTGACGTCGTCGACGTCAAGAACGGCTACGCCCGCAACTACCTGATCCCGCAGGGCTTCGCCGTGTCGTGGTCGAAGGGCGGCGAGAAGCAGGTCGAGTCGATCCGTGCAGCTCGTACCGCACGCGAGCTCGCCACCATCGAAGAGGCACAGGACCTCAAGATGAAGCTCGAGAACGCCACCATCCAGCTGTCTGTCAAGGCCGGCAAGGACGGTCGTCTCTTCGGCTCCGTCCGCCCGGGTGACGTCGCTGACGCCGTCCAGGCGCAGGGCGTCGGCTCGCTCGACAAGCGCAAGGTCGAGGTCCCCGCGACCATCAAGACCGTCGGTGACCACGAGGCCACCGTGCGTCTGCGCGAGGACATCGTCGCGACCATCTCGCTGAAGGTCGTCGCCGCGAAGTAGTCCCGGTCGCTGCTCCGGCAGCACCAGCACCGCCGGAAGGGCGGGTCTCCCCCAGTGGAGGCCCGCCCTTCTCGCATGCCCGGGTGCACGTGGTGTCTCCGCCCCGAACGGCCGGTCGACGGTGACTGCTCGGCGGACGTGTACCTCGTGGTGCTGGGCGTGTCGGCGGCTGCCGGGAACGTCCTGGAGGTGCGCGCCGGTTGAGCAGGTCCGGCACCCGAAACACCGCTGGCCGGTTACGTCCGGCTCGGCTCTGCCACCTGGGAGCCAGCCGAGTGAGACGGGACGCGGGTGCCGTTTGTCAAGTCGGTTCTGCACAGTGACGGGCTCCAACGGCAACCTTCGACTCACGCTTGAAGCCGAGTTCTCCACACATGGTGTGGAACACGAAAGCCCTGATCAACGGTCGAAAGTGTGTTCCCCGGCCGCGTTGTCCACAGCTGAGTGCACAACCCTCCACACAGGAGTCCGGCGTGTTCCACGATCTCTCCACAGAGTTGTCCACAGGGCTGTTTGCTGGGGATAACTCCGTACCCGTAGCTTGAGCCAGCGACTCGGGGATGTCGGTCGCCCGGGGTAGAACTGCTCGGTGGGGAACGGTTCACAGAGCCGTCCGCCAGCACCGCCAAACACTGAGGAGCACGTGTGTCGATCGCGCATCTGGAGCCGGCCCCCCGGGAGTACGCCGAGCGGAACGCCGACCGGACTCCCCCGCACGACATGCTCGCAGAGCAGTCGACCATCGGCGGAATGATGCTGTCGAAGGACGCCGTCGCCGACGTCATCGAGACCGCCCGCGGCGTCGACTTCTACATCCCCAAGCACGAGGTCATCTTCGACGCGATCCTGTCGCTGTACTCCCACGGGGAGCCGACCGACGTCATCGCCGTCACCGACGAGCTGACGAAGACGGGCCTCCTGTCCCGCGGTGGCGGCGCGGAGTACCTGCACAGCCTGACGAGCATGGTGCCCACGGCGGCGAACGCCGGCTACTACGCCGCCATCGTCGCCGAGAAGGCGGTCCTCCGCCGCCTCGTCGAAGCCGGCACCCGCATCGTCCAGATGGGCTACGCCAGCGAAGGTGAGGTCACCGACCTCGTCAACAGTGCCCAGGCAGAGGTCTACAACGTCGCCGGCGGGGTGCAGACCGAGGACTACGTGCCCCTCACCGAAGCCATCGGCACCGCCATCGACGAGATCGAAGCCGCCAAGGGCCGCGACGGACAGATGACCGGCGTCCCCACCGGGTTCGCCCAGATGGACGCCCTGACCAACGGCTTCCACCCCGGACAGCTGATCATCGTCGCGGCACGACCCGCACTCGGCAAGTCGACCCTGGCGCTCGACCTGTGCCGCTCCGCAGCGCTCAAGCACAACCAGACCGCCGCGTTCTTCTCGCTCGAGATGGGTCGCGCCGAGATCGCGATGCGCCTGCTGTCCGCCGAGTCCAGCGTGCCGCTGCAGAACATGCGCAAGGGCACCGTCGACAGCCGCGACTGGACCACCATCGCGCAGACCCGCGGCCGCATCAACGACGCCCCGTTCTTCATCGACGACTCCCCCAACATGACCCTCGTCGAGATCCGTGCCAAGTGCCGTCGACTCAAGCAGCAGCACAACCTGAAGCTCGTCGTCATCGACTACCTGCAGCTGATGACCTCGGGCAAGAAGGTCGAGAGCCGCCAGCAGGAGGTCTCCGAGTTCTCGCGTGCGCTCAAGCTCATGGCGAAGGAGCTGCAGGTGCCCGTCATCGCCCTGTCGCAGCTGAACCGTGGCCCCGAGCAGCGTGCCGACAAGAAGCCCATGATCTCCGACCTGCGTGAGTCAGGGTCGATCGAGCAGGACGCCGACATGGTCATCCTGCTGCACCGCGAGTCGGCGTACGAGAAGGACAACCCGCGTCAGGGGGAGGCGGACCTGATCGTGGCCAAGCACCGCAACGGGCCGACCGACACCATCACGGTGGCGTTCCACGGGATGTTCTCGCGGTTCGTGGACATGCCGCAGTAGGGGAGTGTCGCCGCGCACACAACTTGTCTCCTTCGGGTACAACTTGTCGCCGGTCGCCCGTCGCCGGTCGGCGGTGCGGCTCGTCCCAGGCCGCCACGGAGCGCTGGGGCCGACACGGGTAGTCGAAGGTCAATCGAGACGCGTGGGAACACAGAGACGAAGCGGCCCTACCGCGCGTTCGCACAGTAGGGCCGCTTCGTAATGCTGGCGGTAGCAGCTACTCAGAAGCCGCCAGCGGGGCGCACCTGGTAGTGCTCCTCGAGTGCAGTGACCTCGTCTGCCGTCAGGTCGATATCAACGGCGGCGGCAGCGTCGTCGAGGTGGTGCGGCTTGGTCGCGCCGATGATGGGTGCGCTCACGACCGGGTTGTTGAGGACCCACGCCATCGCGATCTGCGCCATCGGCACGTTCCGGGCCTCGGCGATCCGCTGCACCGCGTCGATGACGGGACGGTCGCGTTCCGTGTCGGCGAAGAAGCTGTTACCGACCGGGTCGTCGGAGGAGCGCTTGGTTTGCTCACCGGCGGGGCGGGCGACGCGGCCCTTGGCGAGGGGGCTGTAGGGGATGCTGCCGACGCCCTGGTCGGCGAGCAGGCCGAACATCTCACGCTCTTCCTCGCGGTACAGCAGGGAGTACTGGTCCTGCATGGACACGAACCGGGTCCATCCGTGCAGGTCCGCGGCGTGCTGCATGTTGGCGAACTGCCACGTCCACATCGCGGACGCGCCGATGTAGCGGGCCTTGCCGGCCTTGACGACGTCGTGGAGGGCTTCCATCGTCTCCTCGATCGGGGTCTCCGGGTCGAAGCGGTGGATTTGGTACAGGTCGACGTAGTCGGTGCCGAGACGGGTCAGGGACGCGTCGATCTGCTGCATGATTGCCTTCCGCGACAGGCCGGCGACGTGCAGGCCAGGCCCGGTGCCGGGCTTGTCGGAGAAGTGCGCCTTGGTTGCCAGGACGATCTCGTCGCGGTTGGTGAACTGGCGGATCGCTTCACCCACGATGCGCTCGGAGTCGCCGTAGGAGTAGACGTTGGCCGTGTCCCAGAAAGTGATGCCGAGGTCGAGGGCCTGCCGGAAGTAGGGCAGCGCGTCGTCCTTGGGGAGGGACCACTGCAGGTGGCCGCTGGCGGGGTCGCCGAAGCTCATGCAGCCGAGCGCGATGCTGCTGACCTTCAGTCCGGAGTTGCCGAGTCGGGTGTACTTCACGGATGGGTCCTTTCGATGGGCACGACGATCAGCGGCAAGGTTCTGCCAGGTCGTCGAGCGGGTGCGGGCGACTCATGGTTCGGTCGTTCGAGGTTCCTTCACGCTCGCGGCGTCCTTCGTCGCAGCCCAGTGCGCAAGGAGTTGCAGGCTGTCGTCGGAGGGCGATCCCGGAACTGCGATGTAGGTAATCAGGGCGAGCCCGCTTCGAGAGCTGACGTCCAGTGACTCGAACGTCAGGTCGAGGTCTCCGACGATCGGGTGGTGCACGAGCTTCTCACCCGCACGGTGCTCCCGCACGGTGTGACTGGCCCAGAGGGTGCGGAATGCCTCGCTTGCCAGTGACAGCTCCCCGACGAGGGCAGCGAGTGCACGGTCCGCCGGGGCACGGGCCGCCTCAGTGCGCAGCACCGCGACGCTCTGCTCAGCGACGCTGTCCCAGTCGCGGTAGAAGTCGCGCGAGCGAGGGTCGAGGAAGATGTACCGGCCGAAGTTCACCGGCCGGCCAGGAGTACCGAACAGGTCGAGGTAGAACGCACGCCCCAGCGGGTTCGACGCGACCACGTCGAGCGTGGTGTTCTGCACGACCACCGGCATGCCCGTCATGCCGTCCACGATCTGCTGCACGCCCGCACTCACGCTGCCCGGTTGTGATCGCTGCGCAGAGCGCCGCGGCCGAAGGTGGGTCGGCGCGTTGGCGGCTCGAACAAGGTCAACGAGGTGGGCCGCTTCGACGTCGTCGAGGAGCAGAGCACGAGCGACACCGTCGAGGACGCTGTCAGAGACGCCGGTCGCGTTGCCCCGTTCAAGGCGTGTGTAGTACTCGGTGCTGATCCCGGCGACGAGGGCCACTTCCTCACGGCGCAGCCCAGCAACTCGGCGGCGTCCGCCGAAGTCCGGCAGGCCGATCTGTTCCGGCAGGAGCCTGGCCCGCCGCGATGTGAGGAAATCGCGAATCTCCGCCTGAATGTCCACGCCCCGACGGTACGTCACCGGATTGCCGGCAGGGGGTCCCTGTCAGTGACCGTGTAGACGGAGTCTGTTTCCGGCCGTGACGGCGTCGTTCACTTGCGGTGTTCCCGATCGAAAGGCACACCCATGACTGACTCCACCGTTTGGTTCATCACCGGCGCAGCACGCGGGATGGGCATCGACCTGACCCGAGCTGCCCTCGCCGCCGGCCACCGCGTCGTTGCCACCGCGCGTGACGCCGCGAAGGTCACCGAGGTGTTCGGCGAGCGGGATGATCTGCTGGCAGTTTCGCTCGACATCACCGACGAAGACGCGGCGCGGGCCGCCGCGGACGCCGCGGTCTCCCGCTTCGGGCGGATCGACGTTCTCGTGAACAACGCCGGCCTGTTCTACGCAGGGTTCTTCGAGGAGATCAGCCCTGAGCAGATGCGGCAGCAGATCGAAACGAACTTCTTCGGCCCGCTCAACGTCACCCGGGCGGTCCTACCCGTCATGCGTCGTCAGCGTAGCGGGCAGGTCGTCACGATCAGCTCGACTGCCGGCCTCGTCGGTCAGGAGTTCGTCGCGGCGTACTGCGCGTCGAAGTTCGCCCTCGAAGGGTGGATGGAGTCCATCCGGTACGACCTCGCGCCGTACGGTGTCTCGACCATGATCGTCGAGCCTGGCTTCTTCCGGACCGAGCTGCTCGTCGAAGGAGCTTCCACCATCTGGCCAGAGCTGTCCATCGACGACTACGCCGAGCGCACCGCGACGACCATCGAGGCGTGGAAGAGCATGAACGGCAAGCAGGGCGGTGATCCCACCAAGCTCGCTGCTGGCCTGGTGTCGTTGGTCGATTCCGACGAGCCGCCGCTGCGATGGGTCGCGGGCGCTGACGCCGTGCAAACCGGTGTCGACAAAGCCAACCTGCTCCTGCAGCAGGTCGCCGCACACGAGGAACTGTCTTCCTCACTCGCTCACGACGTCTGACTCCCTCGATCGGCTACCGGACGTCCCTACGACTGTCCGGTAGCCGATCGCTCAACGGGCGCAAAGTGACCGCCGTCGTCAGACCTGGATGAGCATCACGGTCAGCATGAGCCCGATCAGGATCGGAGCTCAGAGAGGCCTTGCTGCTGCCGGTGCTGTGGGCCGCTACTGCACCGGGGGGGGTGGCGCGGACAGGTTCGAGACGTACACTCGTCGCAATCGCTTCAGTACCTGGACCCCGCGCTGCAGCCCCACCCCGATGGGAGCGCCCATGCTCAGGTTCAATGACGCAACCCAGCACTCACTGGACGATGGTGACCTCACCGGCCCGTTCGTCAGCTCCCTCCCGGTTGCGGCAGCGGCGATCTCCACCTTCGGGGGGATCTTCGGAACGGCGCTCGTCGCCGCATCCGGCCCGAGCGCTGCAACCGCCGACGAACAGCAAGTCGCACTCGGGGAAGGCCCGGGTTGGTCAGCGCTCCGAGACCGGAGCCCAGTCACCGTGTACGACTTCGCCACCGCCAGCGCCGAAGACTGGCCGACGGCCCTCGTGATGTTGCAACAAGCTGGCTGGTCCGGCGTGTTGTCCTTTCCCCTCTTCACCAGCTCACTCGACATCGGCGCTGTCACCCTGTACCTGGCTGACACGAAACCGCTCTCATCGGCAGAGATCACCAACGCGACACATCTGGCCGGCCTCACCGCGCAACGGATCCTCGCCGGCGCCGTCCGCGACATGGACACCGGTGCCACCCCTACCGCCGCGTCCGTCACGCACCCGTCCGGGCGACACATCCAACAAGCAACCGGGATGGTGGCAGCGCAACTCGACGTGTCGGTCGAGAACGCGCTCCTCATCATCCATGCACGTGCGTTCGCGAACAGTCAACCGCTCCACACCCTTGCCGAAGCGATCCTCGACCGCCGCGTCAACCTGCACCACGACGAAGACGACCAGCACCAAACCGGCTGACAACAGCCGACGCTGGCCAGTGCTGCGTCCGCAAGCTGATCTGGAGGGCGGCGCGTCGGTGCCAGCAGAATCAGAACGCTCCACGCGGGCTGCCTGGCTGCTCACGGCCCCTTCTCGGACACCACACATTTACATGTGTCGGCTCCCAGAAGCAGGTGAGAACCTTCTGGTCGCCACTTGCATCCCTGAGCGGGATCGCCCCACTGAGATGCCGGTCTCGCTCAAACTCAGGACGTGCCTGAAGCGCCTGAGCAGCTACTCGAGGGTGCGCCCCTTCGCCTGTTCCACGCGCACAGCCACGCACCCCATCTTTCGGTCGCGGCCGTTCGCGACCTCACCTGCAACGGATCGGATCCGCATGGCTCTTTCCAACCTTCCCTACGACGACCGAGCGATCGTGGACGGCATCAAGGACGTCACCGTCCACGCGGAGCAGATCAGCCAGGTCGCGGTGAACTTCATCGCCGACGACCTCAGCGATGACACGACCGCGACGGTCACCGCCACGATGACCTGGGTCATCAGTTCAGCTGACGCCGTCCGGCTCCTAGACGCCGCCCGGCCGACGGGATCACTCAACCCGGCAGGCGACGCACGTACTTTGACCGGTCCTGCCGCCAGTGAATCCGACCTCGACGAAGGCCCTCAGTGGGTTGACGCCGACGAGTGAGCCAGTTCACTCCACCGGCTTCGCTCCAGACAGCTCCGCTGTTGGAAGCTGCACCCACCGGGCGACCCCGCTGACGCCTCCGAGGCGTCACTGCAACCGCGTACCACTACCGGAAAGAAGAACCACATGGGGTACCTGATCTACGACGGTCAAAGCGCCGAGATCCAGATGGATGATCGCACGCTCGCGCATCTCCAGATCGTCATCATCAGCAAGCTGCGCCGCCAGGAGAGCTTCGCGTTCTCCTGGAAGGAGCCCGTGTCGAAAGGCGACGGTCGAAGCACCATCTGGATCTTCCCCACCGTCAGCCTCCGCTTCAAGTTCGAAGGCAGCAGGGCCCCGGCAGTCAACGAGGCGTGGCTCAACGTCTTGAAGCAATCAGTCAACAGCAACGGCGGACTCCAGATGATCCCCGAACCGACCGGATCAGGGACCGTTGCCTTGGGAACAGCCCATCCCTGACCGATCGTCGAAACCGACGAGCAGTCCCCCGAGGAGGCACTCGGTCGGCTCAGGTGAGGATGTGGAGCTCTGGCGCTTCCTCGATGGTGTCCTCGTTCTCGACGACGTACTCGTCCTCGAACGCGGGAGACTGATCCGCTGCGTTGAGGGCCTGGGTGACCTGTTCCAGCGCCCGGGCAAGGACGTCGTTGTCCTCCTTGGGGAGATGGTCGATGACCTCGACCACGACCCGGTGGTACCGGGCGTAGGCGTCGTCGATCTTCTCCGCCGCCTGCACCGTCGGCTCCAGCACCTGCGCCCGCCGATCCGTGGGGTGCTGCGCGCGGACGAAGTCCCCCTTCGCCACGAGTCCGTCGACGATCTTCGTCACCGACGCGTTCGACACGTTGAGCATCACGGCGAGGTCCTTCGGCCCCATGATTCGCCCGTCGCGGTGCGCCTGGAGCATGTACCGGACCGCGTGGAACTCGTTCTTCGTCAGGCCGGATTCCTTCCGGGCCTGCTCGAGCTGCTGCTCCTCCGCGTGCTGCAGCCGCAGCAGCGCTTCGACCGCGTTCTTCGCGGCCCGAGATCGCGGCTCCCGCGCGTAGAGGTGCATGTGCTCACGGCGGACGACGGTCAACGGCACGACACAGCCTCCAAGGAACGGGGTGCGGTTCCGACCATGTCAGACGGTGGGTGCGGCGAAGAAGTCGGCGTACGACGGCCCGGTGCTCCCACTCAGCAGCGACGGGTCCTCCGCCCGGCGGGACGCGTACGTCTCGATGACCGTCGGGTCGGTCAGGCCAAAGTGCCGGTGCGCGCCGGCCGCGTGCGTCGTCCGGGGCATTCCCTGGTACGTGCTGTGCATGTTCCTCGCCACCTTCTGCTGCTCGATGCCCGGTCCTCGATGCCCGGACACCAGAATCCTTCACGAACCGAACGGTTCGCGCAACTGAACATTCAGAGACATGTACTGTTTGCGCACCGAACGATGCGAGTGTATCGAGGCTCAAAAAGGCCCTCCTGGCAGCAGAACCACCGATTTACTCCGACCGGTGAGGCGGCTCTCGGCGAGGAAGCCGCCAAGAGGGGGTGACTGGTGCACTGGGAGGACCCCTCCGAGGAGAAGGACCCATCCGCCCGGTAGAGGATCGGCTACTGAGACACTGGGCGAGTTGACCTTCCGTCTAATCTGAGCTTGCTGGACGCGGTGATAGCTGCATCGTCAGCCGCCGCCGATCACAGAGGAACGTCGTTTGATCTCACTCACTGCCGCGCTGGGCATCGCTCTGATCGAGTTGGGCCTAGCGCTCACCCCAGGACCCAACATGATGTACCTCGTGTCGCGGAGCATCAGCCAGGGGTGGCGGGCCGGAATCAGTTCGCTGTCCGGGACGGCAGTTGGCTTTGTCGTCTACATGGTGATGGCCAATCTCGGCCTGTCCGCCGTCTTCCTCGTCGTCCCCTGGCTCTACATCGCCCTCAAGGTCGCCGGTGCTGCTTACCTGCTCTGGCTCGCGTACAAGACCCTCCGCCCAGGCGGTAAGTCACTGTTCGAGACGAGCGAGTTGCCCCGCGACTCGTTCGGCAAGCTCTTCCGCATGGGGCTCCTCACGAACCTGCTCAACCCCAAGGTCGCGATCCTGTACCTCGCGCTCATCCCGCAGTTCATCAACCCCGCCGCTGGCAACGTTGTCGCGCAGGGATTCCAGCTCGGCGGCATTCAGATTCTCGTCGGCGTCATAGTGAACGGCGCGATCATCTTGGCGGCGGGCTCAGTGGCCGCCTTCCTTCAACGCAAGCCAACCTGGATGCGCTGGCAGAAGTGGGTCACGGGCACGATCCTCGGTGCGATCGGTATCAAGCTCGCGATCGACGCACCAAGCGCTGCAACTGCGCCGTAGCCCCATCGGCTACTGAGACGGACCCAGGTTCACTCGTCGGAGACGTTTCGGAGTCGGAGGAATGCGGGGGTGAGCATCGGTATGGCGGAGAGGATGAGCCCGAAGGCACCGATGAAGACACCGGTCCTAGACGGGTGCGCCTGCCAGTTCGAGTCCTTCGACGATTTCAAGCACGTCTGCCACCTGCATGCCTGTGACAGTACGTTGACCCATCCCCTGCCGGACGCGATTCGGCAAGTGAGCGCTCGTGGTCGCGGCTTATTCGCCGACCTGCCCGTCGACGGCCTCACGGAGGAAATCGGCGTGGCCGTTGTGGCGGGCGTACTCCTCTCGATCATGTGCATGAGGATCCACCGCAGGCTCGGTGAGCGACCATCCCGCCAGACACTGACCGCCTTCTGGCCCAGGCCGCCCGTCTCGTAGGCCCTGAGCGCAACGGACCGAGCGTGCATCACGGTGCCCTCCCAGAGGGCGAGCAGCTCGGCCGGATCCTGACCGATCGCGGAGTCCCAGTCCCAATCCGGAGTGGCGGCCCAGTCCACCGAGGCCCACGGTTCCCGACGGGACTCACCGAGCAGGCAGCCGTCGAACCAGCCGTGCTCGACGTACGCGAGGTGCTTCATCAGTCCGGCGAGGGTCATGGTCGACGGCGGGAGCGGCCGGGCCAGCTGGGCAGCGTCGAGTCCTGCGATCTTCCAGGCGAACGTCGCCCGCTGGTAGTCGAGGAACCCGTTCAACGTGGCCCACTCGTCGCCGGCGACGTCCGGCTCGATCCTGCCGTGCTCGTCCATGCTCTCGTCCATGTTCGGACGCTACAGGCAGGCGCCGACGACCGGTCCTGTTCCGCTGCGAGTGCGTCTCGTGATGCCGTCCGGGGAGGGATCCTCAAACGGGCAACGCTGAGTCTCGGAACGAACGACGGCGGCTCGTGACGGAGATGTCAACCATCAGACCCGCAGGAGCTCGAGGACGCCAAGTACGGCGAGAACGACGCCGGCGATGCACCCGAGGATCCCGACAAGGGTCACCGTCTGCGCGTACACGCGAACTTTCCCCTCCGCACGGAGCCGGTCGACGGCCGATGCTGCCAGCAGTGTCGCTGCCAGCGCCACAGGGATCGTGGCGATCCACGTGAGGCCGAGACTCAACCCGGCTGCTGCGACGTCGGCGGGACGAGCGTGGAGGAGACCCCGGCCACGCTCAGCGCCGACGTCGTACGCAGCATCAATCGCGGCGGCGTGGACGTAGACAGGGACGCACGCGAGCATCTGTGCGGCCAGGAGGACAAGAGCGAGGGTCGGCAGGATCCACGCCAACGCCACGCGGTCGCGCAGGACCGGTGTCTCCGATGGCTCCACGGACAGAGCCTAGGCGCCGGGATGAGCGCAGCCTGCCCGGTCGCCGATCGGCTAACGGACTTCTCCCAACTCGGCTCACCCGGGTGGCTCCGTCCCGGTCCAGCTCACTCTCACCGTGATGATCTGGCGGCCCTGGCTCCCCCTGTAGGTCGAGGCCGTTACCCCGTCATACGTGTGGTCCGGATGGAGGCGGACGTACGTCGAATCGGGAAGCCGAACAGTGGCAGTGAGCGAGTTCGCGGAACTTGCACCAGCGTGCGGTTGAGCGGAGGAATCAAGAACCGCAGTGCCCTCGGGGAGGTCAAGGTGGGAAAACCGGCTGATGGTTGCCACTGGTACGTCCTCGCACCATCCAGCGACAAGCCCACATCGGCCCCACGTTCGGTCGTGTTCCACGACGTTCACCCACCAGAAGTGGAACGCCAGGACCATCAGGAAGATCGTCACCCCACCGGCCGCGCCGAAGCCGATCAACCGCAGCCACCCGCCCGCTACCGACAGGTTCTTGCTTTCTGCCTCCACCCGGACAGCCTCCCAACCTCGTACCTGAGTCACATCGGCCGCAAGAGTGACCCTTACGCATCAACCGCATCAGCCCCGTTCGGTGGCCGATCGGCTACCGGGCGGCTGGGGGCTGGTCGGAGAATATCGTCGCCGCCGGCGCGCTATGGTCGGCGCATGGGGCCTCGGGGGCGGACACAGTGGCGGCAGGTCAATGTTCGGGCGCTCGTTGCGATTGCACTGATCGTCCTGTGGGGTGCTGTGCTCGTCGCGACAGGGGTGTTCGGCCCCGCCGGTCAGACTCCGCCATCGCAGTTCGACTACGACGGTGGGAGCTTGCCGCCCACGGCCAGTGATCGCGCTGTCGCGACCGTGCAGGCTGCAGCGTTGATCGCAACCTTGCCTGTCGCTGTCCTCGCCCTCTGCATCGCGGCAAGCTCTCTTCGCGTCTGGCGGGAACAAGTGTCAGCGATCATCGCAACTAGCGTTGCCAGCCTCTCAACGCTGGTCAGCATCGGCCTCGCCTGGATTGGCGTCGGGACCTTGATCTTCTTCACCTAGGCCGCGCTCCGCTCGAACACCGCCCGCGAGTCTCGATTCTCGACAGCCGATCGGCTACCGGGACGGGTGAGGCGCCAATGTTGCTGTGCGAGCATCAAAGGATGCACGACGACGTTGCAAAAGACGTGCGGAGCGAACCGTTCCGTGCTGGTGAATCCGTAGCCCTCCGTAGTCTGCACGCCTTCGGCTCCCGCGGCCGGGCAGTTTCGTTCGCGGTCGCGGGCCGAGTGCTCGTCGACGACGACGACGTCGCCGTGGTCGCAAGCCCGCTCGGTGCCGCGGTCCGGCGTCGAGCTGGTGTCGGGAGCGGGCCGAACGCAAGGCTCGTCCTGCCCGCGGACTGGGATGGTTCCTACGTCGAGGACAGCTGGTTCGGAGCGCCCGTGGTTCGCGTGCACCCGAAGGGGGCAGCGTGGTCGGTGTGGCGCTGGCACGACGGGAAGCAGTGGCTCCCGGACTGGTACATCAACCTCGAGCTGCCGTGGGTCCGAACCTCAATGGGCTTCGACAGTCAGGACTGGACTCTCGACGTCGTCGCACGTCGGCACGTTGAGGGGCGTTGGTCGGTTCGGTACAAGGACGAAGACGAACTCGCCTTCTACGCGGACGAGGGCCTGGTCTCGGAAGCAGATCGCTCGATGATCGAACGCACGGGCGAGAAGGCCGCTGCTGCCGTGCACGCCGGCTCGTTCCCGTTTGATGCGGATTGGTCCCGGTGGACGCCGCAACCGAACTGGGTCGCCCCGCAGCTGCCAGCAGGGTGGGATGCAGTCCGGTAGCCGATCGTCGACTGAGTCTGCTTCGCGCGGACGACGGCGTCTGCCGTGCCAGGCTGGCCGGGTGATTCTGCTGACCGAAGCCGTGCGCGGGGCGTGGCTCGTCGAGCGAGCCGGCCGATGGGCGACTGTCGGCGGTGTCGCTGGCACGGGCTTCGAGGCGTACGCGCGGCTGCTGCACCCGGTCGGCGCGCACCGTGCCGACCCGAACAGGACCGACGTGTGGGGCAACGATCGCGACATCGAGCACACGCGTTGGCGGTGGGCTGAGGTCGCAAGGCGCAACGACAAGGTGATGCATCCCCTGGTGCAGTGGCGCCGCCTCACCGACGACGAACAGACGAGGGACTGGCCTGACGGATGGCGGGTCGACCAGACCGACGAGGGATGGTTCGACCCCGAGGATCTCGCGGTCCTGACGACGCACCTGCGGGACGCGACCCGGACTCCGGACGATTTGGTCATCGCAGCGTGGGAAGGCACCGGCAACCCGCCCTGGGCCGAGCGCGGGCAGCAGGCCCGTGCGCGAGCTCGTATGCAGCTGCACTGGCCCGGTCGGGACATGTGGTTGTTCAGCTCAAGCTTGAGCGAGCTTGCGGACCCGACGTGGGCGCAGCGCACCGTCCCGGGGTGGGATTGCAGCCGCCCCGGGCAGGAAGGGCCCTATACGTCGCTGATCTGGCCGGAGGATCACGCCTGGGTCGTCGCCTCGGAGGAAGACTGGGACTCAACGATCGTCGCTGGCTCGCGCACGCTCGTTGACAAGGTCCTCGCGGACGACCGCTACGAGGCCTTCGAGGTACACGTGGGTGACGACCTGAGCTGGGACGGCGATCTCCTCAACCCCCGCCAATCGCCGCGACCGGGGCCCTGAGTCGACCAGACGCCCGGTGAAGGATCGTCTATCGGCACAGGTCGGTGAGGGTGCGTGACCATGCGACTTCGGTGCCAAGCTGACCGGTTCCGACGAACAGGCGTACCTGTTGCGTCTCGGGTAGCACGGCCGCCAGGCGTTCTCGGTCGGCGTTGGTGAAGCCGAGCTTCTGCCAGAACGGCCCCGACCGTCGAGAGAACAGCCACGCACACGATGCCCCCGCCTGTGCCGCTTGTTCGAGACCGAACATTGCGAGGCGCGAGCCGGCACCGGCCGCACGACGGTCGGGCGCGACGGCGACGCTCCGGATCAGCGCGTGGGTGCCGTCCCGGCTCAGCTCGAAGCCGGTGCTGCCGATCACTGTCCCGGCTTCGTCCTGTTCGATCCAGAGGTGAACGGTCGGCTCGTCGAGACCGGCAAGGGTGAGGTCGGCGTCGCGTAGGAAAGCACGGAGGGGTTCGACGTCATGCTCGGTCACGGTGTGGAACGTCACGCGCTCATCGTTCCAGCACTCGGCGTCCGGTGGCCGATCGTCTACCGGCACACCCAGCGGGGGCGCATCGGCGCCGAGGAGTCATTTGGCGCGCTGCGCTGGCCGTAGACGGTCCACGAGGAAGCCTGCCACCACCCCGATCATGATGATTGCGAGGGCGCCCACGCTGATGCTCCAGGGCTCGACGATGCCGTCGAGGGGCGGATCGATATCGAGGACGAGCTTGCGGACGAAGCTGACTGCTATCCATGCCAGCACCCATCCGATCGCGGCGGTCGCTCCTCCGATCGTGATGCGTGCTCCAAGAGTGCGCCGCTTCGTCTTCTCGAAGCGTTCCGCGTACTCCTCAGGCGTGCCGAACTCCTCAAGTAGAGACGCGGAGTCGATGCCGTGAGCACGCAACTCGCGAAGCGTGTCAGCTATCTCTTCCTCATCACGTCCCCGCAGTCGTAGCTGGAAAGTCAGATCTTGCTCATACCCCATGGCGGTTCCTCATGCTCGTTCGATCGCCTCTCCGACGCGAGTCCACTCCGCCCGCGCCCGCGCCAGCTCCTCGCGGCCGGCGGCCGTGATGGAGAAGTCCTTGCGTCCGGGGCCTGCCTCGTCGTGTCGCCACTCATGCGTCACGAAGCCCCGCTCTTCGAGTCGGCGCAGCAGCGGGTAGAGCGTGCCGCCTTGGATTCGCTCGAATCCCTCCTCGCGCAACCGCTCGATGAGGGCATAGCCGTGGCCTGGGGCGTCCACGAGCAGCGCCAGAGCGACCAGCGGCAGCCCGGCTCGCACGATCTCCGGACGCAAGCCCTCGCTACTCATGCATGGATAGTGCCACTACCTAGATGGCCCCGCAACCCTGCGAGTCGCGTTTGCTGATCATCACAATGACCACCCACGGAACGGCCGCGTCGCGTGTGCGCCGAGCGTTCGATAGCCGATGGGCTACCGGTCGACCTGCCCACGACGTCGTCACGTCCAGATTCCGTCGCGGGATCGAGACTGGTGCGCGACCCCGGCATATGCCACGGTGGGCAACACCTGGTCGCGTCATGGACGGAGCGCATCGTGGATCGAGTGATCGGCTGGAGCACCGTTGCCGTCGTCGTGACCGTTACGGTGCTGTTCCTGACCCTGATACAGGTGAGCAGCTGCGCCGATGCCGCCCAGGGTGAAGGTACGAGCTTCTGCACGACCGAGCCGATGCTTGGAGTCGCGGGTTCCTGGATTGCTGGCTTCGCCGGTGCTGGCGTGCTCGCCTTCTCCATCTGGCAGATCGTCCGAGCCACACGGTCGCCACAGCAGGACGAGGACTAACTCAGCCGCGAGACCAGCGCTCGTCGGATGGAAGAGCACAACCCACTGATTCCACCGGTCTACGACATTGCGTGGTCCGTCGTTGCAGCGGCATCCGTCGTGCTCATCGTGATCACCATCGCCTCGCTCGGCAGGAGAGCCTCACAGCTGTCGCCGTTGCTCGCTCTGGCCTGGGCGGCCCTGATCCTTACGGCACCCGTCCTCGGGCCAGTGGCATGGCTAGCGATCGGGCGCAGAACGGCTCCACGCACGCAACTGCCTCAGTAGACGATCGGCTACCGAGACCGTCGTAGCGCCGCCGAAACGGCGACAACATGTTTGGTCAGATCGAGTGACACGCGCGCCGTCGCCGAGACTCGTGAGCGGAGTTGGCGACAAGTAGTGAGTCCATCGACAGGGAGTTGTCGCCGCCGCGCACGCAACGTGTCTCCTCCGCGTTCAACTTGTCGCCGAACGGTTCCGGTTGGGACGTTCCGGTCCACGACGCGACGCGAGGGCCACTCCGCTCGCGCAAGGCGTCAGCGATTCTGCGACCTCGGTCGTGGTACGAGGCTCGCGTTCGTTGCAAGGAAGCCTCGTTCGGTAGACGATCGGCGACTGAAACAGCTGGCGGAGTCGAAGGTGGCCGGCTGAGCCGGGGGAGCTGTGCTCGACCCCGGCTCATCCGGTGCGGTCCCGCCAGCGATCGTTCCGCCCGTTGTCGAGTGCGTCCGCTATTGCATCGGCTCGTGGACGGTGCTCACTGAGCGGTGAGCTGGCTCATGAAGGCGGTGAAGTCGCCGATGGCGTTGTGCTCGACGATCTGGCCGTCGCGGATGACGTCGACGGCGACGGCTTCGAGACGGGTCGCGTTGCCGTTCGCGGGGATGCCGAACAGGTCACCGTTGCTGAAGGTGCCCTCGAGGACCCAATGGGTGTAGACGGTGTTGCCGTCGGCAGCCTGGCCGAGGATCGTCATGGTCTGGTCGGGGACCGCGGTCTTCGCGGCGAGGTCGGAACCCATCCACATGTCCCTGTTCATCGCGCCGCCGTTGGTGTGGTTGACGAGGTCCTGCGAGATGTAGGTGTCGAACGCGGCCTGCAGGTCGCTGCCGTTGTAGGCGTCGTAGAAGGTGCGGGCGATGGTCTTGTTGTCGTCGGTGGTGCTCATGGTCTTGTCCTTCGGCTGGGAGCGGTGGTCAGTTGGCGGAGAGCAGCAGCGTGTTCAGGCTGGGGTCACGGACGAGGAAGCCTGCGTCGGATTCCTCGATGGGTCCGTCGACGGTTCCGAGGACGTGGTCGAGGCGCTCGTGGGTGTCGAGGCGGAGGGTGAAGGCGCGCATGCGGGCGGTCCCTGCGGGTGATTGCGGTGCGCCGACGCCTTGCCAGGTGTTCACTGCGATGCGGTGGTTGAACGCGCCGCCACCACCGAGGTCGCCCATGTGGAATCGGGGTGCCCACACGGCCTGGTTGAACCCGAACGTGCGGTAGAAGCCGTATGCGGCTTCGAGGTCACCGACGTACAGGTGAACGTGGCCGATCTTCGTGCCCTCCGGGACGGGGAGGGCGGTGTCGTCGTCCGGCAGTGCGTTCAGGACGGTGCGAACGTCGAGCGGCTCGCGACCGTTGGAACGGCTGCCGTCCTGGCGGAGCACGTACGGGCCGTTGTCGTCGAAGTGGAACCCGCGGAGACGTTCCGGCGTCTCGAGGGTGATCTCGACGGTGATGCCGTCCGGGTCGAGGAGGTAGATCGCCTTCGACATGACGTGGTCGGTCGGCGAGATCTGCCAGCCGACCCGGATGAGGCGGAGCAGGATCCGTGCGAAGTCCGCTTCTGTCGGCGGGTGCACGGCGAGGTGGTACAGCCCACTGTGGCCCTGCAGGAATCCGGTCCGAGCGCCCGGGTGCAGGGTGACGAGCGTCCGCGCCTTCGTACCGAGCTCGACCTCGTCCTGGGACTCGGACCGCAGGACGAGACCGATGACATCGGTCCAGAACGCGGTGGAACGGCCGAGGTCGGTGACCTCGAGGTGCACGGCGCCGAACTCCGCGACCTCACGGTCCGGGGTGCCAGGCGCGGCCGCGTTCGGGGCGGGGTGCGGGTCCGAAGAAGTGTCGAGGGGGTTCATTGCTGCTCCTGCAGAGTTCGACGTCGTTGGGTCCCGGGCCGCGCGAGCTGCTGCTGCCGGAACCGGATACTTGAACGATCAAGTAATGCCCATCACTGTACGCGGTTTTGTTGAACTGTCAACAACCTCCTGGAACCGGTTCCTGATGGCTCGTCGCGGCAGGAGCGGGCCTGGATGCAGGACGCCCGCCAGCTGGGCGACGAAGGTGTCGTCAGCTGGCGGGCGGGAGGAGGAGTCAGCGTGCGATCGGGAGGAACGTGCGGTAGATCGGCACCGCAACCGCCGTCGTCACGAGGTGCATGATGCCCAGCGCCACTCCTGCTGTCATCGCAGCGGAGTCACCACTGACGGCGAGGAGCACGTCGGGGATGAGGGAGAGCACCAGTACGACCGGGACGAGGATCGCGAGCGCGCGCCCAGCCGAACGCGTGCGGCTGATGAGCGCCCACCCGATCGCGCCGATCAGGACCCCGACGACGGTGAAGGTGATGTAGGCCGGCGGCGTCAGGCCTTGCACTGCGGGGTCAGCACCGGCCGCGAGGGCACTGACGGCGATGATCGCGTTGGCGATGCTGCCGATGACGGCGGCGAGGACAGTCGCGACGAGGACCCCGCGGAGGCGGCTCGGGCGGCGGGTTGTCGTGTCGATCGTGCTCATGGGACTTCCGTTCTGAGAGGGGCGGCCGCATCGGATGAGCGGGCACGGCGGAGCAACGGACTGACGGGTGCCAGTCCGAGCGGTCGGGGGTCTGTGGAGTGGGTGGCCTGTGGAGTCGTCGGTCAGTCGTGAGCCACCGGCGCAGCGGCGGCGCGGACCGCCGGCCCGCAGGCGGGGTCCGGTGTCAGGAGGTTCGCGGCGATCGGCCGCAGGATCTCGGCGAGATCGCCGACCCGCTCGGGCGGGATCGCGTCGAAGAACGCGCGTCGAGCCTCCTCGACGTGATGCGGAGCCGCCCGCTCGATGAGTGCTCGTCCGTCCGCTGTCAGGGTGGCCACGAGCGAGCGCTTGTCCGTCTCGGACGGCACGCGACGCACCCACCCACGCTTCTCGAGCTTCGTCACCGCGTGTGACAGACGGGAGAGTGAGCCGTTGGTGAGGAAGGCCAGGCTGCTCATCGGAGCGCTGTCGTCGGGTGACTCGCTGAGCATCGCGAGGACGTTGTACTCGAAGCGGGTCATCGCGAAGTCACGCTTGAGCTGCGCGTCGAGCGCCGAGGGCAGCAGCTCGATGATCGCGAGGAGATCCATCCAGGCTGCCGCCTCGGTCTTGTTGAGCCAGCGCGGTTCGTCCATGCGCACATCGTCGCAGAAAAAACTTGACCGTTCAACAAAACTCTGTGTATTGTCGACCTCGTTACTTCAACTTTCAAGCACAAGGAAGATCATGCTCATCGCACTCTGGATCATCAACGGCCTCCTGGCACTCGCGTTCCTCGGAGCCGGCCTGATGAAGCTGGCCCGTCCCGCGGAGGCCCTCGCCAGTAGCGGCATGGGCTGGGCAGCCGACTTCGCCAGCAGTCACGTCAAGCTCATCGGCCTCGCGGAGGTCCTCGGTGCGATCGGCTTGATCCTGCCCCTGCTGCTCGGCGTCGCTCCGGTCCTCACCCCGATCGCCGCGATCCTCCTCGCTGTCCTCATGCTCGGCGCCGTGGTCGTCCACGTGCGCCGCAAGGAGTCCCCGGCGGCTCCGATCGTCCTGGCGATCCTCTCGATCGTCAGCGCGATCCTCGGCTTCGCCGCCCTCTGATCACCCTCTCCAACCGCACCACCTCTGAAACAGGAGCACGCATCATGACCAGCATCAGCATCCTCGGCACCGGCAACATGGGCACCGCGATCGCCTCCGTCTTCTCCGATGGAGGAGCCACCGTCGAGTCGATCAAGCACAGCGACGAGCCCACCTCCTTCGCCGGCGACATCGTCGTCCTCGCAGTGCCGTACGCCGCCCTCCCCGAGATCGCCGACAAGTACAAGAGCGCCCTCGCCGGCAAGACCGTCGTGGACATCACGAACACCGTCGACTTCGCCACCTTCCAGCCGGTCGTCTTCGACGCCGGCAGCGGTGCCGCGGACCTCGCCGCCCGCCTGCCCGAGTCGCACGTCGTCAAGGCGTTCAACACCAACTTCGCCGGCGCGCTGGCCACGAAGAGCGTCGGCGGCAAGAAGACCGCCGTGCTCATCGCCGGCGACGACGCCGACGCGAAGGCCGCTCTCCGCGACGCGATCACCGCCGGTGGCCTCGACGCCTACGACGCCGGCCCCCTCGCCCGTGCCCACGAGCTCGAGGGCATCGGCTTCCTCCAGATGGGCCTGGCCGTCTCCGAGCAGATCGGATGGACCGACGGTCTCGGGGTCATCAAGTGACGATCGCCGTCACCGGTGCGACCGGCAACCTCGGTCGCCTGATCGTCGAACACCTCCTCGCTCGTGGCGTCCCATCCAGCGACGTCGTCGCCATCGGCCGGAACGCCGAGCGCCTCTCCGCGCTGTTCGCTGACTCCGGTGTCCGCACCGCCGTTGCCGATTACACCGATCCGGCGGCCCTCGCGTCCGCGTTCGACGGCGTCGAGACCCTGGTGCTCGTCTCCGGTAGCGAGGTCGGTCAGCGTGTGCCGCAGCACACCAACGCCATCCGTGCTGCGGAGCAGGCCGGCGTACAGCACATCGTCTACACCAGCGCTCCCCGCGCTGATACGTCGACGCTGTTCGTCGCTCCTGAGCACAAGGCCACCGAGGACCTCCTCGCGGCCTCGCCCGTCACGGCGACCGTGCTCCGGAACAACTGGTACAACGAGAACTACGAGCAGGCGTTCGCCCAGATCGCGGCAACCGGCCAGTGGCTCGCCAGCAGCGGCACCGGCCGGATCGCCTCGGCCTCCCGCTCCGACTACGCCGAAGCCGCAGCCGTCGTCGCCGCGGCGGACGCACACCGGGGCGAGACACTCGAGCTCGCCGGCGACACCGCCTGGGACGGCGCCGAGTTCGCCGCCACCGCCAGCCGTGTCCTCGGACGCGACGTCGCGTACGCCGGCGTCTCGTCGGAGGAGCACCAGGAAGCACTCGTCGCTGCAGGTCTCGACGAAGGCACGATCGGGTTCCTCGTCGGCCTCGACGCCGCCGTCGCCGACGGCGCGCTCGACGGACCCTCGACGGTCCTCTCCACGCTGACCGGTCACCCGACCGAGACGCTCGAGGAAGCCTTCCGCCGCTTCCACACGGCCTGATCCACCCGCGGATCCACGACGCTCCGTGGTGCCGGACACTTTCGTCCGCACCACGGAGCGTTGTTGCATCCATGCCACACGGCCAACGAAGTCGGCACCTCCGACTTCGGGTAGTTGCACTTCTTGCGGCAAAGTGCAAAACTGCAGAGTGTGAACACAACTGAGCGGACGCGACTGCTTCGCCGTCGCATGATCGCCACGGCCCGTCGCCGCACGATCGCGGACGGCCTGAACGGGTTCACCATCGAGCAGCTCTGCGAAGAAGTCGGGGTGTCCCGTCGGACCTTCTTCAACCACTTCGCCTCGAAGGAAGACGTCGTGCTCGGGATCGAGCTCGGCGTCGAAGACGACCTGCTTGCCACCTTCGCTGCGGGAGCAGCGGTCGATCCCGACCTCGCTCCCTTCGAAGCGGCGGTCGCCCTGGCGATCGAACACCTCCACGTCGTCGGTCTCGACCGCGGCGAAGAAGCCCTCATGCGGGACGTCCTGGAACGCGAGCCCTCCCTCGTGGCGCGATTCGTCACCGCGACTGACCAGCAGATGAACCTCGTCGGCGACGCCATGCGCTCCCGATTCGGATGGACAGACCCGGCCGACGACCGCGCGCGGCTCGTTGCCGAGATCATCGGCGCACTGCTCAAAGCGACCGCGTGGCGGTTCTTCGCCGAGGACGACGGGCCGCCCTTCGAGGACATCCTCCGCACCAACTTCCGCCTCGTCACAGCGATGGCGAACTCGGACAGCCCGGCTGTCCCGGCCAGCAGTACGCCGCTCACAGCGGCACACTCGATCAACGAACTGGAGAACACCCCATGAGCTCGACCAAGAGCGCGAAACGGGCAGGACGGTCCGACGGGCCACTCCTGCTCACCCAGCGCCGCATCTGGACCATCTTCTCGGCGCTCATCGCGGGCATGCTGCTCTCCAGCCTCGACCAGACGATCGTCTCCACCGCGATGCCGACCATCGTCGGCGAGCTCGGCGGTGTCGCGCACCAGGCGTGGCTGACCACCGGGTACCTGCTCGCCTCCACCATCGTGATGCCGATCTACGGCAAGTTCGGTGACGTGCTCGGGCGGCGGAACCTGTTCCTCATCGCCATCGCGCTGTTCACCATCGCATCAGCCGGCTGCGCGTTCGCCGGCGACTTCACACAGCTGATCGTGTGGCGTGCGGTGCAGGGCCTCGGTGGAGGTGGTCTGATGATCCTGTCGCAGGCGATCATCGCGGACATCGTCCCCGCCTCGCAGCGCGGCAAGTACCTCGGCCCGCTCGGTGCGATCTTCGGCCTCTCCGCCATCGGTGGCCCGCTCCTCGGTGGCTTCTTCGTCGACCACCTCACCTGGAACTGGGCGTTCTACATCAACATCCCCGTCGGGATCGCCGCGTTCTGCATCGCCTGGTTCGCACTCACCCTGCCGACCAAGAAGGCCGAGAAGAGGATCGACGTCCTCGGCGTGCTCCTGATGTCCGCTGCCACGACGTGCCTGGTGTTCTTCTCCGAGTTCGGCGGCAACAAGGACCACGGCTGGGACGCGCTCGAGACGTGGGCCTGGTTCGCGGGCCTCGTCGTCGCCGCTTCGTTGCTCGTGCTCGTCGAGACCCGCGTCGAGGACCCGGTGCTCCCGATGTCCTTCTTCCGCAACCGCACCTTCCTGCTCGCGACCGGCATCGGTCTCGTGCTCGGCATCGGCATGTTCGCCGCGATCGGCTTCGTCCCGACGTTCCTGCAGATGGCATCCGGCACCTCGGCCGCGGTCTCGGGCCTGCTGATGTTGCCGATGATGGTCGGCCTCATCGGGACCTCCATCGCGTCCGGCAACCTGATCTCGAAGACCGGCCGCTACCGCGTGTTCCCGATCGTCGGCACGATCCTCGTCGCGGCCGCGATGCTCTGCCTCACGCAGCTCGCTGCGGACACCCCGATCTGGCTGATCTGCGTGTACCTGTTCGTCTTCGGCGCTGGCCTCGGCCTGATCATGCAGGTCGTGGTCCTCGTCGCGCAGAACGCCGTGCCCGCATCGCAGGTCGGGACCGCCACCTCGACGAACAACTACTTCCGTGAGGTCGGTGCATCTCTCGGCACCGCCGTGTTCGGTGCACTGTTCACCGCACGGTTGACCACGTCGCTGACCGACGTGTTCCGCGGCGCCGGCGGTTCCGCGACCGATGCCGCGTCCTCGGCGGGCAGCATCGACCCGGCGACCGTGGCGAAGTTGCCGGAGGCGGTACAGGACGGCATCGTCAACGCGTACGCTGACTCCCTCGCGCCGGTGTTCTGGTACCTGCTGCCCTTCATCGCCGTGGCGTTCCTGCTCGCCCTGTTCCTGCCGCAGATCAAGCTCTCCGACACGGCCGGCATGGTCGCTCGGGGCGAAGCCATCGGCGGCGCAGAAGCCGACGAACTCGAGAAGGCGCGACAGGACGCCGCCGCCGGTGGCCACCCAGCCGCAACGGCAGCCCCCTCCGTTCCGGACTCCGTCCGATCCGGCGCGCCGCGCGACGAGTAGCCGGGACGTAGTGAGGAGGGCGCTGCGAGGCGCCCCCTCACTGCGTCCGTCGCACGCACCAGCGAGGACGCTCGACCCGCAGATCCCATCAGCAGCCCCGACCGAATGAGAGAGCACATCATGGCCGCACCCCTCGGCATGCGCGTCCGGACCTGGGCGATGTCGACCCTCGTCACGCGCATCATCCGGGCACCGAAGGTGGAACTCACTTCCCGTACCGTTCCCGACAACGAGATCGTGCACGTCCCCACGCGTCACGGTTCGATCCGCTGCTACATCACGCGGCCTCCCGCTGACGCCCCGCTCGCCGGGAACGGTGTCACGCCGCCGGTGGTCATCAACACCCACGGTGGTGGGTTCGTGATCGGGAACCCGCTGCAGGACAACCACCTCGC
Source organism: Curtobacterium sp. MCBD17_030 (assembly GCF_003224255.1). Classification (NCBI taxonomy): domain Bacteria; kingdom Bacillati; phylum Actinomycetota; class Actinomycetes; order Micrococcales; family Microbacteriaceae; genus Curtobacterium; species Curtobacterium sp. MCBD17_030. Next base: position 92,672 of record NZ_QKLI01000003.1, on the reverse strand, counting down.
TCGAGGGATCGCGGGCGAAGTCGGCAGCGTCGTCGTGAACGTGGACTACAGCACATCACCGAGAGCCCGGTTCCCGCAGGCGTTGGAGGAGTGCTTCGACGTGCTCACGTGGGTCGCCCGCTCCGGGGAGACCATGGGATGGGACGGTACCCGGATCGCGGTGACCGGCAGCAGCGCAGGTGGGAACCTCGCCCTCGGCACGCTCACGCAGTCGACACGCGAGCACGGTCCTGCTGTTCGCGCTGCCGCCCTCATCGTGCCCGCTGTGGACCTGTCGATCCCGCCCGCCGGAGCGACCTTGCTGATCGAGAAGCCGTTCGTCAACGCCGGGATGCTCGAGATGGTCGACGCGGCCTACCCGTTGCAGAGCACAGACCGCAAGAACCCGCTCGTCTCGCCCGCTTTCCTCTCCGAGCCCGAGCTCCGCGCACTGCCACCGACCCTGGTCGTCACGGCGGAGTACGACACGCTGCGTCCCTCGATCGAGGAGTTCACCGCGCGTGCTGTGGAGGTCGGTGCGCCGGTCGAGACCCGACGGTTCGACGGGGTCGACCACGACTTCTACTACGCAGGCTCCACCCCGAAGGTGACGCTCGACACGCTGATGGCCACGTTCACCGCGCACCTCCTCGAACACCTCCGCTGACCCACGCGCTCCAGGGCGTTGCAGCGCGGGCGGGTTCGTCAGCGGGAGATGATGCCCCGCGCTGCGCTCTCGAGGAGCATCGACGTGGCCAGCACCATGAAGCCGGCGAACCGCAACACCGCGCTCGTGGTGGCGACCGCTGCCCAGAGCGGCAGCAACGGCACGCGCGCGATCGTCCCGGCACGAGTTCGGCGCACCTGCTGGCCGTACCCGTCGTCGAGCTCCGCCGGCGTCGAGACGAACATCGGCGGGATGGAAGGTGAGGTGGCGATGAGCGTGGTCATGACGTGTCCCTTGATCGGTGCGACTGTGATCACCAGCATCGCCGAGGGAGCACCCGAGCCCGTCGTGCTCCGGGACCGACGAACCTGATGCAGATGGAGTACGCGCAGAGCAGCGGCGTCCTCCACAATCGAGGGATGACCGTTCCGACGCCCGGCGGGCCCGCGACGCCGCGCCCGCTGTGGCTGCGCGCGCAACCCGTGCTCGAGCGCCTCCCGCTGTGGGTGAGCGTCACCGCGATGATCGTGGAACTGGTCGTCATCGCCACCAACGGCGACGGTCTGCTCGCCGGCATCGGCGCACTCGTGACCCTCACCGGCGCGCTCGTCGCCGCCCGTCTACCGCAGGTCGGTCTCACGTCGACGATGGCTGGCGTCGTCGTGGTGATCGTCGGAGGGCGGGAGCCGATCGGCGAATGCACCGTCGTGGTGTTCGTCCTGTTCGCACTCACCTTGCGCGGCTTGCCGCCGACCCGCAGCATCGGTGTCACGACCCTCGCGATGGCCGTCGTCTTCGGCCTCGCGAGTTTCCTGTCTGCCGGCCGCGCGGTCGGTCTCGACGCCGTCGCGGTCATCGTCGCCGTCGTCGCCGGTGGTGCCGTGGGCGCAGCGCTGCGGCTGCAGCGCCAGTACTGGGAGTCGCTCGAGCAGCGCACCCGCGACGCGATCGCCACGCGGGAGGCAGAAGCTGAGCGGCGAGTGGCGGAGGAGCGGGTCCGCATCGCCCGTGACCTGCACGACATCGTCGGCCACCAGGTCGCCGTCGTGAGCATGCACCTCGGCGCGGTCGAGGTCACCGCCGGCCATGACGACGCCGCGACGCAGCGGTCGTTGGTCGCGGCGCGCACCGCAGTACAGTCGATCCTCAGCGACACGCAACGGACGCTGGCCATGCTCCGCAGCGACGCCGCCGACGACGATCACGCGGGCCGCCCGACACCCGGCCTGTCGACGATCGACGAGCTGGTCGCCTCGTTCCAGGACGCTGGCCTGTCGATCGACGCGCAGATCACCGACCAAGCTCGCCGAGTGCACGACGCCGGCGGGGTGACGGTGTTCCGCGTGGCGCAAGAAGCGCTGACCAACGCGCACCGGTACGGCACCGGTGAGGCCGCGCTGACGGTGCTGACGGACGAGGCTGACCTGATCATCAGCGTCACGAACCCGATCGCGTCCACGCCGACGACCGCCCACGGCAGCGGGTACGGACTCGTCGGCATGCGCGAACGCGTCGAGTCCGCCGGCGGCACCCTGCAGCTCGGCACCGACGACGACGTCTTCACCGTCACGGCGCGGATCCCATGGAGCGAAGGAGCAACCCCGTGACACGCGTGCTGCTGGTCGATGACCAAGAGATGATCCGGCTCGGACTGCGGACCATCATCGACGTGCACCCCGACTTCGCCGTGGTCGGTGAAGCAGGGGACGGGTTCGCCGCGCTCGCCTTCCTCCGGGACCACGATGTCGACCTCATCCTCATGGACGTCCGTATGCCCGGGATCGACGGCGTCGAGACGACGCGACGCATCCGGGAGGGTATCCCGTCCGAACAGACCCGCATCGTCGTGCTGACCACCTTCGAGCACGACGACACCGTCCTCGCGGCACTCCGGGCTGGTGCGAACGGGTTCCTCGGCAAGGGCGTCGGACCAGCTGAGCTGATCGCGAGCCTGCAGGAAGTCATCGCCGGGGGAGGTGCCCTGTCCGCAGCTGCCTCTGCCGCGCTCATCGGGCACGTCACCGACAGCCCGGTCCGCGTCGTCGACGCCGACCTCGCCGACCGGTTCACTGCCCTCACAGCCCGCGAACGGGACGTCGTCCTCAGCATCGCTGAGGGCCATGACAACGACACCATCGCAGCGGAGTTGTTCGTCTCACCGTTCACCGTGAAGACCCACGCGAGCCGTGCGATGGCCAAGGTCGGCGCCCGCGACCGGGCCCAACTGGTCGCGTACGCCTACCAAGCCGGGCTCATCGCCTGACTCGACCACCTGGTCTTCTCGGGCACCCACCGCTCAGCCAGCGGTGGGTGCCCGAGCGTTGTCGCCTGTCTTGACGGTACGCACGGAGGGGCGGGATCTACTGCAGATGGAGTAGTTCGAACGCTGCAAAAGGAGGCCGTGCCGAAGCGTCCCGGACGGGATCGTTGACGTTGTTCGCACCTCGCGGACCACGACGACGAAGGAAACCGCATGTCCACGTTCCTGTCCCACCTCGGGCGCTTCAGTGCCCGGTTCCGATGGCTGGTGATCGGAGCGTGGCTCCTGATCATGGCCGTGCTGATCGGCATCTTCGTCGTCGGCAGCGGCATCGAGAAGGACGCCGCGACCACGAGCATCCCCGACACCAAGGCATCGCAGGCGTTGGAGCGGATGAACAAGGAGTTCCCCTCCACGACCGGCGCGGACACCGCGTCCCTGCAGCTGGTGTTCCAACCGAAGTCCGGCGACGTCACGGACGCGACGACTGCGAAGCAGATCGAGTCGTTCCTCGCGAAGGCCGACAAGGTCGACGGAGTCAAGTCCGTCAGCGACCCGCTGAATGCGGAACAGCCCTACATCTCCAAGGACCGCACGGTCGCCGTCGCCACGTTGACCTACGGCGACCTGACGAAGGCCCAGCAGACGAAGTTCTACGACGCGGCCCTCGACCTGCAGGAGAACGCTCCTCCGGCGCTCGGCGTCGAGCTCGGCGGGAACCTGGTTCCCCTCGGCGCCCCGGCCACCGGCCCGGGTGAAGGCGCCGGCGTCATCATCGCGTTCATCATCCTCGCGATCACGTTCGGCTCGCTGCTGGCTGCGGGCATCAACCTCCTCGTCGCCGTCTACGGCGTCGGCGTCGGCCTGATCGGTGTCCTCGCCTACGGCGCGCTCACCCCGATCGGTGACAACGCGATCATCCTCGCCACCATGCTCGGCCTCGCCGTCGGCATCGACTACAGCCTGTTCATCCTGTCCCGCTTCAAGACCGAACTCCGCTCCGGACGGAGGGTCGACGACGCGATCGCCCGGGCCACCGGTACCGCCGGCACCGCCGTGGTCTTCGCCGGCATGACCGTCGTCGTCGCCCTCGTCGCGCTCCTGGTCGCGAACCTCAGCTACATCACCGAGATGGGTGTCGCCGCCGCCTTCGCCGTCGCCGTCGCCGTCCTGCTCTCGCTCACCCTGCTGCCGGCACTGATGCGGTTCATGGGCGTCAAGGCCCTGTCGAAGAAGCACCGTGCGGCGCTGCAGCGCGGGGAACTCTTCACTGAAGACGGCCCGCAGAAGCGCGGCGTCCTCCGCTCGTGGGGCAGCTTCGTCGTGAAGCGCCCGATCGTTTCTCTCCTGGGCGGGGTGCTCGTCCTCGTCGTCGTCGCGCTCCCCATGCTCAGCATGAAGACCGCCTCGAACGTCCCTGGCGGGTCCGACCCGGAGTCCACCGAACGCACCGCCTACAACCTCATCGTCGACGAGTTCGGCGGCATCCAGAGCCCCCTGATCGTCCTGGCCGAGGGCGACGACATCACCTCGAAGACCGCCGTGATCGAGAAGGAACTCACCGCTCTCGACGGCGTGCAGCAGGTCGTCCCGGCTCAGGTCAGCTCCGACGGCGACTACGCACGGATCACGGTCATCCCCACCGAAGGGCCGATCGACGACTCCACCAAGGACCTGGTGCACCAGATCCGTGACGACGCTGACAGCATCAGCGGAGCGCACCTCGAGGTCACCGGTGAGACCGCGATCGGCATCGACTCCGACGACCAGCTCGCTCAGGCGCTGGTGAAGTACGTCGTCGTCATCGTCGTCATCTCGATCATCCTGCTCATCGTCCTGTTCCGATCGCTCCTCATCCCCGTGATCGCCACGCTCGGCTACCTGCTCTCGGTCGGCGCATCCTTCGGCGCGAGCGTCGCGGTGTTCCAGTGGGGCTGGCTGGACTTCCTGCCCGCACCGCAGGGCGACCCGATGCTGAGCATCCTGCCGCTGCTGCTCGTCGGAGTGCTCTTCGGACTCGCGATGGACTACCAGGTGTTCCTCGTCTCCCGCATCCAGGAGATGTACCGCAAGGGCCTCGATCCCAAGCAGGCCATCCGCGAGGGCTTCTCCCGATCCGGACCGGTCCTGGTCGCTGCGGCGAGCATCATGATCGTCGTCTTCGGCGGGTTCGCCACCGGGGAGTTCGCGATCGGCGCCTCCATCGCGTTCGGGCTCCTCGTCGGCGTCGCCGCGGACGCGTTCATCGTCCGCATGGTCCTCATGCCAGCCGCGCTGTCCCTCCTCGGACGCTCCGCCTGGTGGATCCCCAAGTGGCTCGACAAGGTCCTCCCCGACGTCGACGTCGAAGGCCACGCCCTCGACGAGCACGACGCCGCGGCACCTGCCGCGCAGGACCAGCCACGAGTCCTCGTCGGCTGACAACTCGAAGGGCCCCGGTGAACACACCGGGGCCCTTCGTCCTCCGCTCGTCGAACGAAAGTGACCAGCTGATGCAGCACCGGTCCGCCCCGAAGACATCCACCTCCCCCCGACTCAGCCCATCGACATCACCGCCTACCTCGCAGTGGAAGCAGATCGTGCGTTCGTCGAGAAAGGCTCCGCACCAGAGCTGAACGGTCAGGATCCCGAACCGCCCTGCTGAGCGCGACATCAGCAGACCCGCTGCTCGAGCGGTGCGCGGTCAACGACCGTAGGTGAAGTAGCCAGACGAGAAACCCCGTCGCAGGGCACCGCGAAGGCGTTGCCGGAGTTCGCCACACTCGCGGCCGAGGGACGCTTCCGAGTGCCGGTCGCCGCAGCGTTCCCTCTTGAGGATTGGCAGGCTGCGCTCACGATCAGCCGCAGCGGCAACGCCGTGTTGAACGTCCGAACGATCTGACGAGTTCCGCCGCCCCACGCCACGCACGAAGTGCTCACTGGGCGAGCCCGTGCCGGTAGGCGTACACGACCGCCTGTACACGGTCGCGGACTCCGAGCTTCAGCAGCATGCGGGACACGTAGGTCTTCGCCGTCTCCCGTGTGACGAACATCGCTGCCGCTATCTCGGCGTTCGACATGCCCTGCGCCAGCAACCGCAGCACTTCCTGTTCGCGGGGAGTGAGGAGTTCCCGGCCGGGTGGCTCGGTCGGTACTGGTCTGATCCGACCCGCAAATGCTCCGATGAGGTCTCGCGTGACGGTCGGGTCGACGATGGCTTCGCCGGATGCGAGCGTCCGGATCGCGTCGAGCAACCGGCGGGGCGTCGAGTCCTTGAGGAGGAACCCGCTCGCTCCTGCACGGAGTGCCTCGAAGACGTACTCGTCGAGGTTGAAGGTCGTGACGACGAGGATTCTCGGCTGGAGAGCGTCGGCCTCGACGAAGGAGATGATCTCCCGGATGGCGGAGATCCCGTCCAGCACTGGCATCCGGATGTCGATCACCAGGACGTCCGGGTGGATCGAGCGCACGAGGTCCACTGCGTCACGGCCGTTCACTCCCAGCCCGACGACCTCCATGTCTGCCTGCGCTCGGATGATCCGGGCGAAGCCGTCCCGCACCAGGAGCTGGTCGTCGACGAGTGCGACCCGTACGATGCCCGCCGAGGTCACCGTGATGCTCCGCGGGGGAACACGGCGGCCACTCGGAAGAGTCCATCGACCGGCCCTGTCCGGAGGGTGCCGCCGACGAGCGCCACCCGTTCCGCCATCCCGCTCAGGCCCCGACCCGGGATGTCGGCCGTTCCGCCGCGGATCCTGTTCTCGACGAGCAGTTCGATCGCGTCCGCGGTGTGCGTCATGGCGACCGTGACCTGCTCGCCGGGCGCGTGTTTCATCGCGTTCGTGAGGGCCTCTTGGCTGACACGGTGCAACGTGGTGGCAACGGGGGCCGACGGCTCGGAGGGTTCGCCGAGCTCTGTGAACCGCACGGGGTACCCCGTGGCAGCCAGCTGCTCGACGACGGTGCGCACGTCGCCGCCCACCGGAGTGACCGGCAAGGTTCCGGGTGTGGTCGTCGTGGTCTGTTCGAGGGCACCGAGGAGTGAACGGAGTTCCTGCAGCGCCTGCCGGCCCGTCCGGCCCACGACCTCGAGGGTCCCGTCACGGCCAGCGAGGTCGTCCCGTCCGAGGTAGGCGGCCGACTCGGACTGCACGACCATGGCGGTGATGTGGTGCGTGACGACGTCGTGGAGGTCACGGGCGAGAGCGTCCTTCGCCCGACGAACAGCTTCCCGAGAAGCCGCGGCCTCACGGGCGTCCTGCTCGGTGAGCCGGTGCCGGACGAGCAGCCCAGCGGTCCACGGCACCGTGAGGACCAGGCTGAAGGTGACCCAGTCCACCAGGCGTTCTGGCGAACCCGATCCCTCGAGAGCGAGCGCGAGGAGGACGTACGCAGCGACGGTGGCCACGGCGACGATCGCACGACGGAGCTCCTGGTACGCGCCCGTCGAGTACAGGGCGCCGAGCACGCCGAGCCCGGCTGGACCGGAGTCGACACCGGACAGTTGCGCGGTCGTGAACGCGGCGCCGACCACGAGCAGTACGAACGCCGGACGGACACGTCGGAAGGTCAAGGGCAGCGTCTGCGCCACGGCGAGCACCGGTCCGGCCCACTCTGGCGGGCTGCGGTGCAATTCCCCGAGCTCCACTCCGGGGATGCCGAGTGGCAGCAGCGCAGCCGCGAGGAGTGCGATCGCGCCGATGGCGTCGCGCACCATGACTGGTTGTTCACTCCATCGCGAGGTCGTGCTGCCGAAGCGCATGAGAGCGACGCTAGCGTCGCCCGGTCTCGTGCAGGGAACACTGTCGACCTTCGGGGGACTCGGGGACACCTCGCCGGTTCCTAGCGTCGTGTCCAGGCAGTTTTCGCTGCACCCCGAGAAAGAGGACGACCATGACGAACACCTCCGCGCCGGCTGCTCCGCATCGTCGGGGAGTGATCAACCGACTCCGGACGTTCCCGGTCACGTGGATGGTCGTCGGGACCGTCCTCGTGTTCCTCACCTCCGCCGTCTTCACGGCAATCGGTGCTGAGTCGGGCCCGAGTGGCATGGCGCTCATGGCGCTGACCGGCATGGCAGCCGGTTCCGCGTTCTACGTGCTGACGATGCGCGTGATCGCCCGGCGACGCATCCCCGAGCTCGCCCGCCGGACGGCTCCCCGCGAGGCGCTCGCCGGCCTCGGGATAGGCGCCGCCTTCGTCATGGCCTCCTACGGCATCGTCCTCGTCGCCGGCGGGTACAGCATCGACTGGGCCCCCCGCGACGTCGGCAAGACCCTCATGCTCGCCATCGCCGTGAACGCCAGCGCTGCCGTCATCGAAGAACTCACCTTCCGCGGGCTGCTGTTCCAGGGGATTGAACGACTCGGCGGTCCGAAGCATGGTCGATGGATCGCCCTCACCGTGACGGCGGCGCTCTTCGGTGCGTTGCACATCATGAACCCCGGTGCGACGCTGTGGACCTCATTCGCCATCGCAGTCGAAGCTGGCGTGCTCCTCGGTGCCGCGTTCCTCTGGCGACGGAGCCTCTGGTTCGTCATCGGCATCCACTTCGCCTGGAACGTCATCGAGGGGCTGCTCGGCATCCCCGTCTCCGGGCATCGCAACCCTGGACTCTTCATCACCACCGTCCACGGCAGTGGAGTTCTCACCGGCGGCACCTTCGGCCTCGAAGCCTCGCTCGTCCCGGTCATCGTCAGCATCGCCATCGCCGTTCCGATGCTGACGGCCACCGCCCGCCAGCGGTCCACCGTCTCGGACGACCGGATGACCTCGTAGGAGACAGCAAAGCCGAAGAACGATCGGCGTGTACCAGTGCTACACTATGTAACGATGCTACAGAGCAAGGGAACCATCCGCGAACAACTGCTCCAGGCAGCACTCGCGATCGCGGTCGCCGACGGGGTCGAGGCGGTGTCGACGAGGGCCGTGTGCGCTGCCGTCGGCGTGCAGGCTCCGACCCTGTACCACCACTACGGCGACCGTGCCGGGCTCATCAGCGCAGTCGTCGACCGTGCGTTCGACGAGTACTTCGCGCAGAAGGACGCGGGCGCTCTGGACGAGTCGGAGCCGGCCGCGGCGATCGCTGCGGGGTGGGACGCACACGTCGAGTTCGCACGGAGTCATCCGGGGTTGTATCCGGCGATGTACCCCGTCGTGGGACCGCAGTCCCCGAACCTCGAACGGAGCGCAGCGCTGCTCCGTGGCAGCTTCGACCGGCTCCAACGCGACGGGGTACTCGCGGATGGCATCTCAGCCCGCCTCGCCGACGCGGCCCTGCGGGCGGCTCTCCGCGGCGTGGCGCACATGGTCGCGGCTGTGCCAGAAGACCCCGACAACCAGAAGGTGTCCGCGACGGTCCGCGACGCCGTGATCGCTCGACTCATCGACAACGGCCCGAAGGAAGGCACGACTCATGACTGATCTCCTCGTCGACAAGACGATCCTCATCACAGGTGCTTCTGCTGGCATCGGGGAACACTCCGCGCGGCTCTTCGCACGGGAAGGAGCCCGCCTGCTCCTCACCGCTCGACGTCTCCCCGAACTGGAACGGGTCGCGAACACCATCAGGGAGGACGGCGGCGACGTGATCGTCGCGCAGGCTGACACCACTGTTCCTGACGATGTGCAGCGCGCGATCGATGCCGCAGTCTCCCGATGGGGCGGGATCGACGGTGCTCTCAACAACGCGGGCCGGAGCCAGGGCGGCGCCCGGCTGGCGGAGGTTCACGACGACGTGTTCGATGCCGTCGTCGACGTGAACTTCAAGGGAGTCTGGGCCGCGATGCGCGCGGAACTCCGAGCGATGACCGCTCCGGGCGCGAATGGGGGATCGATCGTGAACGTCAGCAGCATCGGCGGCACATTCGGTGCCCCGGAACAGAGTGTGTACGGCGCCACGAAAGCAGCGGTCATCGCAATGAGCCGGGCGGCTGCCGCTGAGTACGGGCGCGAGGGCGTCCGCGTGAACGCCATCGCACCCGGCGCGACGATGACCGACATGATGACGACCTGGGAACAGCGTGTCCCGGGAATCATCGAACATCTCGGTTCACTCGCCGCACTCGGTCGTGTCGGGCAACCCACAGAGATCGCGGAGGCTGCTGCGTGGCTCTTGAGCGATCGGTCCAGCTACGTCAGCGGGATGACGCTCGGCGTCGACGGAGGAACGGCTCCTTGGCCCCACTGACGCGCCCGAGGCGTTCCGGCTGGAGCTGGCGCGGGAGATGCTGAGGCGGCGACGATGTGCTGCCTCAGTCGTCGGGGTGCGGTTCTGAGCGGTACGGCTCGTGCCAGCGGAAACGGTCGATGAGCGACGCGGCGACGGTGAGCCTGGTGAGCACGGTGAGCAGTCCGAATCCGACCGCGCCGCCCGCGGTGTTGCACAACCAGTCATTGACGTCTGCGATGTGGCCGCCCGCGGCGAGACCTGCGGTGATGAACTGGGCCAGCTCGACCGCGACGCTGATGCCCGCGATCACCGCCACGACCCGCCTCCACGTCGGCCGGGAGACCAGCAACGGCACCAGTATCCCGAGCGGCAGGAACACCAGCATGTTCACCACCGCGTCCTGCCACTCGTAACCGACGACCGGTATGAAGTTGACCGGTGGGATCCACGGCCCTTCACTCGGGGGCCGGTCGAGATAGATCGGGAACACGGTGTTGGCCAAGATGCCGCCGGCGTAGACCGACAGCGCTGCCGCGACCGCCGCGCGCGGCAGCGTCAACCAACGTCGTGCCCGCAGGACCGCGATCAGCACCACGAAGAGCGCGGCGCTCAGCGGGATGACCACCGGCAGCACCGGTACCGCTCCGAACATCTCGTCTTCCCTCTCGTGACCTGAAGCGGCGCGGAGTCGCAACCACGACGTGCGGATTCTCGTCCAGAGGACCATGACCAGCCACCGGTCCCGTCGCAGCGATCATCCAGGGCGAGGCCGTCGTCGAGCAATTCCGGTGACTGACCTCGAAGAGCGCGGCGGGACACGCTCGACGAGGTGGTTGTCTCCGCCCGAGCGGGCGGATCGTCGTCAACGCGGCACACTGGTACCCGTGAAGCAACCCGGGGTGTCGATGCAACTCGCGCTTGCGGTTGCCAGCCTCGCTGTCTCCATGACGGTCGGTGGGTACACACTGGGTGCTCCCCTTTGGGCAGTGGTCTGCGCGGGTTCGGCAGCCGTGGCCTGGATGGTTCGCGTGTTGGTCCGCGCGAGGGATCGTTCGGTAGGCGATGTCGGTCTTCTGATGGTGATGGTCATCGGTTCGGCACTTGCTGCCGGACCCACGTACGGCATCAGCTTGTACCCGGTGGCGGGTGGCCTCGTCATCGTCCTCGGCAAGACCGCACACGGGCGCTGGCGGGCCTGGGCGTGGCCCGTCCTGGCTGCTTCGTCCGCCGTCATCGGTTTCGTCGTGGGTGCCCACGAGCCGGTGTCTGTGGGGATCACTGCATTGACCATCGCGATCGCGACGCTTGCTGGTCGCGCCAGACGCAGGAACGCACTCGAAGTCGAGAGCAGGTTCGCTGGCCTCGACCGTCAGTACGCCGCGGACTTGGCGCGCATGCAGGTGTCCGTCGATCGGTTGTTGCTGCCGACGGCGCTGCGCACGCGGTTCCTGGGGCTCACCCCGCGGGAAGCGGAAGTGCTCGCTCTGATCTGCAGAGGCCGATCGAACGACGAAATCGCGGTCACCTTGTCCATCACGGTCGCGACGGTGAAGGGATACGTCAATTCGTTGTTCGCGAAGCTGGCAGCCAGGGATCGTGCGCAGACCATCGCGCTCGTGCTCGGTACGACGTCGCACGAAGCTTCCCCTCACGCTCTGACGTCATCCGTCACAACCGACGGCTGACGGTCTGCACGAAGTCGACGCGCCCGCGCCAAGATGACGCTGACACGGAGCAACACCGTCGCCCCAGCCATCAGCACCAGGGCCGCCGGCCAGACGTCGTTGTTGATCGCATGCTCGAAGTCGAAGCGCCCGAGGTCCAGGCGGCCATCTCCGGTGGCCCACAGCTGGAACACCAGCCGCGCTCCCATGCCGGCGATCCAGAGCGCTGCTGCAACGACTCCGGCCCGAGTTGTGACCCTCCCGTCCGTTGTCGACATCTGCGTCGTGAAACCGATCGCTGTCCCGAGGAGCGCGCCAGCCAGAATGAGAACACCGATCACCGATGCGTTGTGACCGCCGAGCGGGACGGAGTGCACGAACGCGATGCCAGCCCAGAGCACGAGCGCGATCGGAAGAAGGATCTGCACCAGGGTGAGGCGCCTCCGGCGGACCTGCAGCAGTACGAGCGCGATGAGGGTGATGTCGATGATCCAGAGGGTGGTTGTCATGCTCCGAGAATCGTGGTCGGGCAAACCTGCCGACACCGCCCCAGGGTGTGGTTCGGACGATCCCCACCCAGGGGAGGGTGCCATTCCCAGCACCTGTTCCGACGACGCTCGGCGCAGCTCAGGTGCCGATCGGTCTCACCGCTGGCGTGTGGGAACTGCGCTGACCGCGCGACTGCTCGCTCGTCATCGTGGGTGGGGGGCGATCACGAAGTGCCTGCGACCCGCCCTCGGAACGCCGCCGGCGACTCCCCGACGTGCCGCTTGAACGCCGTACTGAACGCACTCTCCGAGCCGTACCCGAGCGTGAACGCCAACGCCCCGACGCGGGTGTCGCTCGAGCGCAGTGCACGCTGCGCCAGCAGCATCCGCCAGGCGATCAGGTAGGCCAACGGGGGAGCCCCGGCAGCCTCGCGGAAGCGCGCCGCGAACGTGCTGCGCGACATCGACGAGGCGCGGGCCAGGTCCTCCAGGCTCCACCTCCTCGCCGGTCCGTCGTGGATCAGGTCCAGTGCGGGCCGGAGCTGCTCGTCGGCCAGGACCTTGAGCCACCCGGCCGGCAGTTCGGCGTCGTCCGCGAACCCGCGGACGACGTCGAGGACCAGCAGCTGCGCGTACTGCCGCATCGCGAAGTCCGATCCCATCCGGCCTCCGGTGATCTCGCTGAACAGCCGTTGCACGTGACCCCGTGCCTGCGCCCCGACCGTGCTGTCCGCGCCGACGTGCATCAGGGGTGGCAGGACGCGGAGCAGCAGCTCTCGGCCGGTGGCGTTCAGGTCGATGCGGCCACCGATGACGATGTCCACGTCGCTCGCCGCAGCATCGGCGTCCGAGATCCGCGATCCAGCCGTGGGCGGCTCGACGACCACGGGGTCTTCCGGGCCGTCACCGCCGTCGAGTGTCAGCCACGACCTCCCGTTCAGGACGGCGACGTCGCCGGCGTCGAGGCGGACCGGCGCCGCGGCCCCCTCGGTCTCCAGCGTCGCCCACCCGCGGACGACGGCGATGAACTTGAGGTCGTCGTCCATGACGCTCCGGGTGTGCCACCGGCCACGGAGGGCCGAGCCGCCGGACACGACCCCGCGGACCTCGATGAGGTCGAGCACCTCGGACAAACGATCGACGGGCATACCTGGACTCTAGGACATGAAAAGGCGACGGAGCATGATTCTGGATGCGACCGCAAGGCCACAAGCTGGTCTCCGGACCAGGTTCCCCTGGTCACGTCGTCACACCGCCTCTGGGCGGCACGGAAGGACCACACCATGACTGCACCCCTGATCGCCCTGGTCACCGGAGGCAACAAGGGCATCGGCCGCGAGATCGCCGCACAGCTCGCACGCCTCGGCCACACCGTCGTCATCGGCGCACGGAGCCTGGAGCGCGGGGAGGAGGCTGCGGCGGAACTCCGGGCAGACGGTGGCACCGTCACCGCCGTCGCGCTCGACGTGACCGACGCTGCCTCGGTCGCCGCGGCCGCGGAGCACGTCGCAGACGCCTACGGCCGGCTCGACGCGCTGGTCAACAACGCGGGGATCAGCCACCAGCCCGGCGCCGACCCCGCCGGGCAGCTGCCGCGGTCGGCCGACGTCGATCACGTCCGGGCCGTGTTCGAGACGAACGTCTTCGGCGTCATCACCGTCACGAGCGCGTTCCTGCCGCTGCTGCGTCGCTCGGCGTCACCTCGGATCGTCAACGTCTCGAGCAGCGCGGGGTCGCTCGCCGCCATCTCGGACTTCTCCAACACCGATCCGATCGCCCTCGGGTACGTGCCGTCGAAGACCGCGCTCACGGCCGTGACGATGATGTACGCCCGCGACCTGGCGTCGGAGAACATCCTCGTCAACGCCGTCTGCCCGGGCTTCGTGGCGACGGACCTGAACGGTCATCGCGGTCTGCTCACGACGGCGGAAGGAGCCCGGTCCGCCGTGACCATGGCGACCATCGCCTCCGACGGACCGACCGGGACCTTCACCGACGTCAACGGGCCGGTCGCCTGGTGAGGCGACGGCGGCGGGTGGCTCGCGCGCAAGGGGGCCGGGTCGAGCCTGACGGCGGTCAGCTAGGTTCGATCCACCCCGGTTCCGTGACCGACCTGCGAAGGCGACCGGGGTGCACGGTGGGGCGTGCGGTCAGGAGTGGTCCCGGCTGCCTGCACCAGAAGCCGGGGCGACCGCTGGGGGAGCGGAGCTGTTCTCTCGGCGCAGTACCTGAGGGGACACCATGTCGTTCAAGCACGTCATCACCACCGTCGTCGGGATCACGGTCGTGACCGTCGCGCTCGCCGGATGCTCGTCGCAGTCGGGGAAGTCCGCTCCGATCACGGCATCGGCGGAGCCGTCGCAGAGCCAGGCCGCGGAACAGCAGACGCCGAGCCCGACGCCGAGCAGCAAGCCCGCTGCGTCCGGTGAGGTCGACGTCACGTCGGACAAGATCACCGACGACCAGATGGGCCACACCGTGCAGGCCGACAAGGTCGTGCGGAACTTCCCGTGGACGTCGGCGCAGTCGGGGCTCGCGGACCGTGACGACAACGAGCAGGTCCTGGTGCACGTCGCGGTGACCGCGGGGGAGAAGTACTACTCGACGGTGGACTGCCTGGCGATCCGCGTGCAAGCCCACGGCAGCACGGAGTCGTACACGTCCCAGGGCACGACGTCGGTCGTCGAGGACGCGATGAAGGCCGCCGGCTACCCGGCGCTGACGAAGGTGGACCAGGGGCAGTCCGGGGAGGGCTGGTGCGCCTACTCGGTGACCGACCCGTCCGACGTGCTCGACCTGGAGTACCAGCGCAACGCCGCCGCGTCGAACGACGGCACGCAGATCACGGCGAAGGACTTCACCGCGCCGATGACGCCGGTGGCGTCCTGACGTCGACGGAGCCCGCCGTCACTCGCCGTTGCCTTGCATCTGGAGAGCGTTCCCGTCACGGAGGCCGTGCCCCGCTGGTTCACCGTGCACCTGCCCGTCACCGCCGACCGGCGCGCCTACTCCGGACGACGGGAACGGAAGGCGCCGCTTCAGTCGATCACCAGCGTGGGTACGTCGGGTGTCGTGAAGCCCATGATCTGGCCGTAAAAGGACAGCTCGGACTCGGTCGCATCGATGATGGTCGCGGTCCGGCGGAACCCGTGCGATTCGCCCGGGTACGCCCGGTAGGCGTGTGGGATCCCGGCCGCGGCCAGCGCGTCCCGGAACATCTCGGCCTGGGACGGCGGGACGATGGGATCGTCGAGCCCCTGGAGGAGCAGCACCGGTGTGCGCAGTCGAGAGACGTTGTGCAGCGGTGCCCGTTCGCGGTACAGGTGCTCGGCCTCCGGCAGCGGTCCGACGAGTCCGTCTGTGTACCGGGACTCGAAGTCGTGGGTGTCCCGCGCCAACGCGGCCAGCTCCGACACCCCGAAGTACGAAGCGCCCGCCGCGAAGACGTCGGAGAACGTCAGCGACGCGAGCACGGTCCAGCCGCCCGCGGAACCGCCACGGATGGCGAGGCGCGTACGGTCGGCCAGCCCCGCCTCCGCGAGACCGAGCACCGCTGCGACCGTGTCCTCGACGTCGACGACACCCCACTGGCCACGAAGGGCGTCCCGGTAGGCGCGGCCGTACCCTGTCGAGCCGCCGTAGTTCACGTCGACGACCCCGATCCCACGGCTCGTGAAGTACGCGATCGTGGTGTTCGATTCGGCACGCGACCTGGAGGTCGGGCCTCCGTGGACGAACGCGATGAACGGTGGGAGCTCCCCCTCTGGCCCAGCGTGGTCCGGGTTCCGGGGCGGGTACACGATGGTGTGGACCGGGCGCCCACTGGCGCTCGCGAACGTCCGCGACTCGGCGATCGGCAGGTACCGCGCGTCGGGCAGCGCGTCCTGGTTGAGACGCACGTCCTCGATGTCACCAGTGGCGAGGTCGAGGACGCGCAGGCCGGACGCGGTCGTCGAGGATCCCGATGTGACGAGAACGCGGTTCCCGTTGCGGCCGAGGAGCGTGACAGCCGTGAACGGTTGCGGCACGACCTCTGCCGGTGCGAGTGCGTCGGTCGTGGGGTCGAGGACGACGAGCGAGTCTTCGCCGAGGGTCCGGAGCGCGAGGATCCGACCATCATCGAGCGGGGTGTACCAGGTGCTGCCGAGCATCCACAGCGGTCCGCCGTACTCGGCCTCCTCGGTGTGGATGCGGGTGCGGGTGCCGTCGAGCGCGATCCGCTCGAGGTTCCACCATCCGGACGCGTCGGTGAGCACGGTGAGCGTGGCGTCATCCACCCATTCGGGCTGGAGGACCGACTCCGTCGTTGATCCCGCGAGCGTCTGGACAGTGCCAGCCCGGCCCTCCTGGTCGATGTCAGCGACGCGGAGTTCCGTGCCGTCCCACGGCATCTGCGGGTGCTCCCACGCGATCCACGCGATGCGCGAGCCGTCGGGCGAGAACCGCGGTGCGGCAAGGAAGTGTGATCCGCCGACCACCGATCGGATCCGACTTGCGTCATCGGCGGCGGAACCGTCGAGCGGCACGGCGACGACGTCGCGGGTGATCGCCGCCGCGGTGTCCGCGGAGGTCCCGGTGCGCTCCTCGGGCGCGAGCCGGCGGTGGGTCTCGCGGATGGCGATGACCTCCGTGCCACGCACGCTGAGTTCGCCGAACCGGAAGGCGACCCCACCCTCTGAACTGGCCGGAGCCGGAGTGAGCGGTGACGGCTCGGTGGCGCCTTCCGGCAGTGCCCACAGGCGCTGGTCGGTCAGTTCGGCGAAGACGAGGGTCCGCTGCTCAGTGACCGCCCACGCACCTCCGCCGTACTCGTGCACACGAGTGCGGGCATCCCACGGGTGCGGCAGCACGTCGACCGGCTGACCGTCTGCACCTCGACGGCGGACGGCGAACCGCCCGCCGTCGTCGACGCGGAGTTCGAGCCACCACACATCGTCGCCGACCCAGGTCGCGCCCCAGACGGGATGGCCGGTCGCTGCGAGGTCGGTTGCGGTGATGGGGGAGATCCAGGAGCCGTACGGTGTCGTCGTCATGAGGTCATCCTGTTGCGGTTCGCCGCTTCCGGGCAGCCCAGGGACGGTGGTGCCGTCAGACTTACGAGGTAGCACTGACGGAGCGCGGCGGCAGGTCGTGCCCGATGTCAGGCGCGGAGCGCGGAGTCGTGTGCGGCAGCGAGGATCATGCTCGCCGCACGCTCCGCGATCGTGTAGACGGTCGGGTTCGGATTGGCCGACACGAGCGACGGCATGACCGAGGCATCGACCACGCGGAGGCCGTCGACACCTCGGACGCGAAGGTCCTCGTCGACGACGGACCGCTCGTCGGAGCCGAGCCGGCAGGTCCCGACGGCATGGTAATAGGACTGCGTGACCTGTCGAGCGTACGTGGCGAGGTCAGCGTCATCCACGACGGAGGGGCCGGGGAGCGACTCGCGGATCTCCCACTCGTCGAGGTCTGCCTTCGCGATGAGCTGCCGGGCGATCCGGATGCCCTCGACCATGACCGCGAGGTCCTCGGGAGTGGCGAGGAGCGCGGGGTCGATCGCAGGCTCGTCTGCGATCTCCGGGCCGGTCAACCGGACGGTTCCGCGGCTGGTCGGATGCATCGGGCTGACCGTGAGCGTGAAGCCCCGCTCAGGCCCAGCCATCGTGTCCGGGTACTGGGGCACACCCGTGAACAGCAGTTGCACGTCGGTCGCACCGACCGACAGCAGGCCGGAGACGCCTTCGCCGACGTAGTCCGTGGGCGTTTCGACAGCGACCGTGACGCCGCCGCGCGGGTGGTCCTGGAGGTTCTCTCCCACGTCCGGCGCGTCCACCAGCACCGGGATCCCGAATGACTCGAGCTGCGCAGCCGGACCGATGCCGGACACCATGAGCAGGTGCGGCGAACCGATGGCACCTGCCGCGAGCAGGACCTCCCGACCAGCGCGCAGCACGCGGCGCTCGCTGTCGACCGTGACCTCCACGCCTACACAGGTCCCGTCCTCGATGACGAGCCGGGTGACCGTCGCATCCGGCAGGAGTGTCAGCGCTGGGCGTTCCCGGACGGCTGGGGTGAGGTATCCGTCCGCGGCGCTCGAACGTTCCATCCCGAGCACGGACATCGTGTGCATCCCGACCTCCTCGACGCGGTCGTCCTCCGACATCGCGTCGAGGACGGCGCCGGCGATCGGCGACAGAGGGAACGGTCTCGACACGTGGACACCACCCGTGTCCAGAGCGTCCTCGTCGAGGTGCTCGCTCCTGTCCATGAAGGGCTCGATGTCGTCGTACGACCAGTTCCGGGCTCCGTGCTCGGCCCAGTCGTCGAAGTCGGAACGTCGTCCGCGGATGTGAACGACGCCGTTGACGCTGCTCGACCCTCCGACGACCCGGCCCCGCGGATAGACGAGGACGCGATCGTCGAGCCCGTGCTGCGCCTCGGTGTGGAAGCCCCAGTCGTACTCGGAGCCGATGAGGGATGCCCAGCTCGCGGGGTCCCGGATCTTGTCGGGGCGTTCGTCGGCGCCGGCTTCGATGAGCAGGACCGTGCTCGCGCGGCTGTCAGTGAGGCGTCGTGCGAGGACCGATCCGGCGGATCCCGCTCCGATCACGATGTAGTCGGGTGTGGTGGCTGGAGTGGGGGTGGTGGTCATCGATCGAGTCTGAGCGCAGACCCGTCCGAACGCTTCCGTGATTCCGCGGTAGTCCGCTGTCGCGCCGTCGAGTACGAGCACCGCGTTTCCACGGCTGCGCTGCGGTCGACGTGGGAGGCACGCTTGCGGCATGAGCAATCCCTCGGCTTCACGAGAACAGTTGACAGTCGCGTTCGGACGTCCGGGTACGGCATCCTCGCCGGTGGGGCAGTTGATCCGTCAGATGGAGCCTGACTGGCTCCTCACCGACACTTCCAGCGCCCCTCTGGCCGTCTTGGCGTCCACCGCTGATGTCGTCTGCCCCGTCCACGAACCGGTCGACCAGGCGATGCTCGAGGGGACCTCGGTCCGATTCGTTCAGCTACTCGGCGTGGGAACTGACGGGATCGACCTGCAAGGTCTCCGCGCACTCGGGATCCCCGTTGCGAACATCCCGAGCAGGGAGAGCGGCAACGCCGATGCCGTCGCCGAGCTCGCCATCGCCTTCACCATCACTCTCGTCCGTCGCGTCGACGCGTCTCGCTCGGACGCCCGGGAGGGCCGTCTCACACCCTCGTTCGCACCCTCGCTGATGGGTCGACGGATCTTGCTCGTCGGCCTGGGGGATGTGGGGTCCGCGTTGGCTTCCCGACTTGCGGCGTTCCGTGTGCACGTCACTGCCATCCGCTCCGACCCGACGAAGGGATCTCCCGCAGGAGTCGACATGGTCTTCGGGCCGGATGCCCTCATCGACGCCATGGGGACCACGGATGTCGTGATCCTCTGCGCTCCACCGTCGGACGAGCCCGTCCTGGGCCGTACCGCCCTCCGAGCGATGAAGCCGGGTGGATACGTGGTCAACGTCGGGCGAGGGTCCCTCATCGACGAGCCAGCCCTCCTGGATGCCCTGGAGGAGGGCATCATCGCCGGTGCCGCCCTCGACGTCATGGACGAGGAACCGCCGCGTCGCGGCCATCCGCTCGTGGCGCATCCGAGCGTCATCGTCACCCCTCATGTGGCTGGAGCGGCCCTCGATGTCGGCATCGCCTCTGCGCGGCTCTTCGTCGAGAACATCCGGCGCCTCGCCACTCCAGACGGGCCGCACTGGGTCCGCAACTGAATCGGTCGCGGGTGGGGTTGACCATCCGATCCGTTCGCCCTATGGTGACCATACTTACTAGTTCGTCTACATAGGAGAATCATCATGGACAACCCCGCCACGCCCGTCGTCTTCGTCCACGGCCTCTGGATCCACTCGACCTCCTGGCAACCCTGGATGGACCTCTTCACCGAAGCGGGCTACGCGCCCGCGGCTCCGGGATGGCCCGGTGAAGCCGCCACCGTCGAGGCCACCCGTCGGAACGGCGACGCGATCAAGGGCACCGGCATCGCCGATGTCACCGCGGCATACGAGCGGCACATCAGCACTCTGTCGTCGAAGCCCATCGTGGTCGGGCACTCGTTCGGCGGCCTGATCGCGCAGCGACTCCTCGCCTCCGGCCACGCACGAGCCGCCGTGGCGATCGACCCTGCCGGGATGAAGGGCGTCAAGAAGCTCCCCCTCGTGCAGCTCCGCTCCGCGCTCCCGGTGCTGTCCAAGCCGTCCAACAAGAACCGCGCGGTGTCCCTCACCCCGAAGCAGTTCGCCTTCGGCTTCGGCAACCGCCTCACCCGGCACGAGTCCGACGTGTTGCACGCACGCTTCGCGGTGCCCGGCCCTGGTCGCGTGCTGTTCGAGGGTGCCGCTGCGAACAAGACGCCGGACTCTCCCGCGACGATCGACTTCACCGCCGCCCGCGGCCCCCTGCTGATGATCGCCGGCGGGAAGGACCACACCGTCCCCGAGGCCGTCGTCCAGGCCGCATTCGACCTGTACGCCGGGGCATCGACGGTGACGGACCTCGTCCGGTTCCCGGATCGCGCCCACTCGCTCGTGTTCGATGCGGGTTGGCGCGAAGTCGCCGAACGCAGCCTCGCCTGGCTTCGGAGCCAGGGGCTCTGACGCGCGGCCGACGGGTCCCGTGACCGCCAGGCACGTAGGTGCTCCTACTGGTCGTCGTGATGACATCGCCAGATCACGACGACCGGGAGCGAGGTCTGCAGGACGCTGGAGACCTCGTCTGCGCGCAGCTGTCCACGCCGGAGCGCGGACCGAGCCGGAGGGAGCACGAACATGACCGAACAAGCAGCAGCATCCGGCGCAGATCCGCGCTGGCAACCATGGGTCCCGTTCGCCGACCGCGGACCACTGGACGACCCGACAACGGACTTCCGGGCACCCACCGGGCGGATGCCCGACCTCGACCTCTGGTTGGCGGCGAGCACCGCGCCTCCCGTCAGGCCGGACCGGTCACGACGGACCCGCGCGATCCTCCTCTCCCTCGCCGTGGCCTCCATGGCCCCACTCGCCCTCGTGCTGGTCCGCTCCCTGGTGGCGCGGCGCTGAAGCGACGTCGTGCCATCGTCGTGCTCGCCGAACGGGTACGGGCACGCTGACGCACCGCCGGAGCGCTGATCATCGGGGGCCGACTCGGCCGGGGACGCTCGTTCCTGCTGTCACGCACAGCCGTCGAGGCCCGCCTCGCGGCTGTCCCACGAACACAGTTCTTAGTCTCACCACATGGGATCCACACGTCGCCCCGCCACCGCCGGGCTCGGCGTCCCGCTCGACTCCGTCGGGGTGGGCGGCGGCGAACGTCGTGCTGCCTGCGATCGCATCCTGACGACGCTCGACCGCCCGGGTGGCCGTGTGTTGGTCGTCGGGGAACCCGGCATCGGGAAGTCGCACCTCATCGACCGAGTGCTGCGGGTGCTGCCCGAGGACCGCACCGTCCTCTTCACGCGGGCAACGGAGTACGACCAGGGCCGGTTCCGCGGACTCCGCGATCTCCTGCAGGACGTGCCGGACGACCGCATGACGACCCTGCCGGTCGGGCAGCGAGACGCACTCCTCCGGGTTCTCGAGCGGACGCGTCAGGGCGATGCGGTGGAATCTGCTCTGGTCCAGGCGAGTGTCACGCACGTGCTCGCCGACCTGGCTCGCGACGGTGCCGTCGTCGTGATCGACGACTGGCAGTGGCTCGATGAGGACACAGCGCGGGTGCTCCGGCAGGCGTTCGAGCGACCACTGGTGCGTCGCGCGCTGTCTGTCCTCGCGACGAGACGCACAGACGGGTCTGCCGAGGACTTCGGGATCCGGTCCGTCTTCGCACCGACCGACGTGGTCGCGGTGCCCCCACTCCGGGCCCCCGCGCTCCGTGCCCTGCTGCTCGACACGTTCGGGCGCCGACTGCGCGACGCAGAACGGGAGGCCGTGGTGCGCCGCAGCAGCGGGAACCCGCTCTGGGCCCTGGAGATGGCCGCGGCTCGACTCGAGGGTGACCCGCGCAACGCGCCCATGACGGTCACGGACGCGATGCGTGGCCGCATCACGGCGATGCCGGCTCCGCTCCGGGCGGTGCTCGAACTCGTCACCGTGCTCGGGCGCGCGAGCGAGAGCTGCCTGGTGGGCGCCGGTGTGACGGAGCCGTGCACCCTCGCCCTCGCAGTCCGGCAGCGCGTGCTGCGGATCATCGACGACGACATCACGATCGCACACCCGCTGCTCGGGGCGGCCGCGGTCGGGCTCCTCGATGACGAGGAACAGCGCGCCGTCCACCGGCGAGCCGCGGCCCTCCCCATCGATCCGGTGCAGCAGGCCGCCCACCGGGACCGCGCCAGTCGTCCCGGCCCTGACGAGGACCTGGCCGAGGAGCTCACAGTGGCGTCACGACGAGCCGCGATGAGCGGCGCGAGTGACACCGCCCACCGCCTGGCCAAGCGTGCTTTGACGCGTACGGCACGTTCCTCGCCGGCGTGGTCGGACCGGGTGATGGCCACCGCAGCTGCGGCTTTCGTGTCCGGTCGCCTCGCCGAGGTCGTCGTGCTCCTGGACCAGATCGACCCCACCACGCTGCCGATCGACCAGTTCGACTCCGGGGTTGTCCTGATGGCCGACGCCATGCAGCGCGTGCACGGGCGGACGCGTGTGCTCCAGCGCGTCCACGAGTTGCAGGATCAGCTGCCCCCGCGCGGCCCGAAGTGGGACGTCGTCGAGGTGGTTCGTCTCACGTTCGTCGGTCTCGAGGAGCGTGACGTCGTGGAGCAGCTCACCGTGCTCCTCGACCGCCTCGACCCGGAGATCACTCCGCATGCGGTGCACGCCGCGGTCGAAGCGTGCATCGTCCACCGGGTGGACCGGGGGGACGGGCTCGACGCGGACCTCCTGCAGCGGCAGCGCGACTTCGAGCGTACGGTGCCGATCGGGGTGGTCCGTGAGCACGCGGACGACCTCGAGGCGATGCTCGCGTACCAGTGTGACGATCTCGTGCGGTCCCGATGGCGCCTCCCCGCGGTGCTCCGGCAGTCCCGGGACGTCGGGGAAGTCAATCGCGTCGCCGCAGGGCTCGGGCATTCCGTCACGATCGCCGTGCTCACCGGTGCGCTCCCCGCCGCGTCGGAGCTCCTCCGTCAGGCGGAGGAGGCCGCCGAGGTGTTGGTGGACGCGCCGTCCGCGGTGCACCGGGCGCGGGGATTGCTGGCACTCACGCTCGATGACCGCCCCGGGTTGTCCGCAGTGCTCGAGAGCGCGCTGCCACCCGCCATGGAGGCCCGTGGGGACCTGCTGAAGAGCGGTCTGGTCGGGCTTGATGCGGCCTACTCGAACGACTGGGAGGCGGCGGTCGTGCCCTTGGAGCGGATGTACCGGAGCAGCGGGGCTCGGGGCATCCGCGAGCCCGGCCGACGGTTGTGGGTCGACGTCGAACTCGGGCGCGCATTCGTGCACACCGGGCAGGTGGATCGCGCGCGCCGGATCATGTCCGCGTTGGCCGTCCTCGGTGGCCGTCCGGACCGGGTGCACGCACGCGGTCAGGCCCGGCGGCTCGCCGGACTCATCGCGTTGCGCGAGGGTGACACGCCGGCCGCCGTGGCCTCGTTCGACCGCGCGCTCGTGGACCTGCGGGCGGGTGGCTTCGTGCTCGAGCGACTGCGCGCGGAGACCGAGCGGATCGGCGCACTCATCACGCTCGGACGGCAGCGTGACGCCCGGGTACTGCACACCGAGGCAGTTCTCGAGGCAGAGAAGGTCGGTGACCCGAGGGTCGTCCGCGACCTCGCCGCCCTGTCGTCAGCCGTCGCGGGCGACGACCTGCGGGCACGCCTCACTGCCGCCGAGTTCCGCGTCGCGGCCGCGGTGGCCGACGGGAAGAGCAACCGCGAGATCGCGGCCGAGTTCTTCCTCAGTGTCCGCACGGTGGAGGCGCAACTCGCCAGCGTCTACCGCAAGACGGGCGCCCGGACCAGGACGCAACTCGCGCTCCGTGTTCGGGAGCAGATGGCCTGACTCATCGGTGACCGCTCCTGGCCACGGGACGGCGACCGGTCAGGTCGGGCTCGCGCTGCTGCCCGTCCTCATCGCCTCATCGCGTCCGACAGCCGTCGGAACACGTCGGAGACCTCCGGGTGGAGACGGGCACCGTCGTCGTCCCGGCGGAGGACCGGGAGGTCCTCGAGCTCGTCCGTGACCAGCCTGTGGTCGGGCACGGGGCGGAACCCGCGCGAGGTGACGACGCGAGACCCGCCGTCGACGGACGCCACGGAACCCTCACTCAGCAACAATCGCCCGGGGACGGTCTCGAGCGGAGTGGACACCGTGCCCGCCACGGCGATCGTGCCCTCATTGGCGTCCACGAAGGCCGCCAGGAGGCCGCCCACGACGAGCAGCCCGTCCCGCTCGACCTCGAGCGATCCCTCCACCGCGCCGTACACGAACAGGTGCTGTCCCGCATGCACGCGCGCTCCCGAGCGGAGCCGCCCGTGGACGTAGAGCTCCTCGCGGACGTCGAGCGTGGACGGCACGTCGGAGTGCACGTACTTCACGGGCGGCGCTCCCGTCCGTCGTCACGGGACGCGTCATCGTCGTTCAGGTCCAAGAGGCTCCGATCATCGCTCTGTCCGCACCAGAGTGCGCTGCCTGCAGTCCGCCACGCATCCGTGTGATCACCGTGATCGCGTCATTCGCGTCATTCGCGTCACGCTGCGTCCGCCGCCTCTCGTCGGGCGACGGCCCGCGCCTCCTGGGCGATGCCACGCAACGTCCCGCCGGCCGAGACGCGGAAGCCGACCAGCGACAGCCCGGGAGCGAGGTACCCGCCGCGGCCGGTGCGGGGCACGCCGTCCACGGTGCTCCGTACCGCAGGCGTCAGGAGGTCATCGAGCCCGCGGCGGTAACCAGTCGCCGCGACGACGGCGTCGGGCCGCAGGGCCGAGCCGTCATCCAGGACCACCCGGTGGTCGTCGAACCGCACCACCGCAGGCACGGGGCGGATTCGCCCGGCCTGGATCCCGGCGACGAGGCCCGTGTCCTGCACCGGGACGCTGTGGGTCTCTCGCACCCGTGAGTACAGCCCCTGCTGTGGTGCCGGTAGACCCCAAGCCGCCAGATCCGGGACCGTCAGTCGACGCTGGAGACCCGCCAACGCGTCGGCGACGGGCGTCGGGAGGTGGTCGAGGGCGATCGCGACGCCCTGCGCCGACCACGGCCCGACGCGCTGTCGAACGATGTGCGGGGGAGTCCGGATCGACAACCAGACCTGCTCGGCACCGACGCAGAGCAGTTCGACGGCGGCTTCCGCACCCGCGTTCCCGCCACCGACCACGAGCACCCGACGGCCGACCAACTGGTCGAGGGAGCCGAGGTCGGCGGCGTGGGCCACCGGACCGGGGAAGGTGTCGACGCCCGGCCAGTCCGGCACCACCGGGACGGCGTTGTACCCAGTCGCGACCACGACGCTCCGTGCGCGCAGACATGCTCCGCCCCTGACGTGTGCGATCCACCGTGGCCGCCCGTCCGACCCGCCGATCAGCGGTCGCGGCGAGTCGCCGAGGACCGGCACCGGCTCGATGCGCGTGACCAGGACTCCGGTCCGGACAGTGACGCCGAGTCCACGAGCGCTGTGCTGCCAGTACGCGACCATGTCCGCGCTGGACACGTACCGGCCTCCCGTGGGGTCGATCGGCATGCCGGGCAGGCACGATCGCGATCGCGTGGTGTGCAAGCGGAGGCCCGGCCGGTGCGTCCGCCACCGCGGGGTCAGGGTGGCTGCTCGTTCCAAGAGCACGACTCGCCGGCCGGTGCGTCGGAGGGCTGCGGCAGTCGCCAGGCCGGCGGGCCCGGCACCCACCACGCAGACGTCGACGTCGTGCCTGCTCGTGCAGTCCTCGATGCTCATGCAGTCCCCGGTGGTCATGGCATCCACTGTCTCCGAGCGCATCGAGCTCAGGGAATCCGTGATGGCACGGTACCGGCGGGGTGGCCTGAGCGCCGACCGGGATCTTGCCGTCAGAGCCCTGAGGATGAGCCTCCGCACAGGATCGGTCCCCGCGATTGCGCTCCTGCAGGCGTCGCCTTAGCCTCCTTTTTGTAGACGAACTAGTACGCCTACTTTCTAACGAAAGGCTCACTGATGTCCAAGAAGTCCACCCGTTCCCTCCGGATCACCGCTGCCGCCGCCGTTCTCGTCGCTGGCTCCCTCACTGCGATCGGGGCATCCGGAGCGGCCAACGCACAGGTCGCCACGCCCGCGGCGCAGGTCAAGCCGACCGTCGTCCTCGTCCACGGCGCATGGGCGGACGGCGCCTCGTTCGGGTCGGTCGGCTCGCGTCTGCGCCACGACGGCTACACCGTGCTCGACTTCGCGACGCCACTCCGCTCGCTCGCCGGGGACACCGCTGACCTCGACTCGTTCCTCAAGGTCAAGACCATCGGGCCCGTCATCCTCGTCGGTCACTCGTACGGCGGCGAGGTCGTGACCCAGGCCGCCACCTCCGACCCGGACGTCAAGGGGCTCGTCTACATCGACGCCTTCGCCCCCGACCAGGGTGAGAGCATCGCCAGCCTGAGTGCCTCCGTCGGTGCCAGCGTCCCGACGACTGCGTTCGACGCCGTGCCCTACGCCGGCGCAGCGGCGGGAGACGTCGACCTCTACCTCAAGCAGGACGCCTTCGACGCGACGTTCGCGAACGGCTTCTCGCAGAAGGAGCAGGACGAGCTCTTCGCCCGCCAGGAGCCGCTCGCCGCCGGCGCCCTGACCGAGAAGGCCACCGTTGCGCCCGCGTGGAAGACGCTGCCGTCGTGGTACGTCGAAGGCACCCAGGACAAGAGTGTCTCTCCCGCGCTGCAGGAGAAGATGGCGACCCGTGCGCACGCGCACATCACCAAGGTGGACGCTGGCCACCTGTCGATGCTCAAGTACCCGGGCACCGTGACGCGCGTCATCGAACAGGCCGCCACGACTGCACGCTGACACTCATCAGTCACACCACGACCGAGGTCGGGGCGCCGCCGACGCTCCGACCTCCGTCGTTCGTGGACCGTCAGCGGCGCGTGGACTCCGCCCGGTACTCGGTGACGAGCGCGTGGAACATGGTCCGGAGGGTGCCGGCGACGGCCTCCGCGTCGGTCAGGTACCCGCTCACCATCGCTCCGTCGCGCAGGACCACGGCAGCGTCGGTGGCCTCCTCGAGCCGGTCGACCCCGGCCGCGGCGAGGACCCTGCTGAAGTAGGCGACCATCCACGCCCGGTGCACGTCCACGACCTTGCGGACCGGGCTCTCACGGTCGGCGTACTCGGCGGCCGCGTTGATGAACGGGCAGCCACGGAAGCCCGGGCGGCAGCTCTCGGCGCCGATGCCGACGGCGAGCATCTCGAGGGCCTTGGTCGCGTCACCGCCGGTCTCCTCCCACACCCCCTCGAACGCTGCCGTCTCGAGCGTCGCGCGCTCTTCGAGGAACGCAACGATGAGGTCCTCCTTGGTGCGGAAATGCCGGTAGAACGTGACCTTCGTTATCCCGACGACCTCGATGATGCGGTCGGCGCTGACCTCGTGGATCCCGTGGGCCGTGAACAGCTCGCTCGCCACCTCCAGGATGCGCGCTCGCGTCGCGGCGCCACGGCCCGTTCGGGCGCTCAGTGGCTCGATCTGGGTCATTTCCCGTACCCTCCTCCAGGTCGCACCGCTCCGACACGACTCTCCCAGTGTCCCGCACAGTTACGAGTTCGTCTACCTCCGGCCCGCATGCCGGCAGTGGCCCAGGACTAGACCGCGCTGACCGCTGCTTCGTCCGCCGCGACCTCCTTCTGCACCGCGAACTGGGTCCGGTGCAGCTCCTCGTACCGCCCACCTGCGGCCAGCAGTTCCTCGTGCGTCCCGCGCTCCACGATCGAGCCGTCCTCGACGACGAGGATCAGGTCCGCGCTGCGGATGGTGGAGAGGCGGTGGGCGATCACCATCGCCGTCCGGCCCTCGAGTGCCTCGCTCAGCGCAGCCTGCACGGCGGCCTCGGACGTCGAGTCCAGAGCGGCCGTCGCCTCGTCGAGGATGACGACGCGCGGCTGCGCGAGCAGGAGGCGCGCGATGGTCATCCGCTGACGCTCACCACCGGACAGCCGGTAGCCACGCTCGCCGACCATGGTGTCGAGCTGGTCCGGCAGGGACCGGATGAGCGGCTCGAGGCGGGCGCGGCGGACCGCGTCCCACACCTCGTCATCGGTGGCCTCGGGCCGGGCCAGCCGCAGGTTCGAGCGGATGGTCTCGTGGAACAGGTGGCCGTCCTGCGTCACCATGCCCATCGTGTGCCGCATGGAGCTGAACGTGACGTCGCGGACGTCGGTCCCGCCGAGGCGGACGGCACCGCTGTCCACGTCGTACAGGCGCGAGAGCAGCTGCGCGACCGTCGACTTGCCCGCGCCGGACGTGCCGACGAGGGCGACGGTCTGCCCCGGCTCGATCCGGAACGAGACCCCGTGCAGGACCTCGTCCCCGCCGCGGGTGTCCAGCGTGGAGACCTCCTCGAGCGAGGCCAGGGACACCTTGTCCGCAGACGGGTAGGCGAAGCGGACGTCGTCGAACTCGACCGCGACCGGGCCGTCGGGGATCGTGACGGCGTCGGGCTTCTCCTGGATGAGCGGCTTCAGGTCGAGGACCTCGAAGACGCGCTCGAAGCTGACCACGGCGCTCATGATCTCGACCCGGGCGTTCGCCAGGCTGGTCAGCGGCGCGTAGAGGCGGGTGAGCAGGAGGGCCAGGGTCACCACGTCGCCGGTGTTCAGCTGCCCGCCGAGTGCGAGGGAACCACCGACCCCGTAGACGAGCGCGAGTGCGAGGGCGGAGACCAGGGTGAGCGCGGTGACGAAGACGAACTGCAGCAGCGCACTCCGGACCCCGATGTCGCGGACGCGGGCGGCGCGGACGCGGAACTCCTCGGCTTCCTCGTCGGGACGGCCGAACAGCTTGACGAGGGTGGCGCCGGGCGCCGAGAACCGCTCGGTCATCTGCGTGCTCATCGCGGAGTTGTGGTCGGCGGCCTCGCGGCGCAGTGCAGCGAGGCGGCTGCCCATCCGGCGTGCGGGGATGAGGAAGACCGGGAGCATGACCACCGCGAGCACCGTCACGAGCCAGGACGTGCTGAGCATGACGGCCAGGGTGAGGACCAGCGCCACGACGTTCGTGACCACGCCGGACAGCGTGCCGCTGAAGGCCTGCTGCGCGCCGATCACGTCGTTGTTCAGGCGGCTCACGAGCGCGCCCGTCCGGGTGCGGGTGAAGAAGGCGATCGGCATCTTCTGCACGTGGTTGAACACGGCGGTGCGGAGGTCCAGGATCACGCCCTCGCCGATCCGCGCCGAGTACCAGCGGGTCACCAGGGACGCGGCGGCGTCGGCGACGGCCACCAGGGCGATGACGACGGCGAGCCAGACGATGGTGCCGACCGCGCCCCGGGCCGCGATGACGTCGACCACCTGGCCGGCGAGCACCGGCGTCGCGACCGCCAGGAACGCCCCCACGACGGAGAGGACGATGAAGACCACCAGCTTGGACCGGTACGGCACGGCGAACGTCATGATCCGCCGCACGGACTCGCGGGAAATGCCGTGCTTGCCGTCCCGGGCGGTCGAGATCTTGTAGAGCGAGCTCCAGGCCACGCCTTCCATGCTCATGACAGTTCCCTCCGTGGCCGGCCGGCCCTGCTGCGGTGGCGGTTGCCCGGACTCGGGGTCCTCAGCGGCGGCGGCGACCAGGGAGTCAGGATACGGCTCGACCGGCGCCGAGCGGGCGGGTGGCGTGCGCAACGCGGCTGGCCAGATGCTGCAGTGTGATCTGCCGGGCGGACGTCCCGATCGGTGGCGCGGGACCCCCGCGCGTGCCGGCTGCTCAGCAGAACCCGTCGAGCGCCGCCGTCAGCGCCGCGCTCCCACCCGGTCCGCCGTGCCCCTCGTCCTCGACGATGGTGAGCGTGCTCTGCGGGAGTCCCCGGTGCACACGCCAGGCCGTGACGGCCGGTCCGCTGATGTCCCGCCGCCCGTGGACGAGCGCCGTCGGGACGTGCGCGATCCGGTCCAGACGCGCCAGCACGGCCTGGTCGCCGGGCAGGAACCCGTCGTTCGCCCAGTAGTGCGTGACGAGGGTGGCGAAGCCCTCGCGCAGCTCCGGACCCAGGTGGCCGCGCTCACGGAGCCCGGGGTCGTCGAGGGAGACGTGGACGTTCTCCCACCGGTCCCAGGCCTGCGCGGCGCCCGCACGGGCCTCCCGGTCGGCACCGGCCAGGCGACGTGCGTAGGCGTCGACGACGCGCTCACCCGGGAGGCGCTGGCTGGCTCGCTCGAACGCCTCCCACTCCGTCGGGAACACGCGTCCCACACCCTCGGTGATCCAGTCGACCTCGTCGCGGCTGGTCGTCGTGACGGCCATCAGCGCCAGCGCACGGACACGTGCTGGGTGCTGTTGTGCGTACGCGAGGGCGAGGGTGGTGCCCCACGAGATCCCGGCGACGACCCAGTCCTCGACGCCCAGGTGCTGCCGGACCGCCTCGATGTCGGCGATCAACCGCTGGGTGGTGTGGTCGGTGAGCCGGTCGCGGGACTCCGTGACGAGGGGGCGGCTCCGGCCGCTGCCACGCTGGTCGATGCCGATCAGGCGGTAGCGGGCGGGGTCGAAGTGCGTCCGGTACCAGCCGCTGCCGAGCGAGCCGCCGGGGCCGCCGTGCAGCCAGAGGGCGGGGACGCCGTCGGGAGAGCCGGACTCCTCCCAGTAGAGGGACGTTCCGTCACCGACGTCGAGCAGGCCGGAGGCACTGGGTTCGGTCCTCGGGTACGGCATGGCTCGACGGTACCGGCCGAGTCAGCCCCGCAGGGCGTCAGCGAGGGTGAGGTGAGTGGGGAGTTCGTCGCCCTCGTCCGTGCCCCGGCGGAAGTCGGTGCGACCGTCCTCGCCGACGTACACACCGGCTGCACCGCCCGTGACGAAGTACTGGTCGGCCAGGTCGCCGTCGAGCGCCGACGGCATGAGGTAGAGCAGGTACGTGCCGCCGTCTTCGAGGAGCATCCCCGGACCCGACGAGCGGGTGGTGCCGTGCTGGCGGACGACGACCGTGGACCCGACCGGATGGTCCGGGTCGGTCTTGGCGGTCGCCACGATCCGGACCGTGGACAGTGTGGTGGGGTCGGCATCCGCGACGTCGTTCGCGACGCGTTGCTGTCGGACGGTGCCGGTCACGACGAGGGAGCTGTGGTCGGCCATGCTGCTGACGGAGTCGTACATCCGCGCTCGGGAGCCGCTGGACGCGGACGAGCAGCCGGTGACGGTCACCACGCCGGCGGCGAGCAGCGCCGCCGCGACGAGGGTGCCGAGCCGGACCCGCGTCACGGCTCGACCCGGGTCGGCCAGAGCAGCCGGAAGCGCTCGCACACGACGGGCATGTCCGGTGCCCAGCCCCGCGGGTCCGCGGAGTGCTGGCGCCAGTACCGTTCGTGCGACGCCCGCCAGTACGCCAGGGTCCGGTCGCCCTCACCCTCGGCTCGGGCGTGCTCGGCGTCGACCTGGTCGAACGGGACGGTCCGGATGTCCGTCGTCACGATGACCGCGCTCGGCTGGTCGGCGCCGTCGAGGATGACGCTGTGTTCGCCGACCTCGGGCAGTGGGTCCGTGGTCGCTTCGTAGTCCCAGAGTGATGACGCCGTGCCGTCCTTCACGCCGGCGAGGACCAGCGCGAGCAGGTCGTCGGCGTGCTCGGGCGTCGCGCCGAACGCCCACGCCAGGGGCACTTCCTCGGGCAGGTCCGGGGATTCCTGGCGACGGGCGGCCCAGAAGGCGGCCACGGAAGGCGACGCTGCGTCCATGGCGCGACCCTAGCGGTGCCGCCGGTTCCCGCGCGAGGAGACCCTCAGAGAGCAGCGGCGAGGAACCGCAACTGCTCCGGAGCCACACGCCGCCAGTACGACCAGTCGTGCGCCCCGAGCGTGAAGCTCGACTGCGGCGCCGGCGTGATGCGGTGCACGAGTTGCTCGTCGCCCGGGCAGAAGGCGTCGGCGGTGCCGCAGGTGATCCGTGTGTGCAGGGTGCCGAGCGCCGCGGTCCGGGCCGTCAGGTCGTGCTGCGCGAAGTCCTCTGCGCCGTCGAACGCACCCGAGGCCGCCCGCTGCGGAGTCGGCCAGAGCGCCACCGAGCTCGCTGCGACGGCCCGCACCCGCTCCGGCCCGAGGGTGCTGCCGACCAGGAGTGCGCCGTACGCCCCCATCGACCAGCCGAACAGCCCGAGCCGCTCGACGTCCAACCCGTGGTCGTGCAGCAGGGGGAGGAACTCGTCGACGAGCATCCGGTGCGGGTCCCGCCCCGAGGCGCGGGGGTGCCAGTAGTCGTTGCCGCCGTCGATCGACGCGATCGCGACGGCCGGCTCGCCCGCTGCCCGGGCCGCGGCCTGGAACCGGTCGAGGTGCATGCCGTGGTCGAAGCTGCTGCGGTGGTCGCCGCCGTACCCGTGCAGGGACACGACGACGGGCAACGGGTCACCCGCGGCGGATCCGGGTGGGTAGCTGATCGTCCACCCGGTCTCGGCACCACCGCGGGCAGCCGAGGTGAACGAGCCCTCGATGCGGGACCCGGTCCGGCTGGTCGGGACGACGCCGGCAGGTCCGGTCATCCCGAGCCTCCGTTCGATCGCGGCCCGCCCGGGCAGCACGCCCTGCTCGAGCAGGACGGCGCCGGCGGCGGCCGCGAGGACAACCGATCCGCCGCCGATGAGCAGCGTGCGTCGCGACAGTGTCGTCATCGGACCCCTCTTCCGGTGTGGTGCGACGACGTTCCCAGGGAGCACTGGAGAAGTCTTCACGACACGCTGCGGGAGCGCTCAGGGCAGGATCAGCACCTCGTCAGCACCTCGTCAGCACCGGGGACGCCGGTGGCACTGAGCCGGTCCTGGGAACCGCGGCCGGTACCGTGGTCCGCATGTCCACGGGGGAACAGCACGACCACACGTCCGCGTCCACGCGAGCCGGGTCCACGCGAGACAAGGGCTCGGGGGCCGGAGCCACGCTCGGCCTCGGTGCCGCCGTCGGCATCGTCGGGGCGGTCCTCGGCCTGCTGCCGTGGATCGTCACCGGCATGCACCTCCCGCTGCAGAACCTGTGGGAGGCGTCGATCGCCGACGCGCGGGACATGCCGATCGCGTTCCTGCCGTTCAACCAGTACTTCGTCACCTTCCTGGCCGCCCTGCTGCTGACCGGCGCCGGCGTGGTCGGCGTCACGGCCCGTCGACTCCGACCCCGACTGGGACGCCCCGGGGTGTTCGCGGCCTTCGGCGCGCTGCTGCTCGTGCACGTGGTCGCGTTGGTGCAGACCACGGTCGTCACGACGGCCGGGCTCGGCATGGACAGCACCGTCGGGACGGGAGGCGCGATCAGCGCCTCCGAGATCTCCGTCGTCGCCCTCGTGGTCGGCTCCGCCCTCACCGTCCTGCTCGGGGCCGGGCTCGTGCTGCTCCTCGCGCTCGCACCGGACGGCGTCGCGGTGGTCGCGCTCGCCCTCGTGGCGGTGGCGCTCGCCGAGTGGCTGCGGGGATTCGTGCTGCCGCCGGCGACCCTCTCGACCGGACTGCAGAGCACGATCGCCGGGTGGGCGTGGTGGGTCGCGCCGGTCGTGGTCGGGCTCGGCATCGCGGTGACCGGTGTCCGTTCCGCCGGCCGGGTGGTCGGGGTGCTCGTCGCGCTCGTCGTGCTGCTCGTCGGGCCGGCACTGCTCACCGCCGTCGACGGTGCGGCGGGGATGCGGGTGTTGGCCCCGTACCCCCTCGAGCTCGTCGCGTTCGGGTCGGGCCTCTTCGGCGATGTGCTCGGACGCGGACTGGCGGCGGTCGTCCTCGCGGCGGTCATCGGCTGGGTGGGGATCGCCCTGCTGCGACGGCGTCCTACCGGCCGGCGGTCCACCGGTCTGCGCGCTTCCGACCCGCCGTCTTCCGACCCGCCGTCTTCCGGTACGCGCTGAGGCTCGTCGTGTGCACCGCCGACGGGTCGGCGAGCAACCGCAGGTCGTAGGTGGCGCAGTCCCCGAACGTCCCGATGCCCGGCGTCCCCTCGGTCGGCTCGAGCACGCCCTTCGAGGGGCCGTCCGACCCGATGCCGGCGCGGTGCACCATCCACTCGAGGTCCATCGCCTCGTCGGCCAGGTACCGCATCACCGCCTCGTTGTCCCGGTGCTGGCCGTCGTAGCTGCGGGCGATCGTGTTCCGGATCACCCAGAGCACGGGCGTCAACCGACCGTGCGGCGGCGCACTGAGCGCACCCGCCTGGTACAGGAACCGGCGGACCCCGGTCCGGCGCATCGCGGGCACCAGGCGTCGGACGAACGCCGTGTTCACCATCGCCGTCCGCTGCGCCTGCACGTCACCGAGCAGCGAGACCACCGAGTCGACACCGTCGAGCAGTCCGTCGAAGTCCAGGTCGTCGGTCACCGACCCCTGCCGCACGTCGAGTCCGGCACGCGGGGGACCGGCCTTGGCGGGCGTCCGGGCGAGGACGCGGACGCGGTGTCCGGCCGCGAGGGCGAGGTCGGTGAGGTGGCGGCCGGTCTGTCCGGTCCCGCCGAACACCAGGATCGTGCGCTGCGACTCCATCAGGCGTCCATCCCGACGACGATCTTGGTCGCCGAGACGCCGTCCCGGAGGGTCTGCAGAGCGGTGGGGAGGGCCTCCAGTCCGTGGCCGACGACCGTCGGCTCGGGCGCCGGACGGAACCGTCCGTCGGCGAGAGCCACAGGCAGGAAGTCGCGGAACACCGCCGGCCCGACCGGCGAGACGACGGGGGTGCCACCCCAGATCGCGGTGACGTGCATGCCGCGGATCCGCTCGATGCGCGAGCGCACCGCGGTCGCCGGGTCGGGGTAGGCGGACGCGATCCGCTTCGTGCCGGGAACGGGGCGGGCGATGCGCAGGGCGTGCCCGAGCGAGCCCTTCCCGATCGCGACGGTGCCGGCCAGTCGCCGTCCGCCGAGGGCTGCGACGACCTGGCGGTCGACGTCGGCGTCGCGGTAGTCGACGACGGTCTCGGCACCCAGGGAGCGGACCAGGTCGTGGTTCGCCCGTCCGGCCGTCGCGACCACCGTGTAGCCGCTCGCCCGGGCGAGTTGGACGGCGTTCATCCCGACACTGGTCGACGCGCCCCAGACCAGGACGACCTCGTCGACACGGGACGCCCCGACCGTGGGGAGCGGCAGGCCGAGCTGGTCCGTCTCGTACAGGCCGGCGGCGGCCGTCGCGAGCGCCAGCGGCAGGACCGCGGCACGTTCGAAGGCCACGTCGGCCGGGAGGCGCGTGGTGACGCGCTCGAGGACCGTCACGTACCGCTGGAACCCGCCTTCCGAGGCGCGGTTCCGCGCTCGCTCCTGCCCGGCGGCGAACGCGGTCACCCGGTCGCCGGGCTGGACGTCCGTGACGTCCGGGCCGACCGCGACGACCTCGCCGGCGACGTCGCTGCCCAGGACGGTCGGGAACCGGACCCACGGCGAGACGAGTCGGCGGAGCGGCCCGGTGATGGCGTCGACGGGGTTCACCGCGATCGCACGGACCTGGATGACGACCTCACCGGCACCGGGGGTGGGCATCGGGGTCGGGCGCACCTCGAAGGGTCCGCGCGGGCCGAGGAGCCAGAGGGCTTCGTTCGTCGGGGTGTCGGTGGGATCGGGGGTGGACATGCGAGCTCCTCGCTCTCGGGCGTCAGCGATGATGACACGTGATGTCATCGTATCCCCTCATGGCACGACGTGTCATCGGGTACGATCGACCGATGCGATGGGCTCCGGATGCACGAGGTCGACTCGAGCGCGCGGCCTTCGAGCTCTTCGCCGAGCAGGGCTTCGCCGCGACGACCGTGCCGCAGATCACCGCACGCGCCGGCCTGACCACCCGGACCTTCTTCCGGCACTTCGCCGACAAGCGCGAGGTCGTCTTCGCCGGCGACGAGATCCCCACGAACGCCGCACGACTCATCGCCGACGCCCCCACCGACCTCGAGCCCATGCAGGTCATCCGCAGTGTGCTGCACCAGGTCGCCGCCGCACGGTTCGACGGCAACCACGAGCAGACCGCCGCCTGGCGCCGGATCGTCGAGGGGAACGACGAACTCCGCGACCGGGACGCCCGCAAGCGATCCGACCTGGTCCGCGCTGCCCGGGGCGCATTCGTCGAACGGGGGGAGACCCCGCTGCGGGCCACAGTCCTGGCCGAGGTCGGCGTGCTCGTGTTCCAGGTCGCGCTCGAGACCTGGGCCGAGGACGACGCTGCCGCTGCCCGACCGATGTCCGCCGTGATCGACGAGGTCCTCGCCTCACTGCCCCTCGCCGGCCGGCGCTGACTGCCCGGCGCTGACTGCCCGGGTGGCAGGATCGGGCTCATGCGCGCCGTCACCTTCGACTCCTTCTCCGCGACGCCCGTCGTCACCGACGTCCCGAAACCCGCGTGCCCACCGCACGCGGCCGTCGTCCGCGTCGCCGCCACCGGCGTCTGCCGCAGCGACTGGCACGCCTGGCACGGCCACGACGACACCGTCGCGCTGCCGCACGTCCCCGGGCACGAGTTCGTCGGCGTCGTCGAGCGGGTCGGCGACCAGGTCCGGCAGTGGCAGCCCGGCACACGTGTGACCGCACCGTTCGTCAACGCGTGCGGCACCTGCCCCACGTGCGTCGCCGGCCGTCAGAGCATCTGCCCGAACCAGACCCAGCCCGGCTTCGACCGCCCCGGCTCGTTCGCGGAACAGGTCGTCGTGCACCACGCCGACACGAACCTGGTCGCCGTGCCGGACGCCATCGACGACCCCACGGCCGCGGGACTCGGCTGCCGGTTCGCCACCGCCTACCGAGCCGTGGTGAGTCGCGGCCGCACGGCACCCGGGGAACACGTGGTCGTGTTCGGCTGCGGGGGAGTCGGGCTCTCGGCGATCGTCGTGGCGGTCTCGCGCGGTGCCCGGGTCGTCGCGGTCGACGTCTCCGCCGAGGCGCTCGCCCTCGCTCGTTCCCTCGGTGCCACCACCACGGTCGACGCGCGGACCGACGACGTCGACGAACAGATCCGGGCCGCGACGGACGGCGGTGCGCACGTCGTCGTCGAGGCCCTCGGCCGTGCGTCCCTCGTCCGCCAGGGCATCGCCGCGCTCCGCCCGGGTGGTCGGCACGTGCAGGTCGGACTGCTCGCGGGCGAGGACGCCACCCCGCACGTCGACCTGGGCCGGGTCATCGCGCTCGAGCTCGAACTGCTCGGCAGTCACGGCATGTCCGCCCACGAGTACCCGGCGATGCTCGCCGAGATCGCCGACGGGCGGCTCGACCCGTCAGGGTTGGTCGGCCGGACCATCTCCCTCGACGAGGCGCCGGCGGCGCTCGCCGCGATGGACCGGCCGGCGACGTCGGCGGGTACGACGGTGGTCGTGCTGTGATCGCGGCCGACCGCGGGATCGCCGGCGCAGTCCGGGTCAGCCGCGGCGGACCGCGTCGCCGTCACGTTCTCGGAACTGCGCTGGCCGCCGCCGTGGTCGTGCTGCTCACCGGATGTGCCGACGGCTCGCCCTCCTCCGGGGGAAGCGAGCACGGCGTGAGCCACCGAGGCCCCGCACCCACTGCCCGGTCGTACGAGGACGGCGTCGAGACCTGGGACCTGACGGTGCCGCCCTCGGTCGAGGCGTTCGGGATCGACACGGACGTCCCGGAGGGCGCGCGGACCCGCGTCGGTGCGTACGGCTCGGAGGCAGCCGGGGGACGTCCGGTCCGGTTCCTGCTCCCCGGCGGCAAGCAGGTCCGGGTACAGGCGACCCAGGTGGTCTTCGACGCCCTCGACAACGCGCAGGAGATGCAGGACGCGTCGGGCGAGGTGATCCTGCCGAAGGGACGGCTGTTCCACCTCCGTGTCAACACCGTGCCGGTGGCGGGCGCGAAGGCCGGTGTCGACGGGTACCGTGACGTCCTCCGGCAGCTCGACCTGCCGGACACGTCCGTCGGCGAGCTCGAGGAGGAGATCGCATCGGCCGGCTCGGTCGACCCGGTGGATGCGTCGCAGCGGGTCGGCGTCGAAGCCGACGTGCCGAAGACGGGCGGGCTGGACTTCGGCCCCAGCACGTCGTTCCGGCCGAACGACGATCCGCTGCTGTTCACGCTCCGGTTGAACGCAGCGTGGAACCCCGAGTCGAACTGAACAGGTCTTGTACATGTAGTCTGCTGTTCATGCCCGTCTCACCGAAGCGACGCCTCGTCGCCGACGCCCTCCGCGACGCGATCGCGACGGGCCGGTACGCGCCGGGTCAACGCCTGCCCGGCGAACACGACCTGGCCGAACGCTTCGCCGTCAGCCGTGGGACCGTGCGGGCCGCGCTCGCCGACCTGGCCGACGAGGAGTACATCGCCATCCACGGCGGCATCGGCTCGATCGTCACCTTCGACGGCGCCGCGCTCGACCCCCGCAGCGGCTGGGCCCGTTCGCTCGCTGCCACCGGCACCGAGATCGCCGTCCGAGTCCTGCGCATCGAGCGCGTCAGCCGCCCCGGGCAGGCCGCCGAGCTCGGGCTCGACGACCCCGACTTCATCGCGGTCGACCGCGTCCGCCACGTGGTCGGTGGACCGGACGTCTCGCTCGAGCGCAGCCTGGTCCCGCCGTTCGGGAGGCTCGCCAGCGCCGTCGACGACGGTCTCGTCGACGACTCGCTCACCGCCACCATCGCGAGCGCCGGGCTGGTGCCCGCGCTCGCCGAGCAGTGGGTCGACGTGCAGCCGCTCACCGCGGAGGAAGCGGCTTCCCTCCACAGGGCGGTCGGGGAGCCGTTCCTCCACAGCCGACGGGTCTCCCGCACGGCCGACGGCAGGTTCGTGGAGGCTGTCGACAGCCTGCTCGACCCGAGCCGGTTCCGCCTGCACATGAAGTTCGGGAGCGCGTCATGACGACCACCACCACCGCCGAGTACGAGCACGCGCTCGCGGCCTTCCGTGGGCTGGCGATCGGGGACGCCCTCGGCATGCCCACGCAGTCGATGTCCCTCGACCAGATCCGCGCCGACCACGGGGTGATCGACGGGTTCGTCGACGCCGGTCCCCACCAGCGGATCGCACACGGCATGCCCGCGGCGAGCATCACCGACGACACCGAGCAGGCCGTCCTCGTGGCGCAGCTGCTCGTGCAGGGCGGCGGACGACTCGACCCGGTCGACTTCGCCGAGGCCCTCATCGCCTGGGAACGGACGATGGCGGCGAAGGGCTCGCTCGACCTCCTCGGACCGAGCACCAAGACGGCCGTGCAGCGGATCCTCGACGGGGTCCCCGCTTCCGAAGCCGGCTCGACCGGCACCACGAACGGGGCGGCCATGCGGATCACCCCGGTCGGCATCGCCACACCGCTCTCCGGGCGTGGGGAAACCGGCACGGAAGGTGTCACGGCTCTCGTCGACGCTGTCCAGGACGCCTCGCGCGTCACCCACGACACCGGACTCGGCATCGCCGGTGCCAGCGCGATCGCCGCGGCGGTCTCCGCCGGCATCGACGGTGCCACACGGTACGAGGCACTCGACGTGGCGATCGCCGCGGCCCGGATCGGTGCGACGCGGGGACACTGGGTCGCCGGTGCCTCGATCGCCGAGCGCACCGAGTGGGCCCGCAGGCACCTCGCCACCGTGCCGGCAGACCAGCGGATCGACGTCGTCTCCGGGCTCATCGGCACGAGTGTGTCGTCCCAGGAGTCCGTCGTCGCAGCGCTCGCCCTCGTCGCCCTCGACCTCGACCCCTGGCAGACCGTCTGCACGGCGGCGAGCATCGGCGGCGACACGGACACCATCGCCGCCATGGCCGGAGCCGTCCTCGGCGCCGTGCACGGAGCAGCGTCGTGGTCCGACGACGCCGTGCACCGTGTCGAGACCGTCAACGACCTGCACCTCGACGAGCTCACCGAGCAGCTCCTCGCCCTCCGCGCCGCCGCCCCCCGGTAGCGCCCTCCAGACCGCCGGGCGGTGGTGTTCCCCCCTTCACCGCCGCCCGGCCCCACCCCTCGCACCCTTCCGACGACGTAAGAGGACCTGATGACCACGACCCCCACGGACTCCGGCACCAAGTCCGGCACGCTGACCACGATCGAGCAGCGCGGCATCGAGCCCGTCCCCGTCGCGGAACGGACCGGCACACCCGGTGCGCTGTTCTGGGTCTGGTTCGCCGCGAACATCTCGATCCTCGGGCTGCCCCTCGGCGCCACCCTCGTCGCGTTCCAGGGCCTGACCGTCTGGCAGGCGCTGCTCGTCGCCGTCATCGGAGCCGCCGGGTCGTTCGCGGTCGTCGGGGTCATCT
Source organism: Curtobacterium sp. MCBD17_030 (assembly GCF_003224255.1). Lineage (NCBI taxonomy): Bacteria > Bacillati > Actinomycetota > Actinomycetes > Micrococcales > Microbacteriaceae > Curtobacterium > Curtobacterium sp. MCBD17_030. The sequence goes on along the minus strand of NZ_QKLI01000003.1, from coordinate 52,170 downwards.
CGATCGCCGGTCGTCGTGGTGGGGCTCCCGGCCTGACCCTGAGCCGCGCCGTCTTCGGCGTCCGTGGCAACATCGGACCGACCGCGGTCTCGCTCCTCAGTCGCCTGGGATGGGAGACCGTGAACACCACCACGGCCGCGTTCGTCCTGCTCTCGTTGTTCACGATCCTGTTCGGGACCGACGGCGGCTCGAAGGCCCACCCGGTCGTCACCGTCGTCGCGATCCTGCTGTTCGTCGCCGCGACGGTGCTCATCTCCGGCCTCGGCCACGCGTTCATCGTCGCCGTGCAGAAGTGGGCGACGTGGGTCTTCGGCGCCCTCAACGTCTTCGTCGCGGTGTTCCTGGTCGCACGCATCGACTGGGACGTCGTCGGTGCGCAGCCGGCCGGACCCATCGCCGCCATGGTGATCGGCGTCGGCACCATCGCCGCCGGCACGGGCATCGGCTGGGCGACCGCCGGCGCCGACATCGCCCGCTACACGCGTACCAGCGTCCGCGCCGGCAAGCTCGTCGCCGCCAGCGCCGCGGGTGCCGGCATCCCCCTCGTCGTCCTGGTCGGGCTCGGCTCCCTGGTGTCCGCCGGTGACCCGACACTCGCCCAGGCCGGTGACCCGGTCGCCGCGATCCGCGACATGCTGCCCAGCTGGATGGCGGTGCCCTACCTGATCGCCGCGTTCGGTGGGCTGCTGCTGTCGAACCACCTGTCGGTGTACTCGGCGAGCCTCACCACGCTGACCCTCGGCGTGAAGGTCCCGCGGGTGTGGGCCGTCGCGGTCGACGTCGTCATCACCACGCTCGGTGCCATGTACTTCATGCTGGTCGCCGACGGCTTCTACGCCCCCTTCATCACGTTCATCTCGGTGCTCGCCGTCCCGATCACCGCCTGGCTCGGTGTCTTCATCGCCGACATGGTCCGCCGGACCTGGTACGACCCGGCCGCGCTGCTCGACCTGCGCCGCGGTGGCCGCTACTGGTACGCGGGCGGCATCGCCTGGCGTGCCGTGACCGCCTGGGTCGTCGCGATCGTCGTCGGCTTCCTGTTCACCAACGTCCAGGTGGGCGACGCCGACCCGGTCTTCGTCGGCGCGTTCTCGGACACGTGGATCGGTGCGAACGGCCTCGGCTGGGTCGTCACCTTCATCGTCGCCGCGGCGGTCTACCTGCTCACCGGCGGCCCGCGCGGGACCCTGCACGAGCAGCCCGACCAGTCCGCGCCGCTCCCGCGCACCGAGCACACCGTCCGATGAGCCGCCTCGTCTCGGTCGGCAACGTCATCGTCGACATCGTCATGCGCATCGGCGAACTGCCCGAGCCCGGTGGCGACGTGATCGCCGACGGCTCCGAGATCACGGCCGGCGGTGGCCTCAACACCATGGTCGCCGCCCGCCGCGACGGCATGGACGTCGTCTTCGCCGGGCAGTACGGCACCGGACCCTTCGGCGACGTCGTCCGCCGCGCCCTGACCGACTCCGGTGTCACCGTCGTGCAGCCCGGTCTCCCCGACGTCGACAGCGGCTACTGCGTGGCCCTCGTCGACGCCACCACTGAGCGCACCTTCGTCACGAGCGTCGGCGCGGAAGGGCAGCTCACGCGCGCCGACCTCGACCGCGTCGCCCTCCGCGCCGACGACGTCGTCTTCGTCTCCGGCTACGGCCTGGCGCACGCGGTCAACGGCGCGGCCATCACGGGCTGGCTCGGCACGGTGCCCTCGTCCGTCCGCGTCGTGTTCGACCCGTCACCCCTCGTCGACACCCTGCCGGCCGCCGTCCTGGCCGCCGTGTCCGCACGCTCCGACGTGGTCAGCGCCAACAGCCGGGAGGCCCGTCTGCTGTCCCCGACGTCGGCCACCCTCGCGGAGGCGACCGCGGCCATCGCCGCGGCCGCGCGGGGCACCGCCCTCGTCCGGGACGGCGCCGACGGCTGCTGGGTCGTCGAGTCCGGCGGCGAACCGGTCCTGGTCCCCGGGTTCCCCGTCGTCGCGGTCGACACCAACGGGGCGGGAGACGCACACGACGGCGTACTGGCGGCGGCGCTGGGACGTGGGGCGGGCCTCCAGGACGCCGTCCGACGGGCCAACGCGGCGGCGGCACTCGCGGTGACCCGCACCGGACCGGCGACCGCGCCGACGGCGGAGGAGACGGACGCGCTGCTCGCTGCGGGGTGAACGGTGCGCGGTGGTGCGAGCGACTGGTTGCACTTCCGGACTCCCGGCGGGCGGCATAGTGTGCACGCAGGGAGGGACACCATGGATGAGCGGACCGAGCGCAGCCGGTACACCCAGCTGCCCCCGACCGTGGACCCGGCCGCCTTCGTGGTCGAGGTCCCGGCGTTCGAGGACGACCGACCGGCTCCTCCGCCGATACCGCCCGCTGCGGCGCCGGAACTCGTCGCGGCCACGGAGTTCGCCCGCGGCGCCGGCGGACCCCGGACGATCCGACGCCCGCAGATCCCGGCCGCATTGCTGATCGCCGGCGTGCCGATCGGGATCGTCGTCGTCATCGCGACCGTCCAGGTGCTGTTCACGCGCTGATCGCGGACCACCCGTCCGGACCGCTCGCTGCGCTCTGCGGACCAGGCATGCCGCCGGTGTTTCCTGCCCGTCAAGTGTTGGTTACGACCCCGTTTCCGATGCTCGGCAGACGCTGAGTTCCCTCGAAGCTTCCTCATGAGAAACCCTTCACACGAGGAGCCCCTTGCCCAGAACCCGTTCCCGGAGTCGGCTCGCTGCACTGGCGATCACCGCCACGCTGACTCCCGCCCTCGCCCTGACCGCAGTCCCTGCGTTCGCGGCACCGACCCCTGATCCCGTCGTTGCATCCGGCAGCGACTGGGACGTCACCACCACCCCCGGCGGGTACCTGGTGTCCCTCGACCTCGACGAGCCCCTGCCGATGGTCGACGACGCCCCCACGCTCGTCGTCGACGGTGAGCCGGTGGGTCTCGCGACCGAGTCCGCCGACGGCCGCACCCTCCAGGTCCTCACGGCCGACCGGTCCGTTGCCGACGCGACCGACGTCAGCAAGGCCTGGTCGAGCGGTGACGAGGACAAGGCCGCGGAGACGACGACGGCCCCGGTCACGCCGCCCGTCCCCGAGAACCGGACACTCAAGCGGCAGATGAAGTCGCTCGCGACGGCCGCTGCCGTCGAGGACCCGTCGACCGCGGGCGCCTACTCCGTGACGGAGGCGGAGTACGACTTCGGCGACCAGGCGATCCCGCTCGCGGCGATCGGCGGCATCCGGGGTGAGCTCACCGGGAAGATGTACCTGACGAGCGCCGCCGGTGCGCGCCCGACCGTCGTGCTGCTGCACGGCCGCCACACCTCGTGCGCCGGCACCGGTGCGAACCCGCTGCGCTGGCCCTGTGGCCCGACGCAGTCGAACGTCCGCTCGTACCTCGGGTACGAGGGCACGGCCCGGGCGCTCGCGACCCGCGGCTACAACGTCGTCTCCATCGCGGCGAACGCCGTGAACTCGAACGACAACCAACTCGCGCTCGACTACGGCGCCGAGGCCCGCGGCCAGCTCATCCTCGACACGCTGGGGATGCTCGGCAAGGCCGATGCCGGAACGGCCGTCTCCTACGACGACGTCACGACGGCGACCGACGCCACCCCGAGCACCACGACCACCCGCACCCTCGACGACGCCCTCGTCCGCGCGACCATCCGCGCCGACCAGCCGGCCGCCGCTTCCGGTCTCACCGCAGCGTCCCTGAAGGGCCGGTTCGACCTGAGCCACGTCGGCATCATGGGCCACTCCCGCGGCGGTGAGGGCGTGGTCTCGGCCGCCACCCTCAACCAGGCGCTCCCGAAGCCGTACGGGATCGAGGCGGTCCTGCCGCTCGCACCCGTCGACTTCGGCCGCATGACGCTGCCCGACGTCCCGACCGCCGTCTTCCTGCCCTACTGCGACGGCGACGTGTCGAACCAGCAGGGGCAGCACTTCATCGACGACTCCCGCCACGCCTTCGGCGACCAGGTCCTCCGGTCCGCCGTGTGGGTGATGGGCGCGAACCACAACTTCTTCAACACCGTGTGGACCCCGGGCCTGTACCCGGCGGCCACGGGCGACGACTGGCGGACGAGCGACACCACGTCCACCTGCTCGACGACCAACCCGACCCGCCTCACCGCGGCGCAGCAGTACCAGGTCGGCGTCAGCTACATGACCGGCTTCTTCCGCCTGACCATGGGCGGCGAGACGCAGTTCCAGTCGATGTTCGACGGATCGGTCAAGCCCGCCACCACCGCGACGCCGTTCGCGGACGTCCGGACCATGGCGACGCAGCCCACCGGGAAGACCCAGCTCGTCACCGACTTCACGACGTCCAGCTCGCTCGTCCGCACGGTCGGTGGCGCGACGGCCGCGGTCTGCACCAACCTGACCGGTCGCACGCTGCCGCAGTCGAACCCGTTCTGCGCCACGACGAAGGCCTCCGCACAGGTCCCGCACTGGACGCCGGGCTCGTTCGCGCCGAACGTCCCGACGTTCCCCACCACCCGCTTCCTCTGGACGGGTGCCTCGACGACGGACCCCGCGGTGCCGAGCACCGGTGAACTCCGTGTGTCCGTCCCCGCCTCCGCGCGCAACGTCACCGGCAGCACACAGATGACGCTGAAGACCGCACCCGACGAGGCCGTGCCCACCGGCACCGACTTCCGGGTCACGGTCCTGGACGGCTCCGGAGGCAGCTGGTCGACCGCCGCATCGGCGATCAACCCGCTCGCCGTCAACCGGATGCCGGGCGGCACGAACACCACGCTCAACAAGATCGTGCTGCAGCAGCTCACGATCCCCACGGCTTCGATGACGGGCGTCGACCTGACGGACGTCCGCGAGGTGCGCTTCACCGCGGGTGTCGGCGCGGACGGCACCGGGACCGGTGGCGTGTACCTGTCCGACCTCGCCTTCGACACCCCGAGCGTCGGCACCGCCGTCGCGGCGACCCGCACCACCGTCAACGTCGCCCCGACCACGGTCGAGGAGGGTGACGGCCCGGGCACCGCCGACGTCGCCGTCTACCTGTCCCGCGCCTCCGACCGGCCGGTCACCGGCTACGTCAGCGTGCTCGGCTCCGCCACCGGGTCGGTCGGTGTCGGCATGGAGCGCGTGACCTTCGCGCCCGGCGAGACCTGCCAGGCCGTCACCGTCCCGACCGCGGGCAACACCGCGGTCTCCGCGACGCCGAGCTCGGCGTTCAAGGTGAGCGTCACGAACACCCGGAACGCGGTCATGGGCGCCACGGCGTTCACGAACCTGACGGTCCGCGAGGACGACGGTGTCACGGCACCGGCGACCGAGCTGCCGCCCGTCGGCGCGCAGGGCGACGTCTGCGCCGAACGCGCCGCCGCGGTCACCCCGGTGACCCTCGGTACGTCCGCCGACACCGTCGCACCCGGCGGATCGGTCGAGCTCACCGGTACCGGCTTCCGCGGCGGTGAGACCGTGACCTTCCGCTCCGGCACGACGGTCACCGACACGGTGGTCGCCGACAGCGCCGGCACGGCCAGCTCGACCCTGCGGATCGCGGAGGACGCCGACCTCGGTGCACTCGCCGTGTCCGCCGAGGGCGCCGGTTCCGGCCGGGAGGCCCAGGCCACCCTCGCGGTCCTCGCACCCACCGAGACGGTCCTGTCCGTCACCCCGGCCGAGCCGGTCGCAGGCGACGAGGTCGTCCTGACCGCCACGGTCACCGGCCGGGACACCGACGGCACCGTCACGTTCCGCGACGGCGAGCCCTCCGCTCGTGCCCGTGCCGCCGCGGCGACACTCGGAACGGCGGAGGTGACGGACGGGGTCGCGACGCTGACCCTGACCGACGGGTTGAGCGCCGGTGACCACACGCTGGTGGCCGCGTTCGGCGCGACCGCCACGGCGGAGGCGTCCACGTCCGACCCGGTGGTCGTCACCGTGGCGGCAGCACCGGTGGTGCCGACGCCGACGCCGACCCCGATGCCGACCCCGGCTCCCTCACCGGGAGCCGGAACGCCGGGAGCGGGAACACCAGGTGGTGGGACGCCGAGCACGCCTGCACCGGGCGGCACCGCAGGGACGCCGACCGGCACCGTCGGCGACCCGGGCTCCGGCTCCGGGCCCGCGGGCGGTGCGGTCACCGAGCGGCCGGGCTCCCTCGCCTGGACCGGGGCCGAGATCGGGTCGGCGGCCCTCGCGGCGCTCCTGCTGCTGACGGCCGGAGTCGGGATCACCGTGGCACGTCGTCGTCGACGGACCGAATGAGGTCGGTGAGCTGATCCGGAGCAGGGCCGTACCCGGGGGGGTGCGGCCCTGCTCGCTGCGGTCAGCGTGGAGTGCCGTGCGGCGTGCCGGACCGGGGCGTCACTCCGTCTGTCGCAGTTCGGCCACGTCGCCGTCGGAGCACGTCGAGACGCCGGTGACGCTGTAGCGCTGCGGGTAGGCGTTGAAGCCCACCGAGGTCACGGGGCCGTCGGCGCCTCGGACACCCGTGAGTGGGTCGGCACCGCCGCTGGCGAAGCGCTCCGTCGTGATCCCCTTGCCCTCCCAAAGCTCCTCGACCATGCGGATGTCCGTTGCCGGCGTGGAGCCGTCGGCGCCCTTCCGCTCGAGTATGTAGACGAAGCGAGCGCCGTCCCTCCCGTCCGGCTGCTCGCACACCTCGGCATCAGGGCCGCGGTAGAGCGCCCAGTCGCCACCGACTGCCTCGGTCGTCTCCTCGACGACGTCGACGACGGTGCTCCTCGCTTGATCGGGAGGCACGACGCGTCCGGGCGGGTCGTTCCCACAAGCGGTGAGTGCGAGTGACGCACCCACGAGGACCAGAGCGACGGTGGTGGTCCTCCTGCTCTGCGATCGAGGCCGGGTCACTCTTCGCGACGCAGTTCCTTGACGTCGCCGTCCGAGCACTTCGAAATGCCGGTCATGGTGTAGCCCTGTGGGTACGCGTCGAAGCCCACCGTGGTGACGGGACCGCCCCTTCCGTTCACGCCGGTCAAGGGGTCCGCGCTCCCGCTCTGGAAGCGCTCGGTCGTGATCCCCTTGCTCCTCCAGAGCCTCTCCACGGTGCGGATGTCCGCAGCCGGCGCAGGACCATCGGCGCCTTCCCGCTCGAGGATGTACACGAAGTGTGCGCCCTCTCCGCCGCCGGGCTGCTCGCAGACCTCAGCAGCGGGACCTCGGTACAGCGTCCACGCACCGCCCACCGCACGGGTCGACTCCTCCACGAGGTCGACGATCGTCTCCTTCGCATCCGACGGATCGGTGGTGTTGCCGCTGCAGCCGCTCACGGTCAGTGCCGTCGTCACGAGGAGCGCAAGGCCGGCACACGTTCGTGTGTGCATCACTCTGGCTGCCGGAGGTCCTTCACGTTCCCGGAGGCTCCGCCGCTGACGAAACGCTCGGTCGTGATCCCCTTGCTCTTCCAGAGCTCTTCGACGGTGGCGATGTCGGTCTCAGGAGCCGAACCGTCCGCCCCGGCCCGCTCGAGGATGTAGACGAAGCGAGCGGGCGCAGGAAGTGCACCGGCTGCTGTGACGGTCACTCCGACTTGCGCAGTTCGCTCACGTTCCCGTCGGCGCACTGGGACACCCCGGTGACGCTGTAGCCCTTCGGGAAGGCGTCGAAGCCGATGGACGTCGTCGGGCCGCCGGAACCGCGGACTCCGAGCAGTGGGTCCGCGCCGCCGCTCTTGTAGTCGGTGACCTCGATCCCATCGCTCTTCCAGAGTGCCTTGATCTTGCCGAGGTCCGCGGTCGGGTCACCGGTCGGTTGGTCGACCCTGTCCATGATGTAGACGTAGCGAGCCTTGTCCTCAGCGCCCTCCCCGCAGGCTTCCACCGACGGACCGCTGTACACCTCCCACTTGCCGCCGATCGCAGCGGTGGAGCGTTCGACGAGGTCGACGATCGACTTCTTGACGGTTGACGGCTTCACGGTGATGCCTCCGGGCGTGCTGCTTCCGCAGCTGGTCAGGGTGAGTGCGGCGGTCACGGCGACGACGGCGATGAAGCCCAGTCGCCCCGCCCGGTGGGTGCTTCGGTTCATCGTCAGGGCGCTCTCATCATCTCGTCGAGGAGTGACTTCTCGAAGTCGGTCAACTCCTTCGGCTCGTACGCGGTCATGCGTTCAGGCTGTCCGGTGGTGGCGTACCCGACGTTCGCGAGCGACTCGGTGTTGAGGTCGAGGTAGCCTTCGCCGTCGGGTGTGCTGACACCGTGGTCCTTCACCCCGCGCATCGTGTCATCGCCCTCGATCCCGTCCGCGCCGAACGCCGTCGCACCGAAGTCGCTCGAGGTGGGGTCGATGTTGTGCACCGGGCTCAGCCGACCCGACGCGGCCCACTGGTCGCCCTTCTCGTCCCCGGGGATCGCCCAGACGTTGCGCGCCTGGCCCGCGTACACGTGGTCGGCGTGGATGTCGTCCGCCGTCGGGATCGAGTTCGGGATCCCAGCGGATCCGATCGTGGTGAACGTGTCGACCTGGACGCCGGGTTGCGTGAGACCGAACGCAGACGTGGTTGACCCGTAGGAGTGCGCAACGACGTTGGTGACGGGCATGTCTCCGGACCGGACCGCATCGAGGCCGCGCACCGACGCAGCGGGGTTGTCGCCGCCCGGCTTCGCGTAGCCGTTGAAGAGCACGCCTGGGTCTGCGCTGCCCGACATCACTGGAACGGGAGGAGCCTCGTACCCCATCCAGGCGATCACCGCTCGGTCGGCCGGGCCCCCCTTGCGTTGCTGGTCGTAGATGTTCTGCGCGGAGTTCGTCCACGAATCCATGCCCGTCGTCGAGGAGCCCATGCCGGGAACCGCCCAGGTGACGTCCTTCGCCGTGTCGAGGTTGCCGATGGACACCGCAGCGAGTGGAGGGACGTCCTCGGTCAGGGTGATCAGGTACCGGTCGCCGTTGTGCTTGTGCTTGTCCAGGGAGTCGTCGATGTTGCGCAGCGCGTCGAGGTTCGTCGACGCCCGACTCCACGCAGCGCCGTTGTCGTAGGCGATCGTCGACTTCAGCGCTTCGACCTCGTCCGCTGCCTCGGTGATCCGAGCCTTCAGCACGACCCGGTTCGCCGTCGAGCGGGCCCAGTAGTCGACACCCTCCAGGTTGCCGAGCTTGCCCAGTACCGGGAGCGGGAGGGACTTCAGGTCCGCTGCGTCCGCCGACGTGTAGCCGAGCTTCGCCCAGAGTGCGGCGACCTCGGCCGGAGTCAGGCCGGGGGCGAACATCTGCTGCATCGCGGGGGGCAGGTCGGCAGCGGCGGACACGTCGAGCGTCGCGTTCGAGAGCGACCCGTGGCCTCCCGCCCGTTCGAACGCGTCGGCGATCCGGTCGGCCCACGCGGAGTCCTCACCGTTCTCCTCGAGCAACCGGTTGAACCCGATGAAGAAGGTCGCGGACGAGATGCGGACCCATCCACAGGAGCCGGTGAAGCCGTGCCAAGCGTTGAGCAAGGTCGTCTGCTTCTCCGCGGTGCTCCGGTCGAGAGCGCGGTAGTCCCTGGCGAAGGACCGCAGGTTGTCGGGATCGGCGGAGCTCTTCCCGCTGGGCGTGCCACCTCCGGTCCGCGTCCGAGCCCGTGCCGAGAACGCGGCCGAGATGCTCGGCGGCGCGATCGGCGTCTCAGACGGCTTGAAGTCGAAGCTCGGCGGCTGTGGCGTCGGGAAGAGGCTCACCGGTGCTTCGGCAGCCTTCCGGTCGCGTTCGTCCTGCCGTACCTGCCAGGCCGCGAGGTCCTCTCGCCGCTCTCGTTCGCGTTTCGCTGCCGCCGTCGCGTCGTTCACCTGGTCGCCCAGGTCGTCGAGTACCGATGCCAACTTCGGGCGGTCGGCTGCCTCGATCCGCGCGGATTCCTCGAAGCGCTTGGCGTACGCGCCGTCGAAGTCGTCGGTGCCGAGCTCGACGGCTGCCCGTCGACCCGCCCCCTGACCGCGGAGCTGCTCAGCGGCAGCGCTCGCCGCACGCACGAGCGCATCGGCTGACGCTTCGTCGTACTGGATGTCCCCCACGAAGTCTTCCCCCTCTGCGCGCCCGCCCCGGGCCCGTTCTTCCGACTGTACCCATCCCGCCGCTCGATGCCCACGGCCGGGCTCGCCGGTGCGGCGCGACGGCTACTGTCGTGGTGGTGCATCGGGGCGCACCGAGGGGAGGCACGGGGATGCAGCACACGACGACGAGCGGCATGACGGGACGAACGTCCGACGCGGTTCGAGTGCGCAGCCGCAGTGTCGTTGCGGAATCGATCGTCGCGCTGACGCTGGTCCTCACCGCCTGTACCGGCGGTGCGGATGTGGAGCCGGCAGACGCGGAGAAGTCGATCGTCAGCATCGTCGACGAGACGACGAGGAGCGTCGGCGGCCACTGGACGGTGTACAGCGAACCGACCGCTGAATCGTGCGCCGAAGCAGCCGACGACGGCCTGACCTACACGTACATCCTCGTGCAGGACGCGCCGCCGACTGATCCGGCGGAGGCTGTCGCCGCGGTCGAGCAGCTGTGGAAGGACAAGGGCATCACGACTCAGCGGTACCAGACGGGAGCCGCGGACCCGATCCTCGGTGTCCGCGGCCGTGGCGGCCCTGTGACCTCGATGGACTTCCTCGCAGACGGCCGCCGCTTCAGCGTCGTCGGTGTCTCGGAGTGCGCCGAGGGCAGCGCGGTCGAAGAGCGGAAACGACGGAGCACGTCGTCTCCGACGCCGTGACCCAACCGGACGCAGCGAGCCGGGGTGCGTCACCCGGGTGACCCGGTTCCGGACGGAAGGCGCGGACCGGCGCCGGCCCGCGCCTCCCGTCCGGCGGTCCCGCCGCCACCGCGCCCACGCGACCCGAACACGGGACTGGCGCCGCCACTGGTCGCGCACTTGACTCGTTCCAGGGCACCCCGCCCTGCCACGACCAGGAAGGCCGACCGTGCGCACACTCGTCTACACCAGCACGCAGACCCGACCGATCTCGGACTCCGAACTCGCGCAGATCCTGGCAGTGGGACGCGAGAAGAACACCCGGCTCGGCATCACCGGCATGCTCGCGCACCGCGACGCCAACTGCATCGGCATCATCGAGGGCGAGGACGACGTCGTCCACGAGCGCCTCGAGCAGATCCGCCTCGATCCGCGCCACACCAACGTCCGGGTGCTCTGCGACGACCCGGTGCAGCAGCGCTCGTTCCCGGACTGGTCGATGGCGTTCCAGCCCCTCGACCCGCTGATGCGCGAGGTCCCGGGCTTCAGCGACCTGTTCGACACGCAGCGGCCGACGGACGCGGAGTTCGGCGCGTCCCGGGCCCGCGCGCTGCTGGAGTGGTTCCGCAAGCACCCGCTCGCTCCGCTGACGAGCCAGGACTCGGCGGACGCCGAAGCCCCGCGCACGCGGGTCCTGAACGGCGCGATCGCGGTGCTGCACGACGCCGGCACGGTCGCCTTCTCCACCGAGGCGGTCGCCGAGCGGTGCGGCATGCGCGTCGCCGAGGTCGAAGGGCTCTTCCCGAACCGGCACGCCCTGCTCGCCGCGACCGTCGAGCGCTGGAGCCTGGCGGTCTCGGCGCCGCTCCTGCCGATGATCACCGAGCGCGGCACGGTCGCGTACATGCACGCGCTGCTCGCCGCGCACGTCGAGGAGCCGGGCCTGATGCGTCTGCTCGCCTCGATCCTCGGCGCTGCCACGGACCCGACCGTCGACGGTGCCGACTACTACCGGTCGGCGTACCTGCAGTTCCGGCAGACGATCCGGACGGCGCTCGCCGCGGACGTCCGCGACGGCCGGGAGCCTGCGACGATGGACCCGGAGCGGGGTGCGCAGCAGCTCCTGGCGCTCTACGACGGGCTCCGGCTGCAGGCACTGCTGACGCCGGACACGGACCCGGTCGACGCGTTCGACCGTGCGGCCGCCCGGATGCGCCGCGGCTGGTCCGAGCAGTACGAGCAGCCGACGTACTGGGACATCCCGGTCGCCCCCACCCGCTGAGCGCCGACCAGCAGGCCGACGGAACGGTCTAGCCGTGGAGTGGGGGCGGTGGAGCGCTCCCGGTTCCGCCATGATGGCTCCAGGGCGCGGACCGGGTATCTGCGCTCTGCTCTCTCACCCAGGGTGGTGAGCCGGCCGTCTGGTCGCCTTCGGGTGGTGATCAGGCGGCCGAACGCGTTCGTCCGGGGACCGGCACTTGTCCGCCGTTCGTCCGACTGCGGAGCATGTCGGATCGGGTCTAGCGTCGCGACCGTGCGGCAACGGGGCCGCACCGGTCATGAATCGAGCATCATGCAACGACGGATGAGAAGCCTCGTCGCCCTCGCCGTGAGTGCCGGCGTCGTGGGGGCGCTGGTCCCGGCGATCTCGGCCCAGGCGGTCACGACGAGCGACACCCCGGACTTCGGCAGCAGCGTCAAGGTCTACAGCCCTTCGACGCCGACGTCGACGATCCAGGCGGACGTCGACGCGGCGTTCAACTCGCAGCTGCGCAGCACCACCGCACAGTTCGGATCGCAGCGGTACGCCTTCATGTTCAAGCCCGGCAACTACGGCCGGGTGTGGGCGAACCTGGGGTTCTACACCTCGGTTGCGGGCTTGGGGAAGAACCCCGACGACGTCACGATCAACGGCGCGGTCAACGTGGACTCGGGGTGGAACGCCGGCGACGAGTCGAACGCCACGCAGAACTTCTGGCGCTCGGTCGAGAACCTGGCGATCGTGCCCGAGGGCGGCACCGACCGCTGGGCGGTGTCGCAGGCGGCGCCGATGCGCCGGGTGCACATCAAGGGCAACCTGACCATGGGTCCGTCGAACCAGGACGGCGGCCAGGGCTACTCGTCCGGCGGCTACATCGCGGACAGCAAGGTCGACGGCACCGTCACCTCGGGCTCGCAGCAGCAGTGGTACACCCGCAACTCCACGCTCGGCTCGTGGCAGGGCGGCAACTGGAACATGACGTTCTCGGGCGTGCAGGGTGCGCCGGCGAACGACTTCTCGAAGAGCTACACCACGCTCGCCACCACGCCGACGACCCGCGAGAAGCCGTACCTGTACATCGACTCGTCGGACAAGTACCACGTCTTCGTGCCGTCGCTCAAGCAGAACTCGAGCGGCGTCACCTGGCCGAACACCGGCGGCACCGACATCCCGATGCGGAATTTCTACGTCGCGCACCCGGGCGACTCGGCGGCGACGATCAACAGTGCGCTGGCGCAGGGGCTCAACCTGTTCTTCACGCCCGGCACCTACCAGCTCGACTCCGCGCTGAACGTCACCCGGGCCGACACGGTCGTCACCGGCATCGGCTTCCCGACGCTCGTCTCGACGCGGGGCAACGCCGTGCTGACCTCGTCCGACGTCGCCGGCGTGAACGTCTCGAACCTCGTCGTCGACGCCGGAACGCAGAACAGCGCGCAGCTGCTCCGTCTCGGCACCAGCGGGTCGCACGTCGACCACGCGGCCGACCCGCAGAGCATCCAGGACGTGTTCTTCCGCGTCGGCTCGAGCATCCAGGGCCGGGCGACGACAACGCTGCAGGTGAACGCCGACGACACCCTCGTCGACCACATCTGGGCCTGGCGCGCCGACCACGGCGGAGCCGCCACGGGCTGGACGGTCAACACCGGCGCGACCGGTGTCGAGGTGAACGGCAACGACGTCCTGGCCACCGGCCTCTTCGTCGAGCACTACCAGAAGTACGAAGTGCAGTGGAACGGCAACAACGGCCGGACGATCTTCTTCCAGAACGAGATGCCGTACGACGTGCCGGACAACGCCTCGTGGCAGAGCCCGACCGGAGCCGGGTACGCGGCCTACAAGGTGGCGTCGACCGTCACCAACCACGAGATCTGGGGCGGTGGCGTCTACTGCTTCTTCAACACCAACAAGTCGGTGCACGCCGACCGCGCCTTCGAGGTCCCGCAGACGGCCGGCGTGAAGGCGCACGGCCTGGTCACGGTGTCCCTCGGTGACGTCGGCACCATCTCGAGCGTCATCAACGGCGTCGGCGGTGCCGTCCCGACCCCGGCGGGCAACACCGCGCCGAACCGGGTGGCCAGCTACAACTGACCCGCGGTCGCGACGCGACCACCTGACGGACGGGAGGCCCGGTGCAGCTGACACCGGGCCTCCCGTCCGTCTCGTGGTGCGTCGGTCAGGACCGCTTCGACGACCGCGGCAGGAACGTCCCGTCACGCAGCGACTGTTCGATCTGCTCGAGCGAGCGCCCCTTCGTCTCCGGCACCCGCAGGAACACGAGTACCCACCCGAGCACGTTGAGGGCTGCGTAGACGAGCATCGTGCCGCCGAGCCCGATCCACCCGGTCAGCGTCAGTGCCGTCGAGGTCACGAGCAGGTCGGCACCCCACAGCACCATCGCGTGCAGGCTCGTCGCCGCGGCACGCACCCGCAGCGGGTACATCTCGGAGCCGATCAGCCATCCGACGACCTGGATGCCGCCGGCTTGGAAGAACATGAACAGCAGGATCAGCACGATCGTCAGCACGGGGGAGGGCTTGCCGCCCTGCACGAAGAACAGCACGCCGAAGGCACCGATGCTCAGTGCGGCTCCCGGCAGCATGACGAGCGTCAGCCGTCGGCGGCCGACCCGGTCGACGATCCGCGACCCGACGAAGGTCATCAGCAGGTAGACGACCCCGACGCCGACGTTGGCCCAGAGCGAGTAGACGTGCGGGAAGCCCGCGTCCGTCAGGATCGTCGGCGTGTAGTAGATCATCATCTCGAGGCCGGTCAGCTGTGTGAACGCGGCCACGATCAGGCCCGCCACGAGCGCGGGACGGACCCAGGGCTTCCGGAGCTGCGCCCACTGCCCCGAGCGCGAGTCCGGTGCGGCGTCGTCGAGTCGCCGGATCTCGTCGAGTTCGTCCTCGGCTGCGCGGTGGGTCGGCCGCAGCCATCGCAGGACCTGGCGTGCCGGCCCGACGCGGTCCTGGGAGACGAACCACCGCGGGCTCTCCGGCAACCGCAGCATCCCGAGCAGCAGCACGATCGCGGGGGCCGCGGCGACGCCGATCATGAACCGCCATGACACGACACCGTTGAGCGTCACCCCGACGAGCGCCGCGGCCAGGATCCCGACGCCGATCGCGCAGTTGAACACCGTCACCAGGCTCCCGCGCCGCGACCCCGGCGCGATCTCGGCGATGTACGTCGGGATCGTCTGCGTCGACCCGCCCACCGCCAGGCCGAGGAAGAGCCGGCTGAGCACGAGGAACACCGGGCTCGGCGACACCGCGGCGAACAGGACGCCGAGGATGAAGACCGCGGCGATGAGCAGGATCGTGCGGCGTCGGCCGATCCGTGCCGAGACCGGACCGGTCAGGAAGGCGCCCAGGATCGCGCCGACGAGGATGGACGCGGTGATGAACTCCTTGACGGCCGAGCCGATCGAGAACTCCTTGCCGATCTCGATGAGGGTGCCCGAGATCACGCCGGTGTCGTACCCGTAGAGCAACCCGCCGAGTGCGGCGATGAACGCGACGCGCGTGACGTGGTGCCGCGTGGTGCGGGCCTGCTCCGCACCGCCGTCGTCGTCCGGGACCGTCGGAGGGACACCGGCGACCTGGTCCTCGGTGCTCGTCGTGTTCGTCATCTGCGCCCTCCACCTCGCCGCGTCCGGCACGCGCCGGACCGGCGGTCACGGTAGACGGGGTGGGGCGAGTGGACGAGGAGCTTGTACGGATCGCGCCGCGCCGGGCACGTCCGGGTGCAGCGCAGTGGCGGGTGGACGGACGGGAGGCTCCCCACCAGCTGATGGAGCGCCTCCCGTCCGTCGTCGTGCGCGGTCCGTCAGGGCTGCAGCGCCTCGAGGTCCTCGAGTAGGGACGGGTGCGTCGGCTCCCACCCGAGCGCCTGCCGGGTGTGCACGCTGGACGACGGCTGGTCCATGGCGAAGATCGGCCCGAACGGCCCGAACGTGTCGTCCGGCACGGACTCGACCGGCAGGCCGAGGCGACGACCGACCACGGTCGCGATGTCGACGACCCGGTCACCCTCGTCGGCGACGGCGTGCCATGCGGTGCCGCCGGGTGCGGACTCGAGCGCGAGCCGGAAGAGCGCAGCGGCGTCGCGGGCGTGCACGGCGGGCCAGCGCTGCTGGCCGTCACCCGGGTACCCGGCGACCCCGGTCCTCCGCGCGGCCTGCGTGAGCAGCCCGGCGAACCCGCCCTGCCCGTCCTCGTGGACCGTGCGGGGCATCCGGACGGCGGAGGTGCGGACGCCCTGCGACGACAGTGCGAGCAGGTCGTTGACGGCGAAGGAGCGGCTCGCGACCGGCCCCTCGATCGGCAGCGGGTCCGCCTCGGTCGAGGCACGCCCGTTCACCCACGGGGTGCCCGAGACGGTGACGAGCGGCTTGTCCGTCCCGATCAGTGCGGCACCGAGGGTCGCCATCGCCTCACGTTCCTCGGTCAGTCCCTGCTCGAGTGCGTCGGCGCTGCCGTAGTCGCGGCTGAACGCGAGGCTGATGACCCCGTCGGTGCGGGTGGCGCCGTCACGCAAGACGTCGAGATCGGTGAGGGAGCCGCGCAGGGCCTCGGCACCGGCGGTCTCGAGGGCGGTGGCGGAGGCATCCGAGCGGGCGAGCCCGAGGACGGTGTGGCCGTGGGCGAGCAGCTCGGCGACGACGGCGGTGCCGATCGTGCCGGTGCCACCCGTGACGAAGACGTGCATGGGGACTCCTCGAGTCGAGTGATGGGACATGTGTACCGTCACTGCAGACCCGCGATGGGACAATTGTCCCATCGGCTAGGATCGGACCATGGCGCGATGGGAACCAGGGGCACGGGATCGACTCGTCATCGCCGCCGTCGACCTGTTCACTGAGCAGGGCTACGACGCGACGACCGTGACGGAGATCGCCGAGCGTGCCGGTGTCACGAAGAGCACCTTCTTCCGGCACTTCCCCGACAAGCGCGAGCTGCTCGTCGCCGGGCAGGAGACCCTGAGCCGCCTGCTCGCCGAAGGGATCACCGGGGCCCCGGCCGACGCGAGCCCCCTGGAGGCCGTCGCCGCCGGACTCGAGCGGGCCTCCGGCGAGATGGGTCCCCGGAACCGCGAACTCGGGCCACGACTGAAGGCCGCCGTCGCGGCGAGCACCGAACTGCAGGAGCGCGACGCGTTGAAGAGCGTCGGCATGGCGGCCGCGATGACCACGGCGCTGCTCGAACGCGGGGTGCCCGAGACGACGGCCCACCTGGCCAGTGAGATGGGGGTACTGGCGTTCAAGCAGGGCTACGCCCGCTGGTCAGAGGGCGAGCGGAGCGACGACGACGGGCTGGCACGCCACGCGCTCGAGGTCCTGCAGGAGCTCCGGGCCGCGACGGCGGCCCTCGGCTGATCGCAGCCACGACTCAGTCGCGGGCGACGACGCCCTGCCGCAGCATGTCGCGTGCCACACGAGAGCGCGGGATCACCCACAGCGCACTCCACAGCGCGAGGCCGGCCCACAGCCCGAGCAGCAGCAGTGTGATCACGGTGCCGTGCTGGTCGCGCATCGACCAGGTCATCGCACTCCAGAACACAGCGAGCACGATCTTGCCCCATCCTGCGGTCTGCTGGTCGGCCTGTGCCTGCAGTCGCGGGACCCAGATCTCGGCGGGCACCCCGCTCGGCACGTGCCGTTCGGTCACCCAGCGCTCGACCATCACGACGTTCTCGTAGCCGCCGTCGACCCGCCACGACCGCAGCTGCAACCAGCCGGCGACCGCGGCACCGACCAGGGCTGCGGGCAGTCCGACGGTCACGAGCACCTGCGGGGTCGCGGTCTGGAACGACGACAGGACGAGCATGGTGAACACGAGCGCGAAGCCCGCACCAGCCGCCGCGCTGCCGAGCAGCCGGAGCCGCCCGGCTTCGTCGACCTCACCGATGCCGTGCACGCTCCGACCGTACCCGCGTGGACGGACGTGCCGCCGGTCGCCGGGGCAACGCACAGGAGGCCCGTCACCGGTCTCGTGGACCGGTGACGGGCCTCCCGTCTGTGTCGTGCTCGCGCGTCTGTGTCGTGGTCGCGCCCGGAGCGGTCAGTCTCCGGCGTTGATGAGTCCGAGCCAGCGGCCGAAGCCAGTCGGTTCGTCGTCCTGCAGTCGGAACTGCGGGTGCTGGGCCACGTCGGTGCGCTGGCCTGGGGTGCGGTCGTCGTCGATCACGGCGGACTCCTTTCGTCGAGGTGATGATCTGTACACGCGGGGCCCTGCGCGCATTCCCGCTCCGATGCGGTTCACGGGGTACGTCCAGCGGGGAGGCCGGTGTCCCGGCGAGACGCCGCGATCGGGCCGGGACGCCGCCGATCCCTGCGGCGTCTCGGCCGTCCCCGGGGCGTTCCACACAGACGGGGGCGTCTCGCCGTGGCACGACCGGCCGGGCGATCGGGGGACAAGCCCGCGGAGGCGCTGGACCCGCCACCCCGCCGTGCTGGTAGTCCTGGGGGATCGGCTGCGCCCCGTGGCCGAGGACGAGGTGGGACCCCATGGCCGACGCGAGGACCTACGACGACTCCGGGTACTGGTACCCCGACCGCTCGACGAAGACCGGCGTGGAACTCCTCAACGCGATGCGCCGCTACCGGTCCGCCGAGGTCGCCATGCGGCAGCGCACCCGCGACACCATGCAGCTCGGCCCGACCGACATGGCCGCCGTCCGCCACCTGCTCCAGGCCCGGCAGCGCGGCACCGTGGTGAAGCCGACCGGCCTGGCGGCGCACCTCGGGATCACGACCGCGTCGACCACGGCCCTGGTGAAGCGACTCGTCGCCGCTGGCCACGTCGAACGCCGCGCCGACCCGAGCGACGGTCGCGGGTTCGTGCTCGTCGCCACCGACAACGGCGACGACACCGTCCGGTCGCACCTGACCGGGGTCCACGCCCGGATGATCGCAGCGGTGGACCGGCTGTCAGCCACGACCCTCACGGAGATGGGCGCGTTCTTCGAGGAGATGACCGCTGCCATGGAGGACGCAGCGACCGGCGACGTCGTGCCCGACGACGCCCGCAGCGCCGGGGCCGTGGTGCTGCCCGCACACCACTGACCCCGGCGCCGGCTGACGCTGCTCGGTCCACCCCGCGAAAGCGACAGATGTGCGCGTGCGGTCCGCGCTGATCTGTCGCTTTCGCGGGCAAGTACACGCGCCCCGCCCGCCACTGTCCCCGACTCGACGCGACGGGAGGCCCGGCTCGGCCGGGTCCCGCCCCTCGCGTCAGGCGGCCGTCACGGCTGACTCGGGAGCCAGGAAAGCGGCGCCGAGTGCGGCGAGCGGCTGGTCGAGGGGCGCGAGGAGCACGCGTGACGACAGGCCGAGCGACGCGACGAAGGGGGAGGAGCGTGCGGCCTCGTCGAAGTCCGCACGCAGGGGCAGGAGGAGGCGCTGGCCGAGGGCGGCGAGCCCACCGCCGATGACGACGGACTCGACGTCGGCGGTGACCACGAGGATCCGGACGGCCGAGGCGACGCCGCCGACGAAGCGGTCCCGTACGGCGGTCGCCGCCGGGTCGCCGTCGTCCGCACTGTCGAACACGCTCGTGGCGGTGCTGCCCGGGTGCCCGGGCCAGGCGGTGGCGAGTGCCGAGCCGGACGCGACGGTCTCCAGGCAGCCGCGCTGCCCGCACACACACACGGGGCCGTCGGCGAGCACCGGGATGTGGCCGACCTCGCCGGCGTTCCCGCGGGCTCCACGCCAGAGCCGGCGGTCCACCACGATGCCGGCGGCCAACCCCGTGCCGATGTTGAGGTAGGCGTGCGGGCCGTCGAGGTGCATCGCCTGCGCCGCGCCGAGTGCCGCGACGTTGACGTCGTTCTCCACCTGCACGGGCAGCCCGACGTGGTCGGCGACGAGCGGGCCGAGCGCGACCTCGGACAGCCCGAGGTTCACCGCGTGGCGGACCCAGCCGGTCTCGTGGTCGATGAGCCCGGGGATCCCGATGCCGACCGCGGTCGGTGTCGTGCCGGTCCGTGCCCGCAGCGAGTCGATCACCTGCAGCGTGTTCGCGACCACCGTCTCGGCACCGAAGCCGGTCGGCACGCGGACCCGGTCGACGGTCTCCCCGGTCGGAGCGACCGCGACGGCGTCGATCTTCGTCCCGCCGATGTCCAGGCCGATCCTCATCGGGGACCGGTCGTCGGGGTGTCCGGCCTCGGCGTCGAGGACGCGGCGTCTGGGCTGCGCATGCGGGTTAGTAAACACGCCTTACGCATCCGTGGCAAGCAGTGACTTCCGCCTGTTTCCGCCAGATCACGCGCTTGTTACGGCTGCAGATCGGGTCTTGACAGGCGATTAGGAACGGTCCTTTACTAAGGCAACCGCTCGGAGGGAGGAGATCTGATGCCGAACGAGACGGACGCACAGACCGCCTTCGGCGCGCAGCTCCGACGCCCGCGCAGCAAGGCGCTCCCACAGCACAGCCGGGCCCACAACCGCTCGCTGATCCTGCAGACGCTCTTCACCGACGGGGCCATGAGCCGCGCCGACCTGTCCCGGCAGTCGGGCCTCACCCGCCCGACGGTCAGCGGACTCGTGGCGGAGCTCGAGGCCGACGCGCTCGTCACCGAGCTCGGCCCGCGGGAGGACCTGCGGGTCGGCAAACCCGCGACCCTCATCAACCTCAACGTCGACGCCTTCCACATCGTCGTCGTCGACCTGTCGCTCCCCGACCACTTCGTCGGCGCGGTCACGAACCTCCGTGGCGACGTCGTGGACAGCGCGAAGATCGAGGTGGACGGCGCCACCGGGGAACAGGCCGTCGTCCGGATCATCCGGCTGGTGGAACGCCTCACCACGATGACCACCCGGCGGTTGCTCGGCATCGCGGTCGGCTGCCCCGGGGTCATCGACGCCGCGGGCACCGTGCTGCACTCCGTGGCCCTCGGCGCCGGCCTGCCGCTGCAGGAACAGCTCACCGAGCACTTCCGGCTGCCCGTGCACGTGCTCAACGACGCCAACACCGCGGCCCTCGGCGTGCACGCGTTCGAGGTCGAGCCCGGCGACGACCTGCTCGTCGTCGCACTCGAGCACGGTGTCGGCACGGGCATGGTGCTCGGCGGCCGTCTGGTCCTGGGCGAGCGGTTCGCCGCCGGTGAGATCGGACACCTGACGATCGACGAGGACGGCGAACCCTGCCTGTGCGGTCGTCGCGGTTGCCTCGAGGTCCTCATCGGCGCCGAACACCTGACCCGCCGGATCGCTGCGTCGCCCGACGACCGCGACGAGGTCCTGCGCTCCGCCGGCAGCACCCTCGGCGGTGTCCTCGCGCCCATCATCAGCGCGGTGAACATCACCGAGATCGTCGTCACCGGCCCCGCCGACCTCGTCCAGGGCCCCTTCATCCAGGCCGTCCGCGTGACGGCCACGGCACGGACCCTCGCGAGCGTCGGCAACGACCTCTCCGTGACCGCCACCTCCACCAACAGCGACCTGATCCTCCGGGGCGGAGCAGCCTTCCTGCTCGCCGCGGAGCTCGGCGTGAGCTGACCCGACACCGACACAGCAGAACGACCACCAAGGAGAAGCAATGCGTACGAAGAAGTTCGCGGCAGCAACTGCCGTGGCCCTGACCCTCGCCATGGGCCTGACGGCCTGCTCCAGCGCCGGCAACGCCGGCAGCGGGGGCGGCGGCGGGACCAAGGACGTCGCCGACGTCAAGGGCGACGGCAAGACGCTGACCGTGTGGGCCATGACCGGCGACTACTCGGACAAGACGATCGCCGCGATCAACAAGGAGTTCGAGGCGAAGACCGGCGCGAAGGTCAAGGTCCAGATCCAGCAGTGGGACGGCATCACGACGAAGATCTCCACCGCCCTGGCGACGAACACCCCGCCGGACGTCCTGGACCTCGGCAACACCCAGGTCGCGAGCTACGCCGCCAACGGGGCGCTCCTGGACCTGACGCCGTACAAGAAGGACCTCGCGCAGGGGCAGACCTGGCTCGGTGGGCTCTCGGACCCGGCGACCGTCGACGGCTCGCTGTACGGCGTCCCCGGGTTCGCCGGTGCCCGATCGGTCATCTACAACAAGCAGATGTGGGCCGACGCCGGCATCACCACGGCCCCGACCACGTACGAGGAGCTCACCGCTGACCTCGACAAGGTCAAGGCGAAGAACACCGCCAGCGACTTCTCCGCGTTCTACATGCCCGGTCAGTACTGGTACGCCGGCATGCAGTTCGTCTGGGACGCGGGCGGCGAGATCGCGACCGAGCAGGACGGCACCTGGAAGGCCGGCTTCGGCGACGCGAAGGCGCAGCAGGGTCTGGCGGACTTCAAGGAGTTCGCGAACGACTACTCCTCGAAGGCCTCCGCGACGCTCAACACCGACAGCCCCGACATGAACCAGGTCTTCGCCGACGAGAAGGCCTCGGCGATCCTCAGCACCAGCGGCACGCTCGGGCTCGTCGAGCAGGCGAACCCCGAGATGACGGCGGACAAGCTCGGCACCTTCCCGTTCCCGGGCAAGTCCGGCAAGACCCAGCCGGTCATGCTCGGTGGCTCCGACTGGGGTGTCGCCGCCAAGTCGAAGAACACCGACCTGGCCCTGCAGTGGGTGAAGATCGCGTCCGGCCCGGAGATGCAGAGCAAGTACGTGTACGGCGACAACGGCTGGATCCCGAACAGCACCGACGGCATCAAGGCCGCCGACTCGACGCTCAGTGACATCAACAAGGGCTTCTTCACGGCAGCGCTGAACTCGAAGGCCACGCCGGCGAACTCGCGGTGGGCCGACCTCGAGGGTGACCAGAGCATCAACAACCTGTTCTCGAGCATCGTCTCCGGCTCGAAGACCCCGGAGGAAGCCGCCGCGACCTTCGACAAGGCAGCCGACTCCACGCTCAACAAGGAGTAGGCCGCACTCCTCGACCGACGCAGGACGGTGCGGGCACCCCGGCACACGCCGCGGCACCCGCACCGTCCGCCCCTCACGGAAAGGCCAGACGTGACCGTCTCCGCCACCCGCCCGAGCCAGGAGCGCACCGACCGTCCGACCCGCTCGCGCGACGACCGGCCCGGTGGGTCACCCCGCCGTCGCGCCACCCGCTCGTTCGCCCCGCTGTGGCTCCTCACGCCGGCGGGCCTGGTGCTCGTCTTCGTGACGATCGCCCCCATCGTCTTCCTGGTCTTCACGTCGTTCACCGACTACGACCAGCGCTCGCTCTACACCGGTGCCTACGACGCGGTCGGCCTGGCGCAGTACGTGCAGATCCTCACCGACCCGGCGTTCTGGGCTTCCCTGGTGCGCACGATCCTGTTCACCGCGGCGATGGTGCTCGGCAGCATCCTCATCGGCGCCGGTGTCTCCCACCTGATGACCCGGCTCGGGGTGGTCCTCCGCTACGCCGTGACGATCGTCCTCATCTGCGCGTGGGGCATGCCGAACGTGGCGTCCTCGCTCGTGTGGAACTGGTTGTTCCAGCCGGGCTACGGCGTCGTCAACTGGATGCTCACGCAGCTGCACGTCTTCGGCGACATGACGAACACCGACTGGGGCAACAGCGCCGGTCTGGCGTACACGTCGATCTGGATGCTCGTCGTGTGGCAGGCGGTGCCCTTCATCGCACTGACCCTGTACGCGGCCGAGACCCAGATCCCGCTCGAGGTGAAGGAAGCCGTCCGACTCGACGGCGGCTCCGAGTGGACGGTCTACCGCGTCGTCACCATCGAGTACCTGCGGCCGACGCTGCTGCTGGTGACGATGCTCTCGATCATCTGGGACTTCAACGTCTTCAACCAGATCTGGCTCGTCTCGCAGGGCGGCCCCGACGGTGCCACCTCGACCCTCGGCGTCTTCACCTACATCACCGCCTTCGTCGGGCACGACATCGGCACCGGCTCCGCGGTCGCCGTGATCGCTGCGCTGATCCTCATGGTCCTCAGCGCCCTCTACATCCGGAACCTCGTCCGATCGGGAGAAGAGCTGTGACAACCGCACTGCCGACGGGCATCCCCGTCGAGGCCGACGTCCCCGCAGCCGTCCCGACCCCGAAGGGCGTCGCCGCCACCGAACGCATCCGTCGTCGACGTCGTCCGGTCAAGTGGGTCAGCAGCACCATCGCCGTGGTCTTCTGCATGGTGTGGATCTTCCCCGTCTACTGGATGGTGAACACCGCCTTCAAGCCGCGGTCGGAAGCGCTGACGAGCACCCCGCTGTTCGCCCCCGCACACCCGACGGTCGAGAACTTCGTCACCGCGTTCACCCGCGCCGACTTCCTCGTCTACCTGAAGAACTCGAGCATCGTCGTGGTCGGGGCGGTCGTCCTGTCGCTGGTGCTCGGGATCCTGGCGTCGGCGGCACTGTCCCGGTTCCGGTTCCGCGGACGTCGGACCATCCTCGTGGTGATCCTGCTCGTCCAGATGCTGCCCGGCACCGCGCTGCTCATCCCGCAGTTCCTCATCTTCAACCAGACCGGACTCACCGGCAGCTACGCCGGGCTGATCCTGGCCTACGTCGCCGCGGTGCTGCCGTTCTCGATCTGGGTGATGCGCGGGTTCTTCCTGGCCATCCCGATGGAGATCGAGGAAGCTGCCCGCATCGACGGCGCGAGCACCTGGCAGGTGCTGACGAAGGTGCTGTTCCCGCTCGTGATGCCCGGCATGATCGCGACGAGCGTCTTCGCGTTCATCGCCGCGTGGAACGACTACATCGTCGCGTACACGTTCATGCAGGACCAGGCGCACTACACGCTGCCGGTCTGGTTGGCGTCCTTCACGACGCAGACCGCCGGCACCGACTTCACCGGACAGATGGCTGCCTCCGTGCTGTTCTCGCTGCCGGTCGTGGTGTTCTTCATGATCATCCAGCGCAACCTGGTCTCCGGCATGTCCGCCGGTGCGGTCAAGGGCTGAGCCTCGGGGACAGCCGGGCTGAGTAGCGTCGACGGCGACACGAAGGAGACGAAACACATGTCGAAGAAGAGCCGGACCACCAGCACCCTGACGCGTGCACTGCTGCTCGGGATCCTCAGCGGAGGCCGTTCCGCCACACCGCTCGCCGTCCTCGGCCTGCACCAGGGCGACAAGAACCTGCGCGGTGACTGGCAGGACTGGAAGACCTTCGACTCGTCGATCGGTCGCGCCGGTCTCGTCGCCGGTGCGGCGGGCGAGATCATCGGTGACAAGTTGCCGAAGACCCCGAACCGGATCGCCTTCCCGGCGCTCCTCGGCCGCATCGGTGCGGGCGCGTTCGCCGGGCTCGCGCTCGGCACCACGATGAAGTCCGGCAAGTCGGACCTGCGCATCGAGGGCGCGATCCTCGGCGCGATCGGGGCCCTCGTCGGCTCCTACGTCGCCTGGGGCGCCCGCAAGGCCGTCGGCACCGTGCTGCCCGACAAGGTGGTCGCCGTCGCCGAGGACGTCGCCGTCATCGCCGGATCACGCGCCGTGGTCAAGGCCGGCTGAGCCGACCACCCGACGGACGGGAGGCCCGACTCACCTGGTGAGCCGGGCCTCCCGTCCGTCGGTGGTCGCGGTCGCGATCACCAGCGCTCGTGGACCGTGGCACGGAACCACCGGTCGTACAGGTCGTGGACGGTCGCGTCGAGGTCCCCGGGCAGGTCGAGGGACCCGGCCGCGGCGTTCGACCGTGCCTGCTCGGCGTTGCGCGCACCCGGGATCGCGGCGGTGACCCCCTCCTGCGCGACGACCCAGGCCAGTGCGGCCTGCGGGACCGAGACGCCCTCGGGCAGAGCCGCGGCGAACTCCTGCGCGGCACGGACGCCGTCCTCGAACGGGACACCGCTGAAGGTCTCGCCCTGGTCGAAGGCCTGACCGTCACGGTTGTACGTGCGGTGGTCCTCCGGTGCGAACGTCGTCTCGGTCGTGTACTTGCCGGTCAGCAGCCCCGAGGCCAGCGGGACCCGTGCCAGGATCGCGACCCCGGCCTCCCGGGCGGCGGGCAGCACGCGGTCGAGCGGCTTCAGCCGGAACGCGTTGAGGATGACCTGGACGCTCGCGACCCCGGGACGGGCGATCGCGGTGAGGGCCTGGTCGGCGGTCTCGACCGAGACGCCGTACGCGGCGATCGAGCCGTCGGACACCAGCGCGTCCAGGGCGTCGTACACGGCGTCGTCCTCGAACACCGGAGTCGGCGGGCAGTGCAGCTGGACGAGGTCGAGCGTGTCCTGGCCGAGGTTCTCGCGCGACCGGTCGACCCACTGCCGGAAGTTCGCGGCGACGTAGTTCGACGGGACCTGGTCGACGCGGCGACCCATCTTCGTGGCGACCGTGACCCCGGCATCGTGGTGCGCGGCGGTCCAGCGGCCGATGAGCTGCTCGCTCCGGCCGTCGCCGTACACGTCGGCGGTGTCGAACAGGGTGATGCCGGCCTCGGCGGAGGCGTCCATCACGGCGAAGGCGTCCTCCGCGGCGACCGGACCCCAGTCACCGCCGAACTGCCAGGTGCCCAGTCCGATCACGGAGGTCTCACGGCCGGTACGGCCCGGTGTGCGTCGCTGCATGGGATCGACGGTAGCCCCTCACCACCGGGCGGACGACGGCATCGTCCGCTGCGCGTGGCTGCGGGTCGGCCGCGCGTACGGTGACGGCATGAGCAGACAGCGCGTCGTCGTGATCGGGGCCACCGGCCACATCGGCACCTTCCTCGTCCCGCGTCTGGTGCGTGCCGGCCACGACGTCGTCACCATCAGCCGCGGCACCCGCTCGGCCTACGTCGACGCCCCGGAGTGGCAGCAGGTCGAGCAGGTCACCGCCGACCGCGAGCAGGAGGACCGCGACGGCGTCCTCGGCGACCGCATCGTCGCGCTGCGACCCGACGTCGTCATCGACCTCGTCTGCTTCACCCTCGAGTCCGCCACCGCACTCGTCACGGCGCTCCGCGGAACCGACGCGCACCTGATCCACTGCGGCTCGATCTGGCGCGCCGGACCCAGCGCAGTGCTGCCCGTCACCGAGGAGAACGCGACCCCGCCGCAGGGCGAGTACGGCATCGAGAAGGACGCGATCGCCCGGATGCTCAAGGAGGAAACCGCCCGTGGGGGTCTTGCGACGACGTCGCTGCACCCCGGCCACATCAGCGGCCCCGGCTGGGCGCCGATCGGCCCGGTCGGCAACCTCGACCCGTCGGTCTGGCGCACGCTCTCCGCCGGGGAACCCCTGCTCGTGCCCGGCCTCGGCGCCGAGACCATGCACCACGTGCACGCCGACGACGTCGCCCAGGCCTTCGCGCTCGCCGTCGAACACCGCGATGCGGCGTCAGGCGAGGACTTCTCCGTCGTCGCCCCCACCGCGCTCACCGCCCGCGGGTACGCCGCGCTCGCCGCGTCCTGACAAGGCCCGGCGGCTGCTCGGTTACGCGCCCCGGTACACGGCGGAGGAGACCGTGCTGGACGCCGTGCGGTGGCTCGTGGAGCGCGGCGAGGTCGAGGTGGCGGGGCCGCTCGTCGTGTGAGCCGCTTCGCATCCTACACTCGACCGCTACGACCCCACCGGCTCGTACGAGGTCATCGGCGACCACGGAGCCGAGCGTGCGACCGCCGCAGCACTCCGGGGTGCTGGTTTCACGACCAGCTCCGAGACGGTGCCGGTCCTGGATCGCATCGGCGTGACCGGCGGCGTCCAGGGCACGTCCCAGCTCACCGGCACCCTCGTGCTCGGCTGCGTGGCGCTCTGCTTCGTCGGCACGATCGGCGCACCGCGACGGACCGCGGTGCGCCGACTGCACGGCCGCAGCGCAGGCGCGATCGTGTGCGCCGAGCTGTCCGAGGTCCGAGCGACCCTGACCGTCGTGCTGGTCGGCGTACCAGTCGTGGGACTCCTCCTCTGGTTCCACAACGGGCTCGCGTCGTGGGAGACGTTCGCGATGTCGGCCGCGGTGTTCACCACAGCGCTGCTCGTCCCGGTCGTGGCAGCCCACGTCGTCGGCACGCTCATCGCCGTTCGCCGGCCCATCGCGGCCACCCTGCGGGGAGCTCGGCTTCCGGGCGCGCTCGTCCTGGTGGCACATGCCGCTCGACTGCCAGCGGTCTTGCTGCTGGTCGCCGCGGTGTTCGACGTGACGGCTGCCGTCGCCGCGGCCAGGTCGGACTCCGGCGACCGCGAGCTGCAGGCAGCCGGGGACGCCGTCCAGCTCTGGGTGACCCCGGACCCGCGGCCCGGATCCGAGACGCAGGGCTACTGGGACCGGATCGGCGACTTCGTCGGCGGCGCCCTGGACCGGCACGATGCCCTGCTCACCGCTGCGGTCGAGGTGGGCACGGGAACCGGTCCGGGTTCGGTGCCGGGACTGTTCGTCGACGCCGAGTACCTGCGTCATCAGGACCTCCGCGCCGAGAACGGTGACCGCATCACCGTGACGGACGACCGCATCACCGTCTGGACCCCGCCGGGGTCGGACCTCGACCGAAGGGCGGTGATCCGTGCGCTGGTGGGTTGGGAACTCCGCGGGGCGCCCGACGAGCAACGACGGCACATCGGCGGCGGGGCCCTCCGATCGACCGGGGCGTACACGTACGCAGGTGACTCCTCGGCGGCCTCCTGGTCGACCGACGCCGTGGTGGTCGTCGTCCCCGATGCCTCCGGTGTCTTCACGCCGGACCAACTCGGTGCCTGGTTGTCCACCGGCGACGTCGTCTTCACCTCCGAGGCCGTCGCCGACCATGCGATCGAGGCCGCTGGTCTCGGCGACGAGTTCAGCGCGGTCGTCTCCGTGGGGCAGGCGGTGGCTGAACGCCAACGGCAGGCCGCGACCGCCGTCGGCATCGGGGTCCTCGCGGTGATCAGCGGTCTCACCGTCGCCGTCGTCCTCGCCGTGATCAGTACCGCGGCACATCACCGACGTCACGGCCGTCGGCTCTTCGCCGGCATCGCCGCCGGTCGACCACCGGCTCGCGTGAACGGCGACCTCCTGCTGGTCGAGGGTCTCCTGCTGTCAGCCGGCGGGATCGCCGTCGTGCATCGCTGGTGGCAGACGCGACCTGACGGGTCAGGAGCCGTCTCGGCGCTCGATCCCGCTGCGCGTGCCGCTGGCGTGAGCGGAGTCTCCGCAGTCGCAGCGCTCGTCGTGCTCACGGCGGTCGCCGTCGCCGTGGTCGCCGTCTCGACGAGGGCGGTCGTCCGGTCCCGGGGGAGTGGTTCGTGATGCTCGAGGTCCACCGCGCCGCGAAGCACCGTGGCGGACGGCTGCTCTGGCGGGACCTGTCGTTCGGTGTGGCGTGCGGGGAGGTGCTCGCGCTCACCGGGCCGAGCGGCTCCGGCAAGTCGACCCTCCTCGACTGCATCGGGCTCATCGACTCGCTGGACTCCGGAACGGTCCGCATCGACGGGACCAACGCGGGCAGGAGCCCCGGTCGAGCCAGACGACTCCGGCGCGACCACCTCGGCTACCTCTTCCAGGACTTCGGCCTCGTCCCCGACATGACGGTCGACGCCAACATCCGGATCGGCCGTCCGGGTCGTGCACGGACCGGACTCCGGACGTCCGTAGCCGAGGCGCTGGAGCGGGTGGGACTCGCGGGGCGTGGGAGCGACCGGGCACACGACCTCAGCGGCGGCGAGCAGCAGCGCGTCGCCCTCGCTCGACTCCTCGTGAAGCAGCCCGACGTCATCCTGGCCGACGAACCGACGAGCGCACTCGACGACGACAACGCGCGGATGGTGCTGGAGGTGCTCGCCGACTTCGCATCAGCCGGGGCCGCGGTGATCGTGGCGACCCATGCGCCGGCAGTCGAGGACTGGGCGGCGACCGTCCTGCGGTTCGGGCCGATCGACCCACGGTGACCCGAGCGCGGAGGCGACCACACGAGGGAGGTGACGTCCGTACCCCTGTCCGCCGCGCCTCCCGTCCGAGGACCACCCGCGGGACGGAATGCACACAGCCGACAGGTGTTGTCTCCGGTTCACCGCCCTCCACCGGAAGGACCCGCATGACCGCGACCCCGCACGCCCTCGTCGTCGGTGCCACCGGCATCGCCGGATCGGCGATCGTCGGCCACCTCGTCGCCGACGGCTGGACCGTCACGGCACTGTCCCGCCGCCCGGGAGCCGAACGGCCGGGCGTCACCTGGCGCTCCGCCGACCTGCGTTCCGCGGAGTCGCTGAACTCGACCCTGGCGGACGTCCCGGCCACCCACGTGTTCTTCACGGCGTGGTCACGGCAGGCGACCGAAGTCGAGAACATCGCCGTCAACGGGGGCATGGTCCGCGACCTGCTCGCGGCGCTCGCCGACGCACCAGTGCAGCACGTGGCGCTGATGACCGGCCTGAAGCACTACCTCGGTCCGTTCGAGGCGTACGGGCAGGGCGCGATGCCGGACACCCCGTTCCACGAGGACGAGCCACGCCTGGAGGTCGACAACTTCTACTACGCGCAGGAGGACGAGCTCTTCGCCGCCGCCGCGCGCCAGGGCTTCACCTGGTCGGTGCACCGCTCGCACACCGTGCTCGGGTACGCGGTCGGGAACGCGATGAACATGGGGCTCACCATCGCCGTCGCCGCTGCGATCAGCCGCCACACCGGCCGACCGATGGTCTTCCCCGGCAGCGAGACGCAGTGGAACGGCCTGACCGACGTCACCGACGCCGACCTGCTCGCCGCGCAGATGGTGTGGGCGGCGACGGACCCGGCCGGGTCGGACGAGGCGTTCAACACCGCGAACGGCGACGTCTTCCGCTGGCGCTGGATGTGGCCGCGGATCGCCGCGCACCTCGGCGTCGAGGCCGAGGGCTTCGACACCGCGCCCCGCCCCTTCGAAGAGCAGATGGTCGACGCCGCCCCGGTCTGGGCCGAGATCGTCGCCGAGCACGGCCTGGTCGAGCCGGACCTGGAGCGGCTGGCGTCCTGGTGGCACACCGACGCCGACCTCGGGCGGGACATCGAGGTGATGACCGACATGTCGAAGAGCCGACTCGCCGGCTTCACCGAGCACCACCGGACGCTCGACTCGTTCACCCGGCTGTTCGACCGCTACCGCGCGGAGCGGCTCGTCCCCTGACGGAGCGCACCCCGGTGGGGCTCACGAGCCCGTGGTCAGCGGGACCTGCACGATCCGGTCGTCGTCCTCGCCGGGGTCGCCGCGTCCGTCGGTGTTGTTCGTGACGAACCACAACGTGTCGTCGGGCCCTGCCAGGACCGTCCGGATGCGGCCGTACTCACCGACGAAGTACTCCTGCGCACTGCTCGGGTCGTCGACGGGTACCCCGCGGAGCATCCGGCCCTGCAGGTTGGCGATGAAGACGGTGTCGCCGACGACGGTCAGGCCGCTCGGGCTCGCGTCGTCGGTGGCCCACTGCTGCACGGGGTCGACGAACCCCTGGTCCTCGCCGCCGGTGCCCTCGACCTCGGGCCAGCCGTAGTCGCTGCCGGGTTCGATGACGTTGAGCTCGTCGCGGGCGTCCTGCCCGAACTCGGAGGCGAACATCGTCCCGTCCGCGCTCCACCCCAGACCCTGCACGTTCCGGTGTCCGAGGCTCCACACGGGGGAGTCCGGGAACGGGTGGTCAGCGGGCACGTCGCCGTCCGGGGTGAGCCGGAGGATCTTGCCGGCGAGGGAGTCCCGGTCCTGGGCGTCGTCGCTCGCCCCCGCGTCGCCGACGCTGGCGTAGAGCATGCCGTCCGGGCCGAACGCTATCCGCCCTCCGTCGTGGAACGTGTTGGCGGGCAACCCGTCGATGACCGTCGTGGCGTCACCGAGCTCGTACGAACCCGTCGACCCCTGCAGGTCGTAGCGCTCGATGCGGTTGCCGTCCTCCCCGGTCGAGTACACGAACAGCCCGTCATCCTGCAGTGCGAGTCCGAGCAGGCCGCCCTCCCCGCCGTGTCGGACGCCGGGGACGGTCCCGACGGTGCGTCGCTCGCCGTCCTCCGACAGTTCGAGGACCTCCGCCGAGTCCCGCAGGCTGACGAGGGCGTCGGCACCGTCACCGGTGCGCACGACGGACCAAGGGGCCTCCAGTCCGGCCGCCACGTCGGTCGTGGCACCGTCCGGTGCGACCTGCCCGGCGGCCAGGTCGGCCGGGGCGGAGGCCCGGGGTGCGTCCGAGGGGTCGGTCCCGTCCTCGCTCGTGCAGGCGGTCAGCGCCAGGGCGACGAGCGCGACGCTCGCGGCCGAGACGGTGCGACGGGTTCTTCCCATGGTGAGCCTCCCGGGCGATGTCCCTCGATTGCACCTCGCGGAGGTGCGGAACCGCTGGGTGCTGACGGCTCCGAGCAGCCACGGGATCAGACCGACCTGGTCTCGCCGGCCCGGTCGTCGTACGCTGCGTCGAGGTCGCCCCGGACCGCAGCACCGACCCGCCGGTGCCGATCGGCGAGCTCCTCGAGGTCGACCGCCGCGAGCGTGGTCGACGCCTGTTCGAGCACCAGGTCGGCCTGCCGGAGCAACTCCTCGCCGTCGAGCGGGTCCTGGGTGGAGGCCGCACAGTCCCGGAGCATCCGCAGCAGTGCACCCAGGACGATCGGCTCGTCAGAACCGTAGCGGCGGAGCGGACCGCAGACCAGGTCGAGCCAGTACCGCCGGTCCCGGTCCGGGACGACGAGCCGCAGCACACCGGTTCCGTCCTGCACCCGGCGGTCGCGGATGACGACACCTTCCAGCCGCACGAGCAGGTCGGCGCAGTAGCCGATCGCGTGCACGGCGGTGACCGGGTCGTTGATCGCCGGGGACACCGCCTTCACCCCGATGTCCGTGAGCTGGCGGAACCCGTACGCGATGTCCTGCTCCATCGTCCGCTCGTACCCGATCTCGAGGGCCCGCTCGACGACGTCCCACGGGTCGGCTGGGCGGCTCCGGAACCACATCCGTGCGATCGGTGCGCCGAGGGTGACGTGGTCCCCGGGCATGACCCGGAGTTGCACCACGACGTCGTCCCGCCGGGCGGCGCGTGTCAGCGCTTCCGTGTCGATGCGTCGGACGAACCCGGTGCGACGCGCCCTCAGGTCGAGTTCCGGCACGCGGTCCGGCAGGGATCGGCTCGGGTCCCGCCGGTCGTCCGGGAGTCCGTCGGAGCCGGCCCCGGGCCTCCCGTCGGTCCTCGGCGGGTACGTCGCCGAGATCATCGCCGCCGTCTCACCGTGGACCGCCCGCATGAGCGAGTCGATCCGGAGCGACCGGACGATGTGCCCGACGAACGCGATGAGCGCGCCGGCGGACGCGATCCCCAGGACGAAGACCAGCGCGAGGGCGAACACCGGGAGCCGGGTGCCGCCGATCCCGAGCACGCAGGTGAGGGCGGACACGAAGGTGGCGAGCAGGATCCCGAGCACGGCCTGCGTGACCCGGTCACGAGCGAACTCGCGGAGCAGCCGCGGGGAGAACTGCTGTGACGACAACTGCAGCGCGACGACCGTCAGCGAGAACGTGACCGTCGTCGCGGCCATCACGCTCGATGCGACCACCTGGAGCAGGACACCGGCGGATTCCTGCCCGCCCGGCCAGCGCCACCCGGACGGGCCCGGACGCACCACGAGCAGCAGCAGGGTCACGACCACGGCGACGCCTGCCCAGACGGACGGCCAGAACCAGAGCGCCGCACGAGCGCTCTCCCGGGTGATCCGGTGGGGAGAGGTGGGACGGGACATGCCTGCCACGCTGCGGGTGGAGACCTCGGCGTGCACGCAGGAGCCGCGCTCGCCGGTGGAGTTCACGGTCCCCATCCGGGATGCGCGACGCTGATCGACGCCCGGAGGACGACCGAGGTTCGATCCAGGGACGTCGTGGCTCGCGGCGGACCGTGCAGGTGGAGGTGCTCCGGATGTGGATGCGTGTCGTCCTGCCGCGTCGTGTCCGATCGCGGAGCCTCCCGGGCGTCCTGCACCGGGCCTGGGTCGCGGGTTTCTCGGCGCGTGTGCTGCCAGCACCGGCGGGTCCGGGGAACCCGGGCTGGGCCGAGGTCGAGTTCCTCCTGGACATCGAGACCGCGACCATCGAGGGTGCCGGGGTCTTCGAGATCGAGTTCATCTCGGCGCTGCCGCCGAGGTGCCGCCTCGCGGTCGAGGGGGAGGGATGCCGACTCGACCCGATCTCCCGGCCGCTGCCGTGACCATCCGGCTGCCACCGGCGCGCCCGCGGGCCTCGACCTGCCCGAGTGACCGGACCAGGTGGCCTGGTTCAGTGGGAGGACCACCTCACTGTCCTTGGAGGACACATGACCACCATCGCCATCGTCGGCGCCGGCAAGGGCCTCGGGCTCGCCGTCGCGGAACGCTTCGCCCGCGAGGGCTTCGCCGTCGCCCTGATCTCCCGCAACCAGGCGCGGCTCGACGAACTCGCCGCGTCGCTCCGTGAGCAGGGCCACCAGGCCGCCGGGTTCGCCGCGAACGTCCGGGACGGCGACTCGCTCCGGCACGCGCTCGAGCAGGCCACCGAGCAGCTCGGCCCGATCGAGGTCCTGCAGTACAGCCCGCTGCCGGCGAAGGAGTACATGCGGCCGGTCCTCGAGACGACCGCGGAAGACCTCGTCGGCCCGATCGAGTTCTCCGTCTACGGCTCGGTGAACGCCGTCCGCCAGGTCCTGCCGGGCATGCGGTCGCTCGGGCACGGCACGATCCTGTTCGTCAACGGCGGCAGTGCCGTCCGCCCGGGAGCGCGCGTGACCGGTACCTCGGTCGCGTTCGCCGGCGAGAGCGCCTACGCGCAGCTGCTCCACGACGCCGTCCGCGACGAGGACGTGCACGTCGGCCAGCTCATCATCCCGTTCGGCATCGACGACGGCCAGGACGACCACTCGGGTGAGTCGATCGCCGAGCGACTGTGGGCGATCCACACGGAGCGCGGCGAGTTCCGCACCTACGCCGAGCCGCTGCCCGAGTGACCGTCGACGGGAGGCGCGGTGCCGGACCGCGCCGCGCCTCCCGTCCGTCGCCGCCCACCTCGGCGCCGCCGGTGGCAGCCCGCCACTGGCGCGCCCCGCCACCGAGGCGCACTGCCGCCGCACAACAGGAACCGGCTCGAGCCACGGGAGTCCGCGGTTCGAGCCGGTTCCTGTTGTGCGCCGCGGGAGCCCGCCGCGGGAGCGCGCCGCGGGAGCGCGCCGCGGGTGCCGCCCGGCGCCACCGGTGGCCCTCCGGGCACCCGCGGGCTACCGTGGGCGCATGCGACGCAGGGACCGCGCGACGGGTGACACCGCGCTGACGGTCGACGAGGCCACCGCGATCGCGGAGCACGCCGAGAACGGGCACCTCGACATGGAGGACCCGGAGGTCCGCCGCCTGGTCGGCGAGGCGAACCGCCTGCTGGTCCGTGCCGGCGTCTGGGGCGTCGCCGAGAGCCCCAGGCAGCGTCGTCGCCGTCGGCTCCTTGCGATCGGCGCCTCCGTGCTCGTGCTCTCCTGGCTCGCCGGGCTCTTCCTGCCCCTGCTCATCAAGCTCACCGAGTAGCGGCGGCGACCGCACACCGGACGGGAGGCCCGGTTTCAGCTGGCACCGCGCCTCCCGTCCGGCGTGCAGGCCGTCCGCCGTCAGGCCGTCCGGCGCACCGCCACCTTCCGCCGACGCCCCGCGACGGCCCACACCCCGGCGGTGACCAGCAGCGGCAGGCCGAGCGCGAGCACGACGAGCGAGGTCGGGTCCGGCGCGAACGGCAGGTGCGAGACGCCGAGCGGGGTGGGGGCGAACCGCAGCGTGAGTGCCCGGAGCGGCAGGACCCCCAGCGCGACGCCCACCAGCGAACCGACCAGGGTCAGCACCGCGGCCTGCCAGGTGGAGACCCGACGACGGACCCCGGGGGAGGCGCCGATAGCGTCGAGGACCTCGTCGTCGCGGCGGCCGTCGGCGCGGGCCAGTCCGATCGCGACGGTCGTGGCCCCGAGGGTGACGATGCCGGCGAGCAGGACGACGACCAGGGCGATCGGACGGAACGGGTCCTGCGGTCCGGCCTCGACGTTGAACGACGGGTACCAGGAGTCCGCCTGTTGTCCGGCGGAGGCCTGCCAGGTGGCGGCGAGGGCGTCGGAGCGTTCCGTCGACATGCCGTCGGGGAAGCTCCCGACCAGGTAGTTCGGCTCGGTCTCCAGGCCGTGTCGTGCGGCACCCTGCGGAGTGAGGAAGACGGCGATCTGCAGCGGCTCCTCGGTGTGCTCGACCACGGCCGGGACGGTCATGGTGTGCAGCGGGCGACCGGTCGGTCGTTCCCCGTACATCGCGAACTGCGATGCCTTGCGGGTGTCGAACCGGACGACACCGTCCTGGACGAACTCGGGGCGGACGGCGACGGCGTCACCGCGCTCGAGCGCTGCCCGGGCGGCCCGGGAGGGCCGGTGTCCGATCAGCACGCCGAGGTCGTCGGCGCTGCCGGTCAGGACGTGCGGGCTGGTGCTGTCCGGCCCCACCAACCACCCGGCGCAGGGTCCGCTGCCGGCGCTCGTGCAGTCGGGGCGGTGCACGTCGACCGGCAACGTCACCGGGGCGTCGTCCGAGCGGTTCTCGATGCCCGCGCCGAGCACGCGGAGGTGGGCTTCCGGGACGACCTGTCGCACGACGCGGACCGCCCGCGCGGTGAGGTCGGCGTCCGGCACCCCGTCGACGTCGGTGACCGCGGTCGTCCCGACGCCCGTCGCGGTCCTGAACTCGTACTGCTCGTTGCTCTGGGTCGACTGCGACGCGGTGAACGTCAGGACGACGGTCGCGACGAACACGACGCTCATCACGCTCGCGAGCACCGGGACGGTCCGGACCGGGTTGCGGACGGCGTCCCGCACGGCGATCCGGGCGGGCAGGCCGAACCGTTCGCCGACGCGGGCGACCGCGCCGAGCAGTCGACGGGCGGCCATGACGATGCCGAGCTGCGCCAGGCACGGCCCGAGCGCGACCCCGGCGCCGACGACGAGGGCCAGGTGGTCCTCCTGGACGGGGCGGGCGTTCAGGGCGAGGACCCCGATGCCGCAGGCCAGGGTCATCACGATGCCGACGACGGCGAGCACCGGTCCGGCCGCCGCGGCCCGTCGTCGACGCGACACCGGGGCGGGGCGGGTCGCACCACGGAGGGCGCTGTCCACGTCGACCCGGCTGGCGCTCCGGGCGGCGACGAGCGACGCCGCCCAGCCGGCCAGGAGCCCGAGGACCAGGACGACGAGCAGCACCAGCCAGGGCAGGTGGACGCCGGGGTACTGCGCGCGGTCGCCGGAGTCGAGCAGGTGGAACGCGACGACACCGCCGACGATGCCGAGCGCGCTGCCGACGATGGCCCCCACGGCACCGAGCACGAGCCCGGACGAGGACACCACGGTGAACAGGAAGCGCCGGTCCCCGCCGACGCTGGCGAGCACCGCGTGGGTCCGGGTGTCGGCTCGCGAGCTGACCAGGAACGCGGCCGCCGCGAGCAGCCCGACCTCGAAGAGGGCGAACACCCCGGCCAGGCCGACGTACCCGTAGCTGATGAGGGACCCCGCGCCGCGCGTGCTCGTGCTCGGGAACGGCGGGTGGAGCACGACGGCACGCGACTCGACGACGATGCCGTGGTCGTTGTACCGCTGGATCTCGGGCCAGGTGACGCTGCGGTCGGGCAGGAACACCTGTGCGGTGCCGTCGTCCTCGAGCCCGAGCGACCCCCACTCGCCGAAGACCGCGAGGGTCGAACTCGGCACACCCAGGTCGCGGAGCGTCCCGACGACGGTGACCTGCCGTTGGACGGGGTCGTTGAGCTGGAGCGTCTGGCCGACGGCGATGTCCAGACGATCGAGGGTCGCCGGGGTGACGAGGACCTCGTCCCCGGACCGCGGGACACCGCCGTCGATGCGCTCCCAGTGCCCCTGGAGTGCGCCGGCCCAGGTCTGGCCCTCGACGGCGTTGACCGTGACCGGGACGCGGGGGCCGCTGACGACCGCGGTGCCCTGCCGGACCGGGATCGACGCCGCGCCGTCGGGTACCGAGCCCAGCAGGTCGGGCGTCGGGAAGGCGCTGGCGTCGGCGTCGGAGGTGTCCGGACGGTCGTAGTATCGCTGCAGCGGGCTCTTCTTCGCGATGGTCGACGTGTACCGGTCCACCGGGTCCTGCCGCATGCCGGCGAGGTCCGGGCCGTTCGCCTCGAGCATCGCCGCGGACTGCCCGAGCTCGACGGTCAACCGGTCCTCGGTGCTCTGCGTGCTCGACGCGATGAGCACCCCGCCCGCGGCCAGGCCGGCGATGGGCAAGCCGATGAGCGCCGCGACGAGCACCGCACGCCCGGGCCGGGCGAACGCCAGACGTCGGGCCAGCAGCAGTGCCGGGCGGACGGCGAACGGGGAGCGGCTGCGGATCGTCGGACGGTGTGTGTCCCGCCGGGGCCGCTCGCTCACGGTCGCTCCTGCACGTCGGTCAGGGCCAGCTCGACGCCGGCGTACGACGACTCGTCGACGATCCGGCCGTCGCGGAGGAACACGATGCGGTCCGCCCACGCGGCGTGCCGGGCGTCGTGCGTGACGAGCAGTGCCCCGGCGCCGGAGTCGACGTGCCGACGGAGCATGCGGAGGACGACCTCGCCGGTCTGCGAGTCGAGGGCACCGGTCGGCTCGTCGGCGAGGACGAGCTTGCGGTCCCCGACGACCCCGCGGGCGATGGCGACGCGCTGTCGCTGACCACCGGAGAGGTCGTCCGGCCAGGCGTCCAGACGGTGTCCGAGTTCGACGCTCTCGAGCGCGAGCTCCGCGGCCTTCCGTGCACGCCCGGTCCGCCAGCCGTCGAGCTCCAGCGGCAGCGCCACGTTCTCGACCGCGGTCAGGGAGGGGATGAGGTTGAAGTCCTGGAACACGAACCCGAGCACCCGTCGCCGCAGCGCTGCGAGTTCACGGGCGGGCCGGTCGGACACCCATTCGCCGTCGATGCGGACCTCGCCGCTCGTCGGGGGCATCAGGGTGCCGGCGACGGACAGCAGTGTCGACTTGCCCGAGCCTGAGGTGCCCATCACGGCGACCATCTCGCCCGGTCGGATCGTCAGGTCGACACCGGCCAGGGCGGTCACAGCCTGCGCGCCGCTGCCGTACTGCACGGCGACGGCGT
The DNA here is from genome assembly GCF_003224255.1 of Curtobacterium sp. MCBD17_030. Classification (NCBI taxonomy): domain Bacteria; kingdom Bacillati; phylum Actinomycetota; class Actinomycetes; order Micrococcales; family Microbacteriaceae; genus Curtobacterium; species Curtobacterium sp. MCBD17_030. The sequence goes on along the minus strand of NZ_QKLI01000003.1, from coordinate 13,305 downwards.
CGAGTTCCAGCAGCGGTGCGGTGCTCATCGGACGGCTCCCGTGCCACGGCGGCCGGTTGGCTCGCTGCCGTAGGCGTCCTCGTCGTCGGGGGTGTCGATCGTGGCTCGGGGCGCCGGCTGGTACCGCGCGACGCTCGACTCGACGTGGTCGAGCCACCGGACCTCGGACTCCGCCTGGAACACCATCGACTCGAGCACGAGTGACCACGCCAGTTCCGTCGCCGGGTCCGTCGTGCGCTTCAGTCGGGTCAGGTCCTGCAGCGCCCGGAGCGCCGCAGTCCGCTGCACCTGCACCAGGTGTCGGACGTCCACGTCGGGCACGGTGACCGCGATCGCGAACTTGATCGCCAGCTCGTCGCGACCGCGCTTGGTGGGGACCGGCTCGTTGAACCAGCGGTCGACGGCCTCACGCCCGGCGTCGGTCGCCGTGTAGACGACGTGTCCGTCGTCGTCGGCGTCGCCGCGGGCCACGAGACCGTCGCGTTCCAACCGGTCGAGCGTCGTGTAGACCTGGCCGATGTTCAGCGGCCAGCTGCCCCCCGTGCGGTGCTCGAACTCCCCCCGGAGCTGGTAGCCGTAGCCCGGCTCGGCCACCAGCAGTGCGAGTACGCCCATGCGAACGCTCATCGTTCCCCCTCGACCGTCGGAGCACTTCCCCTCGGGCATACCGAGTATGCACATACCCGGTATGGTTCGGCAAGCGGTCGGGACGGAGATCATCCGGACGACGGACAGGAGGCTCCCCACCGGACCGGTGGGGAGCCTCCTGTCATGCGGTTCGGTGCGTCAGCTGTGCAGCTTCGACAGCTCCTGGAACTCGTCGTCGGAGAGCTCGATCGTCGCGCCCTGCAGGTTGTCCTCGAGGTGGTCGACGCTCGACGTGCCCGGGATCGGCAGCATGACGGGCGAACGCTTGAGCAGCCAGGCCAGTGCGACCTGCGCCGGGGTGGCGTCCTTCTGCTTCGCCAGCTCGGTCAGCGGCGAGTCATCGCCGGTCAGCCCACCGGTCGCGAGCGGGAACCACGGGATGAACCCGATGCCCTGCTGCTCGGACCAGTCGAGGAGCTCCTCGGCCGACCGGTCGGTGAGGTTGTAGAGGTTCTGCACGGAGACGATCGTGGCGATCTCCTGCGCGGCCTTCACGTCGTCGACGGAGACCTCGGACAGCCCGATGTGGCGGATCTTGCCTTCGTCCTGCAGCTTCTTGAGTTCACCGATCTGGTCCTCGAGCGGGACCTTCGGGTCGATGCGGTGCAGCTGGAACAGGTCGATGCGCTCGAGACCCAGGCGGCGGAGGCTCATCTCGGCCTCCTGGCGCAGGTACTCCGGGCGGCCGACCGGCGGCCACTCGTTCGGGCCGGTGCGGGTCAGGCCGGCCTTGGTCGCGATGACGACGTCGTCGCCGTAGGGGTGGAGGGCCTCCTTGAGGAGCTCCTCGGCGACGTAGGGGCCGTAGGAGTCCGCGGTGTCGAAGAAGTTCACCCCGAGTTCGACGGCGCGCTTGAGGACGCGGATCGCCTCGTCGTGGTCCTTCGGCGGTCCCCACACGCCGGGGCCCGTGAGCTGCATGGTGCCGTAGCCGAGGCGGTTGACCTCGAGGTCCCCGCCGATGCGGAAGGTGCCGGAAGATGCGGCCGGACGGTTCGTGGTGTCAGTGCCAGTGGTCATCCACCCGGTCTACGCCTGCCCGGCACCACGTTCCTGAGGGTCCGCCCGGGCACGGGGGTACGGCGTCTCACCGCGCTCGAGCATCCCGACCAGCTTCGCCACCCGGTTCGCTCGCGCCGTCGGACTCGGAGCAGTCACCACCCGGTGCACGACGGCGTACCGGTTCGTCGCGTCGAGGTCCGCGAACAGCGCAGCCGCCGTCGGCACCACGTCGAGCGCCACACGGAGGTCGGTGGGCACCTCGGCGGTCGCCGCACCCGCGTACGCCCGGTCCCACCGGCCGTCGGCCTGCGCCCGGTCGATCTCCGCCTGCCCACGGGACCGCATCCGTCCGGCCGCGATCAGCCCCGCGACCAACCCGACGTTCCGCTGCGACCACAGCGACGCCTTCCGCCGCGGGGTGAACCGCTGGAGGAACGTGGCCGCGTCGAGCCCGCGCTTGGACCCGTCGATCCACCCCGAGCAGAGCGCCTCGTCGAGGGCCTGCGCGTACGTCAGGCTCGTCGGACTCGTGGTGCCCTTCTTCGCGAGCACCAGCCACACCCCGTCGGACAGGTCCTCGTGGCCGTCCAACCAGGCGCGCCAGGCAGCGGCGTCGGCGACGACGAACGGCTCGATCTCCATGGCCCGATGGTAGGACTCAGGCCCTCCCGGCGCCGCTGACCCGCACGGCGTCGGCCCAGGCCGTCACCCAGCCCGGCAGGGTCAGGTCGCGGGGTGACCCACCGACGGCCGGGAGCAGCTCGTCGGGCTGCACCGTGCCTCCCGTCCGACGGAGGAACCGGGCCTGCACGACGGCCCGGGCTATGACGTCCTCGTGGCGGACGAAGGTCTGCTCCATGTACACGGCGCGCTCGTCCACACCGAGCACCCGCGACCGCAACTCGAAGCGCTGCCCGAGCGTCAGCGACCGCTTGTAGGTGATCGTCTGCGCGGCGACGACCGGGTACCACCCGTGCTCACCGAAGGTGCGCCAGGCACCCGACCGGAGCATCAGCTCGAAGCGGCCGAGGTCGAGCAGCGACAGGTACTTGCCGTTGTTCACGTGCCGGAGCGGGTCCAGGTCCGTGAGCGTCACGCGGAACGGGGTCCGCGACTCGTCCCACAGCGACAGCCGGCGACGCGGGGAGAGGCGCACGCGCAGCGTCAGCAACAGGAGCCGGAAGGTCAGGTTCACGCCCCGATCCGACCACGCGGAGAACGGACATCAGCTGTTTCGAAGACTACGTTCAGCTTCAACAGGCTCGCCGAGCCACGAAGGGATCCTCAGCATGAGCACCACCTCCGCGACCGGTCGTCCGACCACGGTCACCGTCTCGTTCATCCTCTGGCTGATCGTCGTCGTCGTCGGCATCATCGGCGGCATCATCAACGTCATCGGTGTCGGATCGCAGACGGACGACACGACCATGCGCGCGGGGCTGACGGTCGGCGCGGTCATCGCGATCGTCATCGCACTCGTCGAGCTCTTCATCGTCTTCAAGATGCGTGACGGCCGGAACTGGGCCCGCATCGTGCTGCTCGTCCTGGCGATCCTGCAGCTGCTCGGCATCTTCGCCGCCTTCTCGGTCTTCGGGACGATCACGTTGATCCTGGTCATCGTCGCCACCGTACTGATGTTCCTGCCGGCGTCGAACGCGTACTTCCGCAAGCACTGACGACCAGCTCGCACCACCCGACGGACCCGGTACCGCGCACATCGCGCGGACCGGGTCCGTCGGCGTTCGTGGTCTCGTGCGCAGACGCCGCTGCCGTGCATTCCCGTCAGGCGGGCACGGTCAGTGCCTCCCTCGGCTCCGGCGGAGGCGAGTACACCGGGGACTGCGAACGAAAGGACCACGCATGCAGACACGCACACTCGCCGACCTCCAGGTCGGTGCGATCGGCCTCGGCACCATGGGCATGAGTGCCTTCTACTCGGGTGCCGGCTCGGACGACGCCGAGTCCATCCGCACCATCCACCGCGCCATCGACCTCGGCGTCACGCTCTTCGACACCGCCGAGGCGTACGGCCCGTACACGAACGAGGAGCTCCTCGCCGAGGCCCTGCACGGCCGCCGCGACGAGGTCGTCATCGCCACCAAGTTCGGCCTGTACCACCACGAGGCCGACGAGCAGACGCCGACCCAGACCCGCGCGATCTCCAGTGCGCCGGAGTCCGTCCGCGTCGCCCTCGAGGGCTCGCTCCGCCGGCTCGGCACCGACCACATCGACCTCTACTACCAGCACCGCGTCGACCCGGCCGTGCCGATCGAGGACGTCATCGGACAGCTCGCCGGCTTCGTGCAGGAGGGCAAGATCCGCCACATCGGTCTCTCCGAGGCCAGTGCCGCCACGATCCGGAAGGCCCACGCCGTCCACCCGATCACGGCCCTCCAGAGCGAGTACTCGCTCTGGACGCGGGACCCCGAGGGTGACGTGCTCGACACCCTCCGTGAGCTCGGCATCGGTCTGGTGCCGTACTCGCCGCTCGGCCGTGGGTTCCTCACCGGAGCCATCACGAAGCCGTCCGACCTGGGTGACGACGACTTCCGCTCCGCGAACCCGCGCTTCCAGCAGGAGGCATTCGCGGCGAACATGAAGATCGTCGACGTCGTGAAGGGCATCGCGGACGAGGTCGGCGGCACCCCGGCGCAGGTCGCGCTCGCCTGGCTGCTCGCCCAGGGCGACGACATCGTCCCGATCCCCGGCACGAAGCGCGTCACGCGCCTCGAGGAGAACGTCGGCGGCGCCGACCTCACCCTCACGGCCGAGCAGGTCGAGCGCCTGACGTCGCTGCCGCTGCCGACCGGCGACCGCTACCCGGACATGTCCAGCATCGGTCGCTGACGCGACCACCGGTCGGACGGGAGGCCCGGTGCCAGCTGGCACCGGGCCTCCCGTCCGTCTCCGCGTGGGGCGTCGCGCGGACGGCCACTCGTCATCGGCCCGGGGGGCCGCGATCAGGTCCCGAGCGACGCGAGCTGCACGTCGAGGACGTGCTCGCGGCGAGCGGGTGCGGAAGCCTGGCTGCGCGTCCACGCGAAGCCGGCGGCGAGGATGAACAGGTCGTCGCCGTCCAGGTCGGACCGAGCGACCCCGGCCTGCTGCGCGCGTGCGAGCAGCTCCGCGCCCGACGTCCGCATCTCGACGCACGCGGCATGCAGGGCGGAGTCCGGGTCGTGGATCGCCGAGGCCATGACGTCGATGACACCACGGTAGACGTCGGCGCTCCTGACGAACTCCCGGACCCAGGTGAGCAGCGCAGCGCGGGGGTCGTCCGCCGTCATCAGGGCTCGTCCGTGCTCAGCCAGTTCCGTGAAGCCGGTGCGGAGCAGCACCTCGAGCAGGGCGTCCCGGGTCGGGAAGTTCCGGAGGAGCGTCGCCAGGCCGACGTCGGCACGACGGGCGATGACGCGGAGGGACGCGTCGGCCCCGTCCTCAGCGAAGACGGCGGCAGCCGCGTCCACCAGGGCATCGTGGTTCTTGCGTGCGTCTGCTCGCATCCGGGCACCTCGTTTGCTATCTGGATCAGTGGTCCATATATTCGGATCACTGGTCCACTTCGGTCCAGTCTAGATGACCGACAGGCAGACACGATGACCGAGTTGATGATGCACGCAGTCCAGGTCCACACCCCGGGCGGACCGGAGGTCCTGCGGTACGAGCAGGTGACCCGGCCGGAGCCGCAGGCGGGCGAGGTGCTCGTCCGGGTCCACGCCATCGGGCTCAACCCACCGGACTGGTACATGCGGGACGGGATGACGATCCTGCCGCCGGAGTGGCGACCCGTCCTCGCCTACCCCCTGATCCTCGGCTCGGACATCTCCGGCGTGGTCGAAGCGGTCGCCCCCGACGTCACGGACTTCGTGCCCGGCGACGAGGTCTTCGGCCTGATCCGCTTCCCGGACGCCCCGGCGAACGCGTACGCGGAGTACGTCGCGGCACCGGCGACCGACCTGGCGCACAAGCCGGCGAGCATCGACCACGTCCACGCGGCCGCGGCGCCGATGGCGGGGCTGACGGCCTGGCAGTTCCTCATCGAGCTCGGGCACGACACCGTGCCGCCGTTCCAAGCGGAGCTGCACCGCCCGGTGCCGCTGCACGAGGGAACCCGGGTCCTGGTCAACGGAGCCGCCGGCGGTGTGGGCCACATCGCCGTCCAGCTCGCGAAGTGGAAGGGCGCGTACGTCGTCGCGGTCGCTTCGGGAGCGCACCGACAGTTCCTCGAGGAACTCGGAGCGGACGAGTTCCTCGACTACACGGTGACGCCCCCCGAGGAATCCGGTGCGGAGTTCGACCTCGTCCTCGACAGTGTCGGCGGGCCGGCCACCGGTCGGTTCCTCGCGAACGTCACGCGCGGTGGTGCGCTCTTCCCGGTCTTCTCCGGTCCCGTCGACCCCGAGCAGGCCGCGGCCGCGGAGGTGTCGGTCTCGAGCACCCAGGTGCGCGCGAGCGGTGCCCAGCTCGCCCAGCTCGCCGAACTCCTCGAGACGGGGGTCGTGCGCGTCGCGATCGACAGCACCTTCACCCTGGCCGACGCGCAGCTCGCGCACGAGCGGGCCGCCGCAGGCCACCTCGAAGGCAAGATCGTGCTCACCGTCGCATGAGCGCCGCCACCCACGAGATCCAGCAGGTCATCGCGCAGTACGGCTCGGCGCTCGATACGCACGACCTCGACGCCCTCGCCGCCGTGCACCGGGACGACGCCGAATGGTCCTTCGCCGTCAGGGACCAGGTCGTCATGGGCCCGATCCGCGGGCGGGACGCCATCATCGGTTTCGCTTCCGCACCACCGGACGGGCCGCCCGTCCAGCAGCGGCACCTGCTCACGAACACCGTCATCACGGGTGCCGCGGACGGGACCAGCCGGGCGACCGCCCTCCTGACGCTGATCGCCGTCGACGGCACCACGCCGGTCATCGTCGCGACGGGCACGGCCACCTTCACGCTCAGCGTGGCCGACGAGGTGTGGCGGATCGCAACGCTCCGCATCGCGTTCGACAACCCACCGCTGCCGCACTGACCGGACGGGAGGCGCGGTGCGGGCCGGCACCGCGCCTCCCGTCCGTCCCTGAGCGGTCCAGGTCCCGGGTCAGACCTCGGCGGCGAAGCCCGCGACGCGGAGCTGCAGGTCCTCGATGCGCCGGAGCCGTGCGGCCTCGACGTCGTAGCCCTCGTACGCCGGCGGCGGGGTCTTCCGGACGTTCCGCGAACACTGGAAGTCCTGGCAGACCAGGGTGCCGACGGTGTCGCCCTTCCGACCCGCCGGACCGGAGCGCTTGGCCGAGTAGAAGACCACGTCGTTCGGCAGCTTCACGTCCTGACACCACGAGCACTGGGCACGGGAGCGTGGCGACGCTTCGGCCTGCCGGAACACGATGCCGATCAGGGCGCCGTCGAGGGTCGGGATGACCGCGTAGGCCCGACGCGAGGTCTTCGGGTCACGCCACCCGAGGAAGGTCAGGTCCTCCCAGTCGACGGCGTCGAGGTCGGGGAGGGTCATGTCGGTGACCTCGCGGCGGGAGGCGTTGACGAAGGAGGCGCGGAGGGCCTCGATGGTGATCGGGAGCATGGTGAACCTGTCGTTCTGGCACCGGCGCAGCAGTGTGCGTCTCAGGTGCGTTCGTTCTGGAGGGGTCGACGACGAAGCCGTGTCGATGACACGGCAGGGGCGTCAGGCCCTGATGTCGGCGCAGGCGCCGACGACCTCCTCGGAACGGTTGCTCACGGCCTCACCTTACGGCTGGGCGACGACGAGCACCAGCGAGCCCTCGTACGACGGCTGCACGCGGAGCCGGCCGTACCGGGCGTCCCACGAGCCGTCCTCGATCGCGGTGCGGAGGGCGGCGACCGAGCGGGCTGCGGTCATCTCGTCGACCGAGGCCCACGCCGGGTCGGCCCGGCGCGCGCTGGCGTCGAGCAGTCGTTCCGGCCGGGCGTAGTACGCCTCGGAGAACCCGTCGACGCACGTGAAGGGGATCGGCACGGGCGTCGTCGTGACCACCCCGCCGAGGGCGTCGCCGATCCGGTCGAGTGTCGGCCAGCGCCGGGCCTCGTTCGCCAGGACGTCCGGGGCGTAGTCGCCGAGCCAGTGGTCCTCGATGCGGGCCGGGTCGCGGGTGAGCAGGACGACCGGCCCACGGGTGACCCGACGGACCTCGGCGAGACCCCGTTCCAGGTCGGGCCACACGGGCAGTGCGAAGGCCGACGAGGCGGCGTCGAACGAGTCGTCGGCGAAGGGCAGGGCCTCGTCGGGAGGCTCGACGGCGGTCAGGTCCCGGTCGCGCGGCTCGTACGCGCCGGCACCAGCGCCCGCATCCGCACCGGCTCGGACGTGGAGGACCGTGCGGGCCTGCCCGAGCGCCACCCGGATCGCCCGTTCGAAGACCGGCTCCGGCCGGCGGTGACGGGACGCGCTGTCGGCGGTGCGGTCGGCCCTGCCGTGCTCGGCCTCGCCGGCGGGTCCGTCCGCAGTCCTCGTCACGCCGTCAGCCTACGGCGGTGACGTCGTCGGCACCCGGTCCCGGTCTGTCGAAGCCGGTCTCAGTCGACCTGGTCGACCGGCTCCGAGGTCCGGGCCGCCGCGCGCTGCTCGGCCAGCTCGGTGGCGGCCCAGGTGCCGAGGAGCGACAGGGACCGTTCGGACTCCGACCCGGCGTCGGCGCCGTACGTGAACACCGTCAGCCCGGGGTCGGCCACCAGGTCGAGCGCCTCGAACGTCAGCTCGAGGTCACCGACGATCGGGTGGTGTAGGTGCTTCCGGCCCGAGCGGTGCACGTGGACGTCGTGCTCGGCCCACCAGGTGCGGAACTCCTCGCTCTTCGCCGAGAGCTCGCTGACCAGTGTCATCAGCCCGGGCTCGCACGGGTTCGATGCCGCCGTGGTGCGGAGGACGGCCACGGCGTCGCGGGCGGTCTGCTCCCAGCGGGGGAAGAAGTCGCGGGCCGCGGGGTCGAGGAACGCGAAGCGCGCCGTGTTCACCGGACGTCCGGCGCCGGCGAAGACGGGGGCGTAGAGCGCGTGGCCGAGGGTGTTCGCGGCGACGATGTCGAGCCGCTCGTTGCGCACCCACGCGGGGGCGCCGGTGATCGCGTCGAGTAGTCGCTGCACCGCCGGGCGCACCGACGTCGGCACCGGACGGTGGGTGGTCTTCACACCGGCGTTCGCCAGGTGGGCGAGGTCCGCCAGGTGCGCCCGCTCTGCCTCGTCCAGCTGGAGCGCCGTGGCGAGGCCGTCGAGCACGCCCTCGGAGACGCCTTTCAGGGTGCCTCGTTCGAGCCGTGTGTAGTAGTCGACGCTGACGCCGGCGAGCATCGCGACCTCGTGTCGTCGGAGTCCCGGGACGCGCCGGGTGCCTCCGCCGAAGGCCGGCATGCCGGCCTGGTCCGGGGTGAGCCGGGCTCGACGGCTGGACAGGAAGTCGCGGATCTCGTTGCGGACGTCGATACCCATGCGCCAAGGCTACGTGTGCGTCCCTCCGGCACCGGACGGGAGGCCCGGTACCGGTTCGGAGACCGGCTCGTTAGAGTGCGCGGCCGGTGTGGGCGGCGAGCCAGGCGGCCGGGTCGACCGGCAGGGTGCCGTCCATCAGGACCTCGAGGTGCAGGTGGGCTCCGGTCGAGACACCGGAGGACCCGACGCTGCCGATGAACTGTCCGGGCTCCACGCGGTCGCCGACCTGCAGGGGCGACGACCCGGGGATCATGTGGCCGTACAGGGTCGAGACCTTCCGGCCGTCCACCTGGTGGTCGATGATGACGGTCTCGCCGTACGAGAAGTAGATCCCCGACACCCGGACGGTGCCCGCGGCGACGGCGCCGATCGGAGCGCCCATGCCCGGGTTGAAGTCGAGCCCCTGGTGCAGGGACGAGCACGCGCCGCAAGGAGCGGAGCGGTACCCGAAGCCCGAACTCATCCGGACCGGGCCCGGGAACGGGGAGCGGATCGCGCCGCCGTAGGTCACCGTCTCACCGGCCACCACGGCGCCGGCGTCCGTCGACGCGACACCGCCGCCGACCGTGAAGCCGTCGCGCGAGGTGCTCGGGAGCGCCACCTGGGTGACGGCGAAGTCCTGGGTGCTCACCGCGGGGGCGAGGGTCGCGATCGCCGAGGACCCCCCGGTGCCGGCGTGAGCGGGCATCGCGGTGGCACCGAACATGGCGAGGGCGGCGGCGGCGCTCGTGAGGGTGAGCTGGCTGGCCCGGGCTCCGCGTCGGCGGCTGACGGGAGTCGTGGTGCTCGCGGTGCCGGTGCCGACCGTCGTCGTGCTGGCGATCGCGACAGCCCGCCGCGGGACCCGGCGGATGCGGGTGTCGGCTTGCGTGACGACCGGGGCCGCGACGACCGGGGCGGTGACGTCCGGGGTCGCGACGACCGGGGTGGTGACGTCCCGGGTCGCGACGTCCGGGACGGCTGCCGGTCGCGCAGCTCGCAGGCGCGGCTTCGTCGCGGCGGCCTGCTCGGCCCGCTCCGCCGCCAGGGCAGCGCGACGCGTCAGGTGCACGACGGGCGTGCTGCTGGGGTGGTCTGCATCTGGGGGAGTCATGGCCGGAGCCCATTCTGCACGAAGCTGTCCGGTTGTACAGCCCCTCGTTCCGCGGCCATCTGCGGTGGGGAGTGCGGAGAGCGACCGGATCCGGGCCTCCCGGCTGTGGATCAGTAGGGTCGAGGCAAGCGACGGAGAGGACCCCTCATGGCCCGATCGCCGCGGGAGCGGCACGAACCCATCGACCTGCGGTCGGCGGAGGTCGTGCTCGCCGGTACCCAGGACCTGCTCCCCGTCCTGCGGGCGGCTGCCGTCCGTGCCGGGGTCGACGCGACACGGATGCACGTCGTCGGTGTCGACGACGTGCCCGAGGTGGACGGGAGCGGCAGCGCCGAACTCGCCGTCATCGCGATCCGCCGGCCCGGCGAGGACCCCGCGTTCCACCGTGCGCAGGAAGCCGCCGAGATGCTCGAGCCCCTGCTCCGCCCGGGCGCGGTCCGCATCGTCATCACCGTCTCGCGGGTCACCAGGCTCGCGCCGAAGCTCGAACACGCCCTGACGGCAGAGGTCCTGCACCAGCTCGGTGTGGCCACGGCGGAGTCGGGGTTCCGCCGACCCTTCCGGAACCTGCGCACACGGCTCGGGACGGCAGGGCTGCGGGCCGCCGGCCTCCGGGTGTTCCGCCTGACGGTCTGAGCCCCGGAGCCCTGCGGTGCTGTGCCCTTCCTCCACAGGTGCGGCCGGCAGTGGTGCCCGTCCACAGGACGGGTATCTTGATGTCGAGACATCTCACGCCGCGAGTAGCGTGGGGGGCACGGACCGCGCGAACAAGGGAGTACCCGCCAGCATGGCCAAGATCATCTACACGCTCACCGACGAGGCCCCGTTCCTCGCCACCCACTCCTTCCTGCCCGTCATCGCGTCCTTCGCGAAGACCGCGGGCGTCGACGTGGAGACCCGAGACATCTCGCTCTCGGGCCGGATCATCGCCCTGTTCCCGGAGCGGCTCAGTGCTGAGCAGCGCCTGGACGACGCCCTGGCGGAGCTCGGCGAGCTCGCCGGGACGCCCGAGGCGAACATCATCAAGCTGCCGAACATCTCGGCCTCGATCCCACAGCTCAAGGTCGCCATCGCCGAGCTGCAGTCGCAGGGCTACGACCTGCCGGACTACCCCGACGAGCCGAGCACGGACGACGAGCGCGACGTCCGGGCCCGCTACGACCGCGTCAAGGGCAGCGCCGTCAACCCGGTCCTGCGCGAAGGCAACTCGGACCGCCGCGCGCCGCTGTCCGTGAAGAACTACGCCCGCAAGCACCCGCACCGCATGGGCAAGTGGAGCTCGGACTCCAAGACGAACGTCGTGACCATGGGCGTCGACGACTTCCGCTCCAACGAGAAGACCTGGGTCGCCCCGGCCGACGACATCCTGACGATCACCTTCGTCGGGCAGGACGGCAGCGAGCAGGTGCTCAAGCAGTCGATCCCCGTCGTCGCCGGTGAGGTCGTGGACGGCACCGTGCTGCACGTCGCCGCGCTCGAGCAGTTCCTCCGCAAGCAGATCCAGCGCGCGGCGGACGAGGGCATCCTGTTCTCCGTCCACCTCAAGGCCACGATGATGAAGGTCTCCGACCCGATCATCTTCGGGCACGTCATCCGGGCGTTCTTCCCCGACGTGTTCGCGCGCTACGGAGCCGACCTCGCCGCCGCCGGGCTCACGCCGAACGACGGCCTCGGCTCGGTCCTCGCCGGGCTCGACGCGCTGCCGAACGGTGCCGAGATCAAGCAGGCGTTCCAGGACGGCATCGACGCCGGCCCGGACCTGGCCATGGTCGACTCGGACAAGGGCATCACGAACCTGCACGTCCCGAGCGACGTCATCGTGGACGCCTCGATGCCCGCGATGATCCGCACCTCCGGGCACATGTGGGGCCCAGACGGTGACGAACACGACACCGTCGCGGTCATCCCGGACTCCAGCTACGCCGGCATCTACCAGGCCGTCATCGAGGACTGCCGCGCCCACGGCGCCTTCGACCCGGCGACCATGGGTTCGGTGCCGAACGTCGGGCTCATGGCGCTGAAGGCCGAGGAGTACGGCTCCCACGACAAGACCTTCGAGCTGCCGGGCGACGGCGTCGTCCGCGTCACGAACGCCGCCGGGGACACGGTCCTCGAGCACGACGTCGAGCAGGGCGACATCTGGCGCGCCTGCCAGACGAAGGACATCGCGATCCGCGACTGGGTGAAGCTCGCCGTCACCCGCGCCCGTGCCAGCGCGACGCCCGCGGTCTTCTGGCTGGACGAGACCCGGTCGCACGACGCCGTCCTGATCGGCCTGGTCCGCACCTACCTGCAGGAGCACGACACCGACGGGCTGCAGATCGAGATCCTGTCGCCGGAAGAAGCCATGCGCTTCTCGCTCGACCGCATCCGGCGTGGTGAGGACACCATCTCGGTCACCGGCAACGTCCTGCGCGACTACCTGACCGACCTGTTCCCGATCATGGAGCTCGGCACCTCGGCGAAGATGCTCTCCGTCGTCCCGCTCCTCGGCGGCGGTGGTCTGTTCGAGACCGGTGCCGGCGGTTCCGCGCCGAAGCACGTGCAGCAGCTCGTGCAGCAGAACTACCTGCGCTGGGACAGCCTGGGCGAGTTCCTGGCCCTCGCGGTCAGCCTCGAGCACCTGGCCGGTGTGACCGGCAACGCCCGCGCGAAGGTGCTGGCGGACACGCTCGACCGCGCCACCGGGACCTTCCTCGACGAGGACAAGTCGCCCGGCCGCAAGCTCGGCTCGATCGACAACCGTGGCAGCCACTTCTACCTGGCGAAGTACTGGGCCGAGGAGCTCGCCGCGCAGACGGAGGACACCGAGCTCGCCGCGGCGTTCCAGGGGCTCGCGACGACCCTCGCCGACCAGGAAGAGACGATCGTCGACGAGCTCGTCGCGGTGCAGGGCCAGCCGGCGGACATCGGCGGGTACTACCGGCCCGACGACGCCAAGACCAGTGCGGTCATGCGTCCGTCGGCGACGCTGAACGCGGCGCTCGCGAGCCTGTAGGCGCGACCACACGACGGACGGGAGGCCCGGTGCCAGTGAACTGGTCCCTGTTTGTTGGACTGTGAATTCAGGTTATGCCGCGAGGGCATGGGCTCGGTATTGGACCGGGCTC
>NZ_QKLI01000029.1:0-24643 GCF_003224255.1 Curtobacterium sp. MCBD17_030 | reverse complement strand
AGATGTGTATAAGAGACAGGCCCACCCCGCCGCCGCGCATCGTTCGGCGGCCCGTCGCGTCGCCGCGGCCGTGGCGTTCGCGACGCCTGTCGCCCTCCTCGCGACGCAGCTGACCCTCCCGGCCTTCGCCGACCCCGCGACGGCGGTCGTCCCGGCAGCGGCGACGGCCCCCGCCGTGCAGACGTTCTCCACGCAGGGCGCGGTCGAGCTCGCCGTGGACCGCGACGGTTTCACGGTGCAGGCCCCGAAGCCGAAGCCGAGGCCGGAACCGCAGACTCCGGCTGCCCCGACCACTGCCCCGGCGGTGCAGTCCGTGGCCGCCAGCGCGGTCGCCCCGAAGCCCGCCGCCGCACCGGCCCCCGTCCCCGTCGTCCCGACACCGACCCCCGGTAGCGCCCAGGCGATCGCCGCCGACATGGTCGCGGCTCGCGGCTGGAGCAGCGACGACTTCGGCTGTCTCGTGTCGCTCTGGGACCGCGAGTCCGGCTGGCGCACCACTGCCGCCAACCCGAACGGCGCGTACGGCATCCCGCAGGCGTACCCGGGGTCGAAGATGGCGTCAGCCGGAGCCGACTGGCAGACGAACCCCGCGACGCAGATCACGTGGGGGCTCGACTACATCGCCGGTCGGTACGGCACCCCGTGTGGTGCGTGGGCGCACAGCGAGGCCGTCGGCTCGTACTGAGCCGTCGGCGCCTGACGGCCGCTCGTGGTGTGCACCCGTCACCGGATGGACAGCCGGTCTCGGATCAGGACACGGCGAGTGCCCGGCGGAGCTCCTGGCACAGTTCGCCGAGCGCCTGCGGCACAGCACGACTGATGCGCGGGAAGGCCATGAAGCCGTGCGGCATGCCGAAGTACGTCGTGGTCCGGACGGCGACCCCTGCGTCCTGCAGTGCTGCGGCGAACCGGAGTCCGTCGTCCCGGAGCGGGTCGTGCTCGGCGACCTGCACCAGGGCGGGCGGGAGCCCGGCCAGTTCCGCGAACAGCGGTGACGCGTACGGCTCGCGCGGGTCCGCGCCGCCGAGGTAGTGGCGGCGGAACGCGAGCATGTCGGCCTTCGTCAGGATCGGGGCGGTGGCGTTCTCGTCGATCGACGGGCTCGCCATCGTCAGGTCGGTCGCCGGGTAGAGCAGTGCCTGGAACGCGATCGCCGGGCCAGAGCGGTCGCGTGCCATCAGGGCGACGACGGCGGCCAGGTTCCCGCCGGCACTGTCGCCGACGACCGCGACCCGGGTCGTGTCGGCACCGAGTTCCGATGCGCGACCGACGAGGTCCACCGTGGCGGCGTACGAGTCCTCGGCGGCCGCGGGCCAGCGGTGCCCCGGCGCGAGGCGGTAGTCCAGGGACGCGACGACCACCCGGGCGTCCCGCGCGATGTTCGACGCCAGCCAGTCGTAGGTGTCGAGGGTGCCCGAGGTCCAGCCGCCGCCGTGCACGAGGACCACGAGCGGTGGGGTCCCGGTGAACGTCGTCGGACGGTACACGCGCACCCCGATCGGTCCGTCCTGCCCCGCGGCGGTCGTGTCGCGGACGCTGACCCCGGGAGCGAGTCCACCGAGCAGCAGGTCCGTGACGGCGTTGTGGCCGACCACCCGCTGCTGGTCGGCGACGATCTGCGCCTCGGACCGGCGGGTCACTGATGCCAGCCCGATCAACCGTCCCAGGACCTTGGTCCGTCGATCGAGTTCCGTCACGGTTCCTCCTCCGTCGCCGTCCTGGTAGCTGTCAGCAGTCTCCGCTCCGGATGGGAGCGCACGGTCAGGGAGCGGCACGCGGAACACCGCCGACAGCGGAGGATCCCGGATCCGGAGGCGGGTCGGTTCCGCAAGGTCGTTCGCGGGTACTCACCGAACGCTTGGTAGGCGCCGGAGAACCGGCCCATGTGTGCAGAGCCCCACCGTCGGGTGATGTCTCGCACGGAAGCAGTCGCTGCGTCCAGCTCCCGGAGTTTCTCGGCGGGCTCCGTGGAGACGAACGGTCTGCATAGCGACCCGGCGGCTTGCCGCTCAGACCTTCCTCGTCGACGCTCGTTCGCCCGTTCATCCCTTTCGCGCGGGCATCCTCGGGGAAATCACGAGTGAGTCGTAGCGTGCAAGGAGCACGAGACCTCGTTGATCGCGTGCACCGTTCTGCACACGATTCGCCCCCTTTGAGCTGGTCGCGGGTGCCCACCCACATGACCAGCCGCACCGTCACCAGGTGCACCTTCCTCGGCACCAGCCGAAAGGAGCAGGTCGGAACCGGATCATCATGATGTACCTCGTCTACGGACTGTCCTCGATCCTCACCAGCAGCGCGGCCGCTGCCGCCGTGTTGCGCTACACAGCAGCGTTGAGTCAGAGCTCGCGCGCGGACGTCGTGACGATGCCGGCAGTCGATCTGAGCGGCGCGAACACGTCCGTCAACCTGGTGCTCGGCCCGGGGATCCCCGTGCTCACAGAAGACGCTTCCGACGACGTCCTCGAGCCAGCGCATCAGGAGTTCGTCGACGACATCACCGACCGCACCCGCGCCGTCCTCATCACCGCGCATCCCCGCACCTGACGGCAGGCGCCGACCGTCGGCTGTCAGCTGGAACCCGACCTGCAGACGACGGGGTGATGCACGGGGCGGCGGCGATGTCCGCCATCGTGATCGTGTCCGGCAGGTGCGAGTCCATTTCCGCGACGGCACGGCGCACGGTCGCCTCGCCTGCCCCCTCGCCCGTTCGTTGATCACGGCGATCAACGGTCGGCGGATGTGGCCGTACGCCCGGGCCAGGTCCGCGGTCGCGGTCGCGGTCGCCTCAGTGACTGCAGCGCCTCGACCGCGGGGGCCCCTGCCCGGCTGTGCGGCTGGGAAACGAAACTGGGTTGGTAATCAGCGACGCGAGACAAGTGTGGACCGCAACGATGCCGCCGGAGTCCGGCGGCACAGAATGTGAAGGAGACACCCATGTCGAACACGGCAGGAAACCCCGCACGACACGACAACGTCGTCCGTCGCACTTGGAACGAGACGAAGTCCGCACTGAAGACCACGGAGTTCTACGCGTGGATCGTGGTGTCGCTCGCCATCCTCATCGCGTCGGCGGTCGTCGACAACGCCGACGAGGGCCACACCGGTTTCGGTGCCGACCAGGCCTGGTTCTACGTCGCGCTCGTGACGATGGCCTACATCCTCAGCCGCGGCATCGCCAAGGCCGGCGTGCGCAAGCCCGAGGACGACGACGACCGTCGCGACGGCAACGGGCGCTCCAACTGACCCGAAGTCTCACCCCGGCCCGGTCCGTGACCGGGCGGGGAACACCAGCACGTGACGTGCGGAACCCGAGTTGGTGACCGGGAGTGGAGGCCGTTGCTCGTTCTGAGCAACGGCCTCCAGTCGTACCGGAGCTGCCTGCGGCGGCGGAGTGGGCGATGATCCGGAGGTCCGAACCGGGGAGGTCACGACGGCGCAGTCGAGCGTGACCGCGCTGGCGGATGCGCGGCGGCAGACAACCGGTGGTCGGTCAGGGGATCAGGCGTCGTGGGCGAGCGAGGAGGACAGCTGCTCGTGTGCCGCGACCTGCTCGAGGAGCAGGTTCGCCTTGCCGAGGGCGGTCTGCACGGCATCGGCGCCCGCGACCCAGCGCAGTGGGGCTTCGCCGGAATCGGTCAGGGAGACCAGGGCGGCCGCGAGCTTGGCGGGGTCCCCTCCTTGCTTGCCGTTCATGCCCTTCCACGCCTCGATCGTCGTCGCGGTGCGCTCGGCGTAGTCCTCGACCGACAGCTCGGGCCAGATCGTCGACGAGCCTTCGACGAGCAGTTCGGTGCGGAAGAAGCCGGGCTCGACGATCATCGTCGCGATGCCGTACGGAGCGAGGTCGTAGCGGATCGACTCCATCCATCCCTCGAGCGCGAACTTCGATGCGCAGTACGCCGCGACGAACTCCTGACCGACGATGCCCGCTGTCGAGCTGATCGTGATGACCTGACCGCTGCGCTGACGACGCATGACGGGCAGGACCGCGCGGGTGACGGTGAGCGGGCCGAAGAAGTTCGTCTCCATCTGCTGCCGCATCTGCGCCGGGCTGATCTCCTCGAAGAACCCGGCGTAGAACAAGCCGGCGTTGTTGACGAGCACGTCGATGCGACCGAAGTGGGCGACGGCAGCGTCGGTGGCTGCCCGGGCGGTGCGCTCGTCGGTGATGTCGAGTGACACCGCCAGCAGGTTCTCCTGGTCACCGAACACGTCGGTGACCTTCGCAGCGTCACGCGCGGTCGCGACGACGCGGTGGCCGGCGGCGAGGGCGGCCCTGGTCAGGTCGATGCCCATCCCGCGTGCTGCGCCGGTGATGAACCAAACCGTGGAGTCGGTCATGGGAGTGCCTTCCTGTCGGGAACGCTGCAAGTCAACGTCGCCGCCTCGGACGGAGCCAGACTCCGCCGACACGGTCACTGACAGGGACCCTCTCGGGGTACCGGAGTGACGTACCGTCGACGGGTGGACACCCAGGCGGAGATCCGCGACTTCCTGACATCGCGGCGGGCACGGCTCACCCCGGAGCAGATCGGCCTGCCCGACTTCGGCGGACGCCGCCGAGTCGCGGGACTCCGACGGGAGGAAGTGGCTCTCGTCGCCGGGATCAGCGTCGAGTACTACACCCGCCTCGAACGCGGCAACGCGACCGGCGTCTCCGACAGCGTCCTCGACGGCGTCACCCGCGCCCTGCTCCTCGACGATGTCGAAGCCACGCATCTGGTCGACCTCGTTCGTGCTGCCAACGCGCCCACGAGCCTCCGGACGCGGCGCACCGCACAACGACCACAGCACGTCAGTGCGAGCGTGCAGCAGATCGTGGACGGCATGACGGACATGCCGGTGATCGTGCAGAACAGCACGCTCGACGTGGTCGCGTCGAACCGGCTCGGTCGCGCGTTCTACAGTGACCTCTTCGGTACTCCGGGCCGGTCGGTGGACTTCGGCCGGTACATCTTCCTCGACCCCCGGTCGCACGACTTCTACCGCGACTGGGACAGCGTTGCCGAACAGAGCGTCGCGGTGCTCCGGACCGAGGCGGCCCGCACTCCCGGCGACCGCGCACTCACCACGCTCGTCGGCGAGCTGTCGGTGGCGAGCGAGGCGTTCCGCACCCTCTGGGCCAGCCACACGGTGCGGGAACACAGGTCGGGCGAGAAACTGGTGCACCACCCGATCGTCGGTGACCTCGACCTGACGTTCGAGTCGCTCGACATCGGCTCCCGTCGCGGACTCGCGCTGGTCACCTACCTCGCATCACCCGGATCAGCCTCACACGACAGCCTGCAACTGCTCGCGCACTGGGCTGTCACCAACGACACGGAACCGGTCCGCCAGCCCCGCACGACGGAGCGGTGACCCCGGAGCGATCGTCACCGTCCATCCGGACGGACTCCGCCGTCTCCGGCCGTCGCCCGCCGATCTGCTCACGATGAGCCCGTCCCGCCGGTGGCGACGTGGTGCTCTCGCTGCAGCGGCCCGGGGAGGCGCATCACCAGTCGCCACCGGTTCCCCTCGGGATCGCGCTCGTAGGAGAAGTCGTCCATCAGCAGTTCGATCATCGCGATGCCGCGCCCGGACTCCGCCATCTCCTCGGGGTCCGGCATCGTGGTGCGGAACGGCACGCGCACCTCGGCACCGCTGTCGCTGAGCAGCGCCTCCAGCGCCGTCGACGTCCGGCGGAGTGTCAGCTCGCACAGCAACCGCTCGCTGCCCTCGGTGTGCTCGATGACGTTCCCGGCGAGTTCGAGCAGTGCGGTCTCGAACCGCGCTCGCTCGCCACTGCCGAGGTCGGTGTTCAGGTGCCAGAGGTCATCGACCGACTCGTGCACCTCGTCGACGTCGTTCGGCGGGATCACGAGCAGCACGGTGCGCTCCCACGCCGGCCCGTGGATCTCCGACACGTCGGCCGTCTCGTCACTCACCATGGCCACATACTCACACCTCTGCGGGCCGACGCGGTCCTCATTCGTCTCCGACAGCGTCGATCAACGGCAGGTCGCGGGCCGAGGCCGTCAGTGCGCGCGGCCCCGCAGTCGCCCGATCCCCAGCACGATCCCGACGACGACCATGCCGAGGACGAGTCCCGCGACGGCCGAGATCGCCGTGTCGACGACCCACGTGACGACGGGGCCGGCACCCCGGACGGCGTGCTCGACGTGGTGCAGCAGCTCGTACGGCCCGGCCCAGAACGTCTCCGCCAGGTTCGCGATGACCAGGTGGCCGCCGACCCAGAGCATCGCGACGGTGCCGACTATGCTGATCACCCGGAACACGGCCGGCATCGCGCGGACGATCCGGGCGCCGGCGCGACGGGTGCGCCGGACCGGGTTCTTCATCATCTGCAGGCCGATGTCGTCGATCTTCACCAGCAGTGCGACGGCGCCGTAGACCAGCAGGGTCATGCCGAGGCCGATCACCGCGAGCGCACCGAGGGTCGGCCAGAAGCCCAGGTCGGTGTCCAGGCTGGCGAGCCCGATGAGCATGATCTCGGTGCTGAGGATGAGGTCGGTGCGGATCGCGCCGAACACGAGCTTCGGCTCGCTCGCGGCCTCGTCCGAGGCGGCCTCGTGGTGCACGCCGAACCACTCGGTGACCTTCTCGGCCCCCTCGAAGCACAGGTAGGTGCCGCCGATGACGAGCAACCACGGCAGGACCCAGGGCGCGAAGGCCGACAGCAGCAGCGCCAGGGGAATGATGATGACGAACTTGTTGAACAGGCTGCCGAGTGCGATGCGACCGACCACGGGGAGCTCCCGCGCTGGCGCCAGGCCCTGCACGTACTGCGGGGTGACGGCGGCGTCGTCGATGACGACGCCCGCGGTCTTCGCGCTGGCCTTGAGCGCCGCGCTGAGGATGTCGTCCACGACGGCGAGCAGTCCGACTGACATGTGATGGTCTCCTCGACGGTTCGGGCAAGCTGTCCGATCGCACAGACTAGTGGCCCGGAGGTGGGCGTTCCCGATGAGCCGGTCGATCCGTGGACGATCCAGCAGGCCGTCTCGTGTCCTGGGTGTGGGAATGCGCACTCGTACCAAGGTCGCCATCGCCATCGCCATCGCCATCGCCATCGCCATCGCAATCGCCATCGCCATCGCGGTGGCGGGAGTCGGCAAGATCAGCACGCCGGAAGCCGCGCGCGACGCCTACTTCCGTGACGAGGCCCTGCAGACCGACCAGGCCCCTCACCGGCCACGAGAGCACCCTCGCCTCGGTCTCGGCGGACCGGTACGCGCTCACCGACAAGTCCGGGTTCGACGTCGTGGACGGCGGCCGGACGGGAGGCCCGTGGCCTGTCCGCCACGACGGACGTGCCCCGCGCCGACATCGCGAGCGTCGAGGTTCGACTGGGGGGGCGGGCACGCTGGCGCGGACGACCTCTGATCCCCGCACCCGCTCCGAGGGCCGTTCGCGCACGAGAGGATGGCGGGATGACTCGCGCGCACACCGTCCGGGACGCCGTCGTGGCCGAGGTCACCCGGAGCGGTTTCGGCGCCCACGGGCTGCACGTGCTCGTCCGCGACGACGTCGCCGACCACCGCTGGACGCCCGACGAACCGGAGGACGTGCAGTCGATCGCGAAGGGCGTCTGCGTCCTGGCGGTCGGGATCGCCGCCGACGACGGTGTGGTCGACATCGACGTGCCGGTCTCGGAGTACCTGCCCGAGGTCCGGTTCGGCGAGGGCACGCAGCGTGTCACGCTCCGTCGCCTGCTCAGCATGACGAGCGGTGTCGACCTGCCCTGGACCCCGACGCTCCTCACCGACTGGCCGGACCTGGCCGTCGAGTTCCTCGGGCGCCCGAGCCGGGGCCGGGTGTTCCAGTACGCGAACGCCAGTACCTACACGGCGATGCGTGTCCTGGCGACCCGAGTCGGTGACGTCGGCCGCTTCGTTCAGGACCGGCTGCTCACCCCGCTCGGCATCGACGGCGCCGAGTGGGAGCGGTGCCCGAACGGTTCCGTCGCGGCCGGGGGCGGGCTGTTCCTCCGGACCGCCGAGGTCGCACGGATCGGTCGACTCGTCCGCGACCGAGGCCGGGTCGGCGGGCAGCAGCTCGTCGCGGCGCAGTGGGTCGACGCCCTGCACGCCGACTGGGTCGTGGCCGGTCGGGACCCGGCGTACGAGCGGTACGCACTCGCCGGGTGGGACGGGCCGGCGCAGCTCTGGCGGCTGCACGGGGCGGGCGGGCAGATGCTCCTCTTCGACCCGGCGGCGGACGCCGTGGTGACCGTCACGGCCGACGACCACTCCGGGGCGGACGCGCTGGCGTCGTTCGTGGCGGCGACCTTGGCGGACGTCTCGGACTGACGGACGTCGGCTCAGTCGGCCACGCGGAGGTCGTCCCGGGACCGGGAGCTCGTGGGGACTGCGGCTCTGTCCTGCCCTCGGGCCAGAGCCCGGTGAGCGTGGTCGAGTCGTGCACGGGACCTCGTGGCGGGCAACCGCCCGCTGATCTCGAGGGTCGCCAGACCGTGCACCGTCGCCCACGCCACCTCGGCGTCGGTGTCGTCGGGACCAGGGAACGCCGCCCGGATCGCGGCGAAGGCACGCTCGAGGGCATCTGGTCCGGTCCCCGTCCCGAACTCGAGTCCCGACGGCATCGAGAACATCGCCGCGTAGACGTGCGGCTGGGCGGCGGCGAAGTCGAGGTACGCCTGCATCCGCGCGAGGGGTTCGGCGGGGACGTCTTCGAGTGCGGTCGCGATCGCATCGAACCCGCCGAGCGCGACGGCGTCGATGAGCGCCTGTCGGCCGCCGGCGAACGCGGAGTAGATGACCGGCTGCGTCACCCCGATCTCGGATGCGAGCCGACGCATGGTGACGGCTTCCCAGCCCTCTGCTTCCGCGATGCTGCGAGCCGCTCGGGTGATCTGGTCACGCCGGAGGGCGAGGTCGGGAGCTGGTCGTGGTGACATGACGCCACAGTAGCAGAACGAAGTTAGGTAACAGCGGTAGACGAAGCACCGTCGTCGTGCTACGTTCGTTGCAGAACGACGTTATGTAACGACAGAAAGGTTCGTCCCATGATCTTCGCCGCGCTCCTGGTCGCCATCCTCGGTTGCCTCTTCATCCTCTTCATCGGCGGCCGCTTCCTCCTCGCGCCGAGGGTCGCCACCGCCGGGTTCGGTGTCGGCGAGGACCGCCGTCGTGCGTTCACCAGCATCAAGGGTGTCCGTGACATCACCTCCGGGATCGTGCCACTGGTGGTCCTGCTCGTCGCCGGCCCGCACGTGTTCGGGTGGGCTCTTCTCGCCGCGGCGATCACGCCGATCGGTGACGCGATCATCGTCGTCACCAACGGTGGCACGCTCCGCCAGGCCCTCGGCGTCCACGGCGCGACGGCACTCGTGCTCGTCATCGCCGGCCTCGTCCTCGCCCTCGGCTAGATCCGCCCAGCACTCCCTGCGCGTCTCGCCGCCCTCAACTCGCTCCTCTTTCCACCTCGCATCGACCATCTCGAAAGGTCCACCCTCATGAGCACCACGAACGAGCAGAACGACACCGACGACACCGCCACGGAGAACATCGTGCGGGCGTTCTACGAGCCCTTCCGCACCGGCGACACCACCGGCTACGGCGAGGTCCTGGCGGAGGACTGGATCGACCTGCCCCTGGCCCCGGGCCAGCAGCAGGGACCCGCCGGCATGGCCGCCCAGATCGCCCTCTTCCGTCACGCCATGCCCGACTACGACGTCGCGCACCAGGACATCATCGTCCAGGGCGACAAGGTCGCGGTCCGCAACACCGTCTCCGGCACGCACCAGGGCGCCTTCATGGGTCACGAGCCCACCGGCAGGCGCATCGAGATGCGCACCATGGACGTGCACCAGGTCCGCGACGGGAGGATCGTGGCGACCTGGCACCTCGAGGACTTCGCCGGCCTCATGGGGCAGCTCGGCAGCCCTGCGGACGCCCCCACTCCGGCGCCCTGGGGCTGAACCCGACCTCTGCGGAGGGCACGAACTCATCCCCGAGCTCGTGCCCTCCTTGCACGCCTGGTCGTGCCATGCGCCGAACCGGAACCGGCGACGCACAGACCCGTCTCGTCGCGCGAAGGCGCTCGCCGGTGGTGGGTGCACCTGCTGCGCGGCGGACTCGTCACTGCGGTGGTCTTCGGGGTCAGCGGGACCGAGAACTCCCCGTGGCTGTTGCTCGGGGTCGTCGGCCTCATCGCCCTGTCCCGCCGTCGTCCACGCGCCGCAGCGGCTGCAGATCTGCGCCGTGTCGGCGCGCGGTGGGGAGGTCGAGTTCGGCGTCCTGCGCGAGGCGCTCGACGTCTCGGACGCCACCCTCAGCGAACACCTCCGCATCCTCACCGATGCGGGCTACGTCGACCTCCGCCGTGTGCAACGCGCCAAGGGACAGGCGCGCAGCTGGGTCTCACTCACCGCGATGGGGTCGACGGCGCTCCGGGAGCACTTCGCGTTCCTGCAGAGCTTCGCGCCGCCAGAGCCCGCGAACCCGCGAACCCGCGTGGAGCCTGACGGTCGGACCACAGGGGCCCCGCCGGAACTCGCGACGGCCGTTCCGTCCCCGCCCCCGAAGTGGGGTGGGTGATCCCGCCCGGGTCCGTAGTTCTACCGACTGACGTCGTGTGAACGCGCCGATACCGTCGGACCGTGCCCCGACGCCACGCGGAACGACCGCGCAGAAGCCGCTCCACGCCCCGCACCACCGTCATGTCCGGATTCGTGGTGATGACGGTGATCGCCGCGGTCGTCGGACCCGCGACCGGTGCCAGCGCAGCCGACCTGGCGACCGACTCGACACGATCGGCGCCGACCCGCACCGCGGCGCCGACCCGCACCGCGCTGCCGACCCCCGCCACGGTGCCGACTCCGCCCACCGACGGCGCCCGGGTCGGTTCGGGGTCGTTCGCGCCCACGCCGCCGACTTCGATCAGCGACAGCGCCGACGTGCAGAAGACGGTGGACCAGCACCTGTACATCGACCCGTCCCAGGCGGGGAAGCCGGTGCCGACCAACCAGTGGTGGACCGACCTGCTGGTGAGCAAGTACTCCGGCGACATGTGGGCGTACCCGTTCGTGTCCTCGAACAGCCAGGACGGTACGAAGCTGACGTACCCGACGAAGTGGAACAGCGACGGCACCGCGATGCAGCTGGAGTCCCCGGTGACGGTGAGCGGCACGGTGACCCCCGCCGCCGACCCCTCGGACGAGCTGCTCGCCGACTTCGAGCACGGCGTCCCCGACGGGTGGACGAGCACCGGCACGGCGTTCAGCGGGGCGACGGACACCGCCGCGGGGCAGAGCCAGGTGTCCGGCTGGCTGGGCAACGGGTACCTGACGTCGTGGGGCGCGACGGGCGGGGACGGCGCCACGGGCACGATGACGTCGAAGCCGTTCACCGTCGACCACTCGACGCTCGCGTTCATGGTCGCAGGTGGGAAGCACGCCGACCAGGAGGCCGTGCAGCTCGTCGTCGGCGGGCAGGTCGTCGCCTCCGCCACCGGCGACGACAGCGAGCAGTTCCGCTGGGTCGACTGGGACGTCAGCGCGTGGGCGGGTCAGCAGGCCCAGCTCCGTGTCGTCGACTCGCTGAACGCCGGTTGGGCCCACGTGATGGTCGACCAGGTGCTCCTGACGGACGAGCCGGACGGGGTCGCGCAGCGGTTCTCGACGGCGTTCTCCGCGACCGAGGCGGACGCGCTCCGCTGGGGCGACTGGAACGTCAGCTGGCGGATGCCGCAGGCGGGTGCGGGCGGCCAGTACATGGACGTCACGAGCGTGCAGGGCAACCCGTACGAGTGGTTCGAGTACCACGGCATGACCCCGCGCCTGTCGGTGCAACCGGGTGCGACGATCACCGACGGTGCCGGCGAGCCGATCAGCTTCCCGTTCACGGGCGACCGGTTCGAGATCCGGCAGGGCGACCACGTGTTCGGCGTGCACGCGCCAGCCGGGACGACCTTCACCCGGAGCGGCAACGCCATCGACGCGTCCGCGGGCACGGCCTACCTGGTGCTCAGCGCCGTCCCGGCCAGTGGCCTCAGCCTCGACCGGTTGCAGCAGTACGCGTTCGCCGTGCCGCGGAACACCACGATGGACTACTCGTACGACCCGGCGGCGGGCCAGGTCGAGCAGCAGTGGTCGGTGCAGACCGACGCGTTGCAGGGCTCGAACCACGACACCGTGCAGGGCTGGTTGCAGCACCAGTACGCCGAGACGACGAACGACCTGCACTTCACCGGTGCCACGTACGCGACCCCGCGCGGCACGATGAAGACCACGATCGGCCACGACGGCTGGACCCTCGACTACGCCTTCACCGGCATCACGCCCACCGGCGCCTCACCGGAGGGGCAGGACGAGCGGGACGTGCTCCGGCGGTACCTCTCCGACTACGCCACGAAGACCACGTACGGCGGCGACACCTACTGGGGCGGCAAGGACCTGCAGCAGCTCGCCGAGTACATGACGGTGGCGCGGCAGATCGGTGACACCGACGACGAGCGGAAGCTCCAGGCCACGCTCACGAAGGCCCTGACCGACTGGTACACGTACTCGACGGGGGAGAGTGAGCACTTCTTCGCCATGTACCCGACGTGGAAGGCGCTGATCGGCTTCGGTGACTCGTACGGGTCCGCGCAGTTCAACGACAACCACTTCCACTACGGCTACTTCGCCGTCGCCACCGCGCTCCTCGGGGCGGTCGATCCCGGCTGGGCGGAGCGGTACGAGGGCATGGCCACCCTGGTGACCAAGCAGTACGCCAACTGGGACCGGGACGACGACCGGTTCCCGCACCTGCGGACCTTCGGCGTGTGGGAGGGCCACTCGAACGCGGGCGGTGTCTCGTCCCCGGGTGGCAACAACCAGGAGTCGTCGTCCGAGGCGATCCAGTCCGAGGCCGGCCTGTTCCTCCTCGGCACGGTGCTCGGGAACGAGCAGATGCAGGCCACCGGCGCGATGGAGTACGTCACCGAACGCGCCGCGGTCCGCGACTACTACCAGAACGCCCACGGCAACACCGCGTCGAAGTCGTACGACGGCAACGGCGCGTTCCCCGACGCGTACCGGTACGGCCAGGCGGGCATCCTGTTCGACTCGGGCCAGGCCGAAGCCACGTACTTCTCCGGCGACCCCGCGTGGATCTACGGCATCCAGTGGATGCCGACCGCACCCTGGTTCGACTTCTTCGGCTGGG
Source organism: Curtobacterium sp. MCBD17_030 (assembly GCF_003224255.1). Lineage (NCBI taxonomy): Bacteria > Bacillati > Actinomycetota > Actinomycetes > Micrococcales > Microbacteriaceae > Curtobacterium > Curtobacterium sp. MCBD17_030. The sequence continues at coordinate 11,471 of NZ_QKLI01000029.1, read as the reverse complement.
ACCCGGGCTTCTCGAAGGCGATCATGCGGCAGATGATGCAGGCGCGCCCACGGGTCGTCGGGCAGGACGGCGTCGTGAACGGCAACGCCGCCCACATCCAGATGCTGACCAAGAAGTGGTGGGGCGTCGGGACCTACGGCAACGACACGATCGCGCAGGACCGGAACGCCGCGATCGGTGAACTCGAGGACGCCGTCCGTGCCGCCGAGGCGAACCACCCCGGGTACGTCACGGCGAAGACGGCCGCGAACCCGCTGTACGACCAGGCGACCGGCACGCTCTTCGTCAGCACCGACGCGAACGGCGAGGTGGTGTTCCCGGCGCAGTACTGGACCCCGACGACGCTGCCCGCCGCACTCGTGCCCGCGAAGACCGACGGACCGACGGCGGACGAGCAGCCGAAGGACTGGCCCGTGCAGTCACCGCTGCTGCCGTACCTGTCGACCCGGTACACCGCCGACACGGCGACGATCGACCGGCTCTACTCGGTGGACCTGACGGACCACCGGCCCGGTACCGACACCGCGCACGCAGCAGCGGTGTTCAGCGACATGGGCGACGCGCTCGGCAACGTCGTGCTCGGCTTCCTCGCGCAGTACGACCCCGACACGTACCTCGACATCCACCGGGCACTGTGGAAGGCGAAGGACCCGGCCGTCACCGGGCAGTCGATGGCCGGCCTGGTCTACCACCAGGCGGCGTCGAACCGGACGGTGGGCACCGAGGTCACGGACCGGCACACCTCCGACCCGCTCAGCCAGGTGTTCCGCGCCGCCGACGGCACGTACTCCTACGTGCTCGACAACGTCGACGACGTCCAGCACTCCTACGAGGTCTACGACGGCCAGCGGGTGATCGGGGAGATCGCGGTCCCCGCGCACACCCAGATCACCTCGCACCTCGACGCCCACCTGGCCGAGATCGTGGTCGACACGGCGGACAGCCCGAAGACCCTCGTGCCCGGTTCCACCACGCGGTTCACGGCGACCGGGTACGACCAGTACGGCGCGACGATGCCGCTCGACGGGCTGACCTGGGACGCCAGCACCGGCAGCATCGCCGCCGACGGGACGTACGACGCCACGAAGCGCGCCGACAGCGTCACGGTCACCGCCTCGGTGGGGTCGGTCAGCGACACGTACCGGTTCCGGGTCGCCCCGGCTCCCGAGCTCACGTCGATCCGGGTCACCCCGGGCTTCGAGCAGCTCGTCGTCGGCACCCCGACGACGTTCGCGGCGGCCGGCAGCGACCAGTACGGCGACCCGCTCGCCCTGAGCGGTCCCGTCACCTGGGCCACGACCCTGCCTGGAGGCTCGGCCGACGACGGCAGCGTCCGTGCGGCTGCTGCCGGGGCCGGGTACGTCACCGCCACGAGCGGCGGGGTGGAGGGCAGCGCCGTCGTCTCGGCGGTCGCCACCGTCCCGGACCAGGCACTCCACGCCACCGCCGTCGCGACCTCGAGTGACGGGGGGAACAGCCCGGGCAAGGCCCTGGACGGCGACCCGACGACGCGGTGGGAGAGCGAGCACGGGCAGGACGCCGTCGACTACACCGTCGACCTCGGCCGTGCGACCGACGTCGCCGACGTGGACGTGACGTGGGAGAACGCCGCCGCGAAGGAGTACGACCTGCAGGTCGCCGACGCGGCCGACGGCCCCTGGCGCACCGTGCGGAACGTGGCGAAGACGACGGCGGCGGCGGACCACCTCTCGGTCGGCACCACCGCGCGGTTCGTGCGGATGCACGGCGTCGACCGCCTCACCCAGTACGGCTACTCGATCTGGTCGTTCGAGGTCCACGGCACCCCGTCGGTCTCGGCGATCACCCCGTCGACGGTGCTGGTCGGACCGCGCACCACGCGCCTCCCGGCCGGCGGCGGCACCACGCTCACCGCGTACGGGTTCGACGCGGACTTCGACGGCGGACCGGTGACGGCAGCTGCCGGGTCCGCCGGTGCATCGGTGTGGACGATCGACGGCGGCGGCTCGGTCACCGGCGACGGCGCGGTCACCGCGGCTGCCGCGGGTGGCGTCACCTCGACCGTGAGCGCCACCCTCGGCGGGGCCTCCGGGCAGGCGACGATCACGACGGTGACGAACGGCGACGTCGCCGATCCCGGTGACGGCAGTGACCCGGACCCCGGCACCTCGCGGGACATCGCGGTCGGGAAGCCGGTGACGACGTCCTCCGACGAGCGCGCGGACCTGGGCGGCGAGCAGGCGGTCGACGGCAGCGGCTCCACCCGGTGGGCGAGCCGCGCGTCGGACGACCAGTGGATCGCGGTCGACCTGGGCGCCGTGGTCCCCGTCGACAGCGTGCGTCTCGACTGGGAGGCGGCGTACGCGGACCGGTACCTTGTCCAGGTGCGGACCACGACGGACGACGACTGGCGGACCGTCACCACCGAGGACCACGGGGCCGGTGGCAGCGCGGTCCACGAGCTCGACGGGGTCCGGGCGCGGTACGTGCGGATGCTCGGCGTGCAGCGCCACACGGCGTTCGGGTACTCACTCTTCGCGTTCCGGGTGGACTCGACCGAGGGCGCACCGACGCCCGACCTGGCGCGGAACGCCCCGACGACTTCGTCGGCGGACGAGGCCGCCGGTGTCGCCGCGCGGAACGCCACGGACGGCGACCCGGGCTCCCGCTGGGCGAGCGGTCACACCGACGACCAGTGGCTCGACGTCGACCTCGGATCGGCGCAGCCCCTGCACCAGGCGTCCCTGCGGTGGGAGGACGCGTACGGGTCCGCCTACCGGATCGAGGCGCGGAACGGGGCCGACGACGCCTGGACCACGATCGCGACCGTCAGTGACGGCGACGGAGGCACGGACACGGTCGACCTGTCCGGCACCTGGCGTCACGTGCGGTTCCAGGGCGTGCACCGGGCCACGCCGTACGGGTACTCGCTGTACGGGTTCGAAGTGCGCTGAACCGGGCCACGAAGAGGGCGCTCGGCCGGGGTCCGGGCGTGACGCAGCCCGGCGCTGTCCGCATCACGCCGGATCGGGCGACCGGGGCGCTGCCGGCCGTTCCCGGGGGCCGGGGGCGTCGGTGGTGCCGGAGAGGCTGGCGGGAGTTCGTGTTCCTGTTCGGGTCAGGCGCACGAGCCCCGGTGCTGGCACCTGTCCGCAGGTGCCAGCACCGTTCCGTCGTGGCGTCGTGGCGTCGTGGCGTCGTGGCGTCGTGGCGTCGGCGCCCAGGACCCGCCGGAGGGTCAGTCCGCGTCCCGCGCCAGGACCGTCACGGTGACGTCGTCCTCGGCGTGCTCCGCGGCCCGCAGGCGCACCGTCTCGAGGAACGCGGCCGTGCTCGGCGCCCGGCGGAACGTCCGCCCGATGTCCGTCAGGGTGTCGATCGTCCCGTCGCCCAGGTCCAGCGCCCCGTCACTCGCCACGAGCAGCGCGTCGCCCGGCTCGAGCACCAGGGACCCGAGGCGGAACGGGACCCCCTGCGGGTGCAGTCCGAGCGGCAGGTCCCGCGAGCGGCGGATGTCCGAGGTGCCGTCTGCGTGCAGGTGCACGACGAGCCCGTGGCCGGCGTCCACGAAGTCGACCCGTCCGGTGCTCGGTGTCAGGCGGGAGTGGAACAGCGTGGCGAACGCCGAGGCGCGGCTGAGGTCCTCGCTGATCCGCGGCTCGACCGCGCCGACGGCGTCGACCGGCGGCAGGTCCTCGTGCTGCCGGAGCGCTGCCCGCAGTCCGGCGGCCAGCAGTGCGGCGGGCTGCTCCTTGCCCATGATGTCGGCGAGCGTGAACGTCACGGCGTCGTCGGCGACCGTCCAGTCGTGGACGTCACCGCTGAGGTCGCCGTACGGCACACTGAGCCCGGCCAGCGCGTAGCCCGGGACGTGGACGGGCGGCGGGGTCAGGGCCTCGACGACCTCGAGCAGCCGGTCGTGCTGCATGCCCTTCGTCAGGGCCTGTTCGGTCCAGCGTCCGAGGTCGATCAGCGCGGCCTCGTCCTGCGGGCTGAACTCCCGCGGCCGGACGTCCATCAGGCACAGGCTGCCGATCGTCAGGTCGCCCGGCATGGTCAGTGGGACGCCGGCGTAGAAGCGGATGCCGCGGCTCGTCACACCGGGCAGGTCGACGGTGCGCGGGTCGGCGAGCGTGTCCGGGACGACCGTCGGCCCGGGGCGCTGGACGGTCAACTGGCAGAAGGACCACTCGAGCGGCCCGGACGTCGGCTCGCCGGCCGTGTTCGGCGTCAAGGTGTGCAGGAGCGTGTCGTCGAGCAGGTTGACGTACGAGAACGGGACGTCGAAGACCTCGCGGGCGATCCGGACGATCCGGTCGAAGCGCTCGGAGGGTGCGAGCCCGACGATGTCGAGCGCGGCAACGAGCGCCGCACGGGCGGATCGTGAGCCGTCGTTGTCCATCTGCCCTCCCCCGCACAGTCGGTCCAGGGCATCCTCCCACGACGGGGACGGCGGCTGTCAGGTCAGGCGTCCCCCGGGACGAGGTCAGTGCCGGTGTCCACCGGACCGAGCGCCTCGAGGACGCGGTGCGAGACGGCCCGCAGCGTGTCCCCGTCGCCGGCCACGGGCCTCCAGAACAACTGCTCCAGCGCCGCCGTGTGCGCCCGGATGCCGGCGAGGACCGCGCGTCGGCCGTCCGCGGTCATCACGATCCAACTGCCGCGGCCGTCCGAGGGGCAGTCGGCGCGCGCGACCAGCCCCCTGGCCACCATGCGCGTGACCTGGTGGCTGACGCGCGACTTCTCCCAGCCGATCCCGGCGGCCATGTCGCGGACCCGCAGCCGGTGCTCGGGGTCGCGGTGCAGGCCGATGAGGATCTCGAACTCGGGGATGGAGATGCCGGCGTCCCGCTGCACGGCGACGTCGAGCGCCCGGTCCAACCCGCGCCAGACGTCGTGGAACGCGTCCCACGTGGCCCAGTCGTGGCCGTCAGCGCCGTGCTCCACCATCCCGCCAGCGTATCCGCGAGGGCAGCTCGTCGGGCCGGGATCATCCGTTCGGCTGACTCCGGGACGGCACACGGGCGCCTCCGAGGAGACGTCGGGGGAGCGGCCTACGATCGAGACCATGCCGCCCGCACGCCTCCAGGACTGCACCGACGACGCGTCCGCCCTCGTCGGGCGCTGGCTGGACGCCTCCCGCGGCGTGAAGCCCGAAGCCGGAGCGGCCCGGCTCGCCGAGGTCCTGCGCGACGAGCGCGGTCTCGACTTCGCCCGCGGGTTCGTCGACAAGGTGATCCGGCCGGACGACCCGAAGGTCGCCGCCCGGAACCTCGAGAAGGCCAGCCGGGACGTCCCGGACTTCCTCGCCTGGTACCTCCGCGGCGCCGTGACCGTCGGTGGTGGCTTCGCGACGATGGCGCCGTGGGCGGTCATCCCGTCTGCGCGCCGGGTGCTCCGCCGATTGGCCGGACACCTGGTCGTCGACGCCCCGCCGGCCCGACTCGGCGCAGCGCTCGGCAAGCTCGCCGGCCCGGGCACCCGCCTCGACGTTGCACCCCTCGGCCCGACCGTGTTCGGTCCCGCCGAGAGCGACCGCCGCCTGGCCTGGATCACCGACCTGCTCGGTCGCGACGACGTCCCGGCGGTGTCCTTCGCGGTCGCGGACGTCGTCCCGCCGACCTCGCCGTGGGCCCTCGACGACGCCACCGAGCAGGCGGTCGAGCGGCTCGTCCCGGTGTTCCGCGCGGCGGTCGCCGCCGACAGCACCGTCACGCTGCTCGTCGACGGCCCGCACGACCTCGACCTCTCCGTGGCCGTGTTCCGCACCCTGCTCGACCAGGACGAGTTCGCCCACGCGACCGCGGGCATCACGCTGCCGGCGTCGCTGCCCGACAGCCTCGGCGTCCTGGCGTCGCTCACCGAGTGGGCGACCGCCCGCCGGTTCCGCGGCGGCGCACCCGTCCGGGTCCGGCTCGTCGATGGTGCCCACCTGGCCGAGGAACGGGCCGACGCCCTCGTGCACGGACGTCCGCCGGGCGTCTGGACCGACCGGCGGCACATCGACACCGCGCTCCTGCGCCTGCTCGACGCCGCACTCATGCCGGAGCACACCGATGCCGTGCGGATCGCGCTCACCGGGTGGGACCCCGTGCTGGTCGCCGCCGCCCGCGTGCTCGCCGACCGTCGCGGGGTCGCCGACGCGCTCGAGGTCGAGATGCTCCTCGGCATGACGGGCACCGTCCTCGAGGCCGTCCGCGCCGACGTCGGCACGGTCGCCCTCGTCACCCCCGTGGTGCACCCCGACGAGTTCGACGCGGCGATCCCGTACCTCGCCCGCCGGTTGCGTGAGGGCGCTGCCGGCCCCCTGACGTCCGGTGGTGGCACCGACGACGAGCGGGCCGCCGAGACCGAGCGCGCACGTGCCCGCCTGACCGACGCGGTCGCCGCACTCGGGCACCCCGCCCCGGCCACCCTCCGCACGCAGGACCGCCGCGTCCCCCTCGGCGCCCCCGAGATCCGCACCGTGCACCCACCCGCGGTCGACACCGACGCCGGGGTCGACGCGAACCGGCAGTGGGCGGCCGACCTGCTCCGCCGCGTCCCCCGCTCGCAGCTCGGCACCGCCACCATCCGCGGTGCCCGCGTCACCGACCGCCCCCGCCTCGAGCGGACCATCGCGCGCACCGCGCAGGCAGGCGTCAACTGGGGTCGACAGGACCCGCAGGACCGCGCTGAACTCCTGGACCTCGTCGCCCACGAGCTGGAGGCCCGCCGTGCCGCCCTGGTCGAGGTGGTCGTCGCCGAGACCGCGATGACCCTGACCGAGGCCGACCGGCAGGTCAGCGGTGCCGTCGACGCCGCCCACCACGCCGCCGACCGCGCGCGACACCTGGTCGACGTCACGGGAGCGACCTTCGTCCCGCCCCGGCTGACGGTCGTCGTCGCCCCGTGGAACTCGCCGCTGACCACCCCGGCGGACGGCGTGCTCTCGGCGCTCGCCGCCGGCAGCGGCGTCGTCCTCAAGCCGTCCCCGCTCGCCAAGCGGTCCGGCGCGGTGCTCGCCGACGTCCTCTGGAACGCCGGGGTCCCCCACTCGATGCTCCAGCTCGTCGACCTCGACGTCAGTGAGCTCGGCCGCGACCTCGTCGCCCACCCCGCCGTCGACCGGGTGCTGCTCGCCGGGTTGCCCGACACCGCCCGCTCGTTCCGGTGGTGGCGCGCCGGCCTGCCGCTCCTCGCCGACACCGGAGCGGTCTCGGCGGCCGTCGTCACCCCAGCGGCCGACATCGACCAGGCCGTCCGCGACGTCGTCGCCTCGGCGTTCACCCAGTCCGGGCAGGCCAGTGCGTCGATCTCCCTCGTGGTGCTCGTCGGGTCGGTCGGCGAGGACGGCGTCGAGAGCCGGTTCCTCCGCCAGCTGGCCGACGCCACCCGCGCGCTCCGCGTCGCCTGGCCCACCGACCCGGCCGCGCAGATCGGGCCGCTCGTCGTCGAGCCGACCGGGGCAGCGCGGGCCGCCCTGACCGACCTCGGCCCGGGGGAGTCCTGGCTCGTCGAACCCCGGCTGCTCGACGAGTCCGGCCGGCTCTGGTCCCCGGGCGTCCGCGTCGGTGTCCGTCCCGGCAGCGCCTCCACCCACCCGGAGGTCGGCGTCCCGGTGCTCGGGGTGGTGCAGGTCGAGACACTCGAACAGGCCATCGCGATCCAGAACGGCAGCGACCACGGCCTGGTCGAGGCCCTGCACACGCTCGACGTCGACGAGGTCGCCCTCTGGACCGACCGGGTCGACGCCGGCACGCTCGTGGTGAACCGTGCCACGACCGACACCACCGTCGTCCGGCAGCCCGCCGGCGGTTGGGGGAGTTCCTCGGTCGGTGCCGTCGCGAAGCGTGGCGGCCCCGACTCGGTCGCGATGCTCGGCCACTGGGAGCCCGTCCCCCGCACCGTGCACAAGAGCATCCAGCTGCACGGGCTGCCGCCGCGGGTCACGGCCCTCATCGAGTCGTCCCGCAGTGGTCTGTCCTTCGAGGAGTTCGACCAGGTCCGCGCCGGTGCCACCAGCGACGCCCAGGCGCGCGAGGAGCGCTTCGGTCGGTCCCGGGACACCGCGGACCTCGGCGTCGAACGGAACGTGCTGCGCCACCGCCCGCAGTCCGTGGTCGTCCGGCAGTCCGAGGGTGTCAGCACGGGGGACCTCATCCGGACCCTCGCCGCAGCGACCGCTGCCCGGGCGCACGTCCTGCTGAGCACCGCCCGCGCGCTCCCCGGGCCGCTCACGCAGTTGCTCGCGAGCGGTCGGTCCCCGCTCGACGTCGTCGACCACCTGGTGGAGACCGACGACGAGTTCCTCGCTCGCGCGGCATCCGGGGCGCTCCTCCACGAGCAGTGGTCGGGAGGGGCCGCCGAACCGCAGGACGCCATCGACATCGTGTTGTCGCAGGGCTTCGAACCCCGGCAGCACACGGCCTTCGGTGGGCCGGGATCGCGGATCCGCCTGCTCGGCGGTGACCCCCTCGCTCTCGAGGAGGCGCTCGGCGCTGGCATCGACACCGCCATCCACGACGCCCCCGTCGTCGAGGCCGGCGTCGTCGAGATGGCGCACTACCTCCGTGAACAGACGGTGGTCGTCACCGCGCACCGGCACGGCGACGTCGACCCCGAGTTCGCCCGCCTCCGCCTCTGACGTCGGTTCCGCGCATCGGACGGGAGGCCCTGCCCACGTCCGGCGAACCGCCGGCGTGATCCGGGCCTCCCGTCCGTCCCCGGCACGACCTGGGGTGCGCCCGTGAGCCGCTGCCCGGCGCAGCGTAGCGTTCGTGCCATGAGTGCAGAAGAGCGTGACAACGGCGTCCAGTCCGAGCCGATCATGGACGGTGCGACCGACGCGACGAACGATGAGAAGCTGCACGGTCTCGTGCAGCAGGTCCAGCACGACCACGGTGACGAAGGTGCCGGCGTGATGGCCGACCACCTGCGCGACCGTCTCGACGAGACCGGCGTCGAGGCCGAGGACCCGGCCTCCGAAGTCGAGTAGCAGCACGCGGGTACGCCCCCGCCGACCATCAGGTCTGCGGGGGCGTCCTGCGTCCGGGGGTGCTGCCGGTCAGCGCTGCCCGCGACCGACGAGGGCGACCTCGAGCACGGTGAGGAGCGTCGCGATCCAGAGCTGTCGGACGGCGAACCGCCGGGACTGCCGATCGATCAGGGCGAGCGGGACCATCGTCACGCCGTGTGTGGCGTCGACCACCGCACTGACGGTGTGGGCGTCGGCCGTCCCCGCGCGCAGGACGAGTCCGGCCTGGCCGAGCTGACGGACACCGAGGACCCGACCCAGCACGGCCGGACGCCCGAGGGCGCGGCGGGCGCCGAGCAGGTGGGTGATGCCGATGCCGGCACGCAGGAGCTCGACCGCGAGTGCCCGCTGCCCACGGGTACCGAGGCGGCCGGCGAGGCCCGCGCGGCTCATCGGCGGCGTCCGGCTGCCGTGGCGACCGCGAGTCCCGCGACGCCGAGGGCTGCGCCGACGATCCCGTTGCCGAGTCGGCGGTGTTCCACCCACCACGTCTGTGGCGACCACTCGTGCGCCTGCTCGTCGAACACCCCGTGCGCGCCGTGGTCACCGGGCACGGGCTCGTACAGGTTCGACGGGAGTTCCTCGCCGTCCTTCTCCTCGGTCTGCTGACCGCTGACCAGGGTCTTCGCGGCGTACCAGTCGGCGAACCGACCGCTGATGCGGTTGGCGAGGATCGTGTACACGGTCGACTCGCCGACCCAGGTGCGGCGGCGAGGGCGTTCGGCGGTGGTGGCGATGGCGCGGGCACCGACCTCGGGCTGGTAGATCGGGGCGACGGGTTGCGCGTGGTGCGGGAGCGTCGACTTCACCCAGTTGAACTGGATGGTGTTGAGGGCGGGCATGTCGACCCGGCTGACCTGCACGTCGCTGCCCTGCTCGATCAGCTCGGACACGACGGACTCGGTGAACCCGACGATCGCGTGCTTCGCCCCGCAGTACGCCGCCTGCAACGGGATGCCACGCGAACCCAGGGCCGAACCGACCTGGATCACGTGTCCGGAGTTGCGGGGCACCATGCGGCTGAGGGCAGCACGGGTGCCGTTCACGAAGCCGAGGTAGGTGACGTCGAGTGCCCGTTCGAAGTCCTCGGGCGCGGTGTCGAGGAACTTGCCGAACACCCCGACCATGACGCCGTTCACCCACAGGTCGATCGGGCCGAGTTCGGCCTCGACGCGGTCGGCGGCGTCCTCGACGGCCTGGCGGTCGGACACGTCCGCGACGAGGGCCAGACCGCGTCGGCCCGCCGCTTCGACCTCGGCGACGGCCGCGTCCACCCCGTCCGCACCGCGCGCCAGGACGGCGACGTCCCAGCCGCGTGCGGCGAGCTCCCGGACCGTCGCCCGTCCCAGTCCAGCCGATCCACCGGTCACCACAGCCACTCGAGTCATGCACCCCTTTGTACGCGGGGCCCCTGCGGCACTGCGGTCAGCCGCTGTCCCCCGGCGCGGGGCGTCGGCCCGGGTCGGGACCTGGGCGCAGACCTGCCTCGAACTCGCTGCCTGAGGTGCGGGCCGCCGTCGCTCAGGCGCGCGGACCCGCGAACCGCGTCACGACCCCGGGGGAGTACAGCACAGACTCCGGTTCGAGCTCGGTCAGCGACACCGGGAGCCCCGCCGCCCCGATCAGGTCGTCGCGCAGCCGGGTGAGCGAGGCTCGGTGCACCACCCACGGGTCGTGTTCGTTCGGCCACCACGACGTCCGCCCGGCGCGCCCCACGTGCATGCCCCACCGCGCCGTGAGGAACGACTCGAGCGCGGTCGGCTCGGCGACCGGCTCGCCGACCTCCACCTCCAGGAGGGACCGCAGACGCGATCCGTGCCGGTGCACGGCGTACGCCGTCCGGTCCCCGCGCTGCCGACGAGCGACCCGCGCCCAGTGGTACGGCGTGCCGGTGACGACGCGCGCTGCCGCGGCGGGCAGGAACTTCCCCGCGTCGAGCGACAGGAACACGACCCCGCGGCGCCCCGCGTCGTCGCGCGTGTAGACGCGGACGTTGACCTCGAGGAAGTCGCCGACACGGCCCGTCCGTCCGAGCGGCCCGAACGGCGGGAACCGGGTGTCCTCGAAGCTGAACGCGATGAGGCCCACCCACGTCGTCACCCCGTCGTCGGTGCCGTCCGGTGCGATCGTGTCGGGTCGGGTGCCCGACGGCAGCAGCGGCGCCACCGCGGAGACGTCCACGCGCCAGTGCACGAAGACGACGTCGCGCCAGGCCTGCTCGATCCAGGGTCGCCCCGGCAGGGCGGGTGCGGTCGGCGTCACGGCCTGGGCCCCTACGGGCCGGTTCTGGCGCGTTGCGGAGCTTGCGGAGCGGCGTGCCAGCCGAGCTCGCAGGGAGAGGCTGGGCGCTCCCCCGTCGGGCAGCGTCGCGGTCATCAGGTGGTCCCGTCCGTCGTCGTGGTCCGGTCCATCGTGCTCGGCCCCGCTGTGCCCTGCCCCGCTGTGCCCTGCCCCGCTGTGCCCTGCCCCGCTGTGC
>NZ_QKLI01000028.1:0-28530 GCF_003224255.1 Curtobacterium sp. MCBD17_030 | reverse complement strand
ATGACGCGTTACCACCCAACAGAACCATCCCCGGATCTCGAACCAACTAAGCAGTCCAAGATCCGGGGACCAGTTCATTGGCACCGGGCCTCCCGTCGGTCCGGTGGACCGCTAGCCGAGGCTGCTCCGACGGCGGCGCACCACCGCCACGGCCGCGGTGATCGCTGCACCGAGGGCGATCAGCGCACCGGCGACGAGGCCCCAGCGCACCGGGTCCACGTCGGAACCCGTCCAGGCCAGACCGTCCCAGTTGCCGGGCTCCGCCGGCGCGCGTCCGGCGTCGGCAGCCGGTCGGGCGAGGACGCGGAAGGGGGCGCTCACCGTGACGTCGGACGTCGCGCCGATGGCCTCCACCCGGTGGGTGCCCGGTCGCGCTGCGGACGGCACCGTGAAGGTCCCGCTGAGCACACCGTCGGCGTTCGCGGTCGCGGTCCCCAGGCCGATCGGGGCGCTGTGCAGGGTCAGGGCGACCCGCTCGTTCGGCGCGAACCCGCTGCCCGAGTAGCCGACCACGGTGCCCTCGGTGCCGGCGTCGGCGAGGAGCCGGAACGCCGGTGCCCACGACCCGTGGCCGCCGCCGTTCCCGCCGCCGTTCCCGCCGCCGTTCCCGCCGCCGTTCCCGCCGCCGTTGCCGTTGCCGTTGCCGTTGCCGTTGCCGTTGCCGGGGACGACCACCTGGAACGTCGCATTGGCCGGGGTCTCCGACCGGTCACCGAGGGCCGACACCGTGTGGGTGCCCGTCGTCGTCGGCGCGGTCACGTCGAAGGCGAGGGCCCCCGCCGCGTCCGCCGTCACCGTCAACGGCACGGCAGTGCCGTCCACGCTGACCGCGACCTGCTCGCCGGGCTCGAACCCGGTCCCGGAGACGTGCACCGAGCCTCCCGGCCGGACGCCCGCACCCGCTGAGGTGTTGAGCGCCGTGTGCCAGACCGGTGCCGCGGCGATCGTGACCGGCGTCCGCACAGCCGCGCTGCCGGTCCCGTCATCCACGGTGACCACCGCGGTACGGGCACCGGCGTCGACGTAGGTGTGCTTCCCGGTGACGGTCGCGGTGCCGTCGGTGACCGTCACCGTCGCGTCCTCGAGCGGCGTGCCGTCGCCCCAGTTCACGGTCGCGGTGGTCCCGGTGCCGACGTGGCCACCGGTGGCGGTCGCGAGGGTGCCCGCGACCTCCTTCCCGGCGGTGCCGGTCAGGGTCGCACCGGCGGTCGCCGCGAGCGGCGTCGTGGCGACACGGGTGCCGTTCGTCGCGATCGCGAACACGTGGATGCGTCCGGCGCCGGACGGCGTCCCCTCTTGCTTCGGGAGGGTGAGCGACACCGCCTGCTTGCCGGCCGGGACCGCGAAGACCGCCGTCGCGAAGACGCCCGCCTTCAGGGTGTCCCTGCCGTTGACGCCGATCGTGCGGTGGTCGCTCGTCGCGACGAGCGTGTTCCCGAACTTCGGTGCGCCGACCGAACCTGCCCAGTCGCCGAAGGCGATCGGGAAGGCGTCGGTGGACCCGTCGGCGTAGGTGATCGTGCCGACGGTCTGCTGATCGTGCTCGTTGGCGGTGCCGATCACGGAGAGCTCCGTGATGCCGTTCCCGGTCGGGACCGGGATGGTCTGCCCATCGCCGGTCGCGTTGTCCGGCTCACCGGGTGCGACGGCCGGCAGGTCGAACGTCAGGTCGGTGCCCGTCACGGCGTTGGCCTGGCCCTGCACGAACCCGTCCGCGGCGAGCGACGACCGCGAGAACCCGCGGCCCCCGAAGTCGCAGTTCGCGGCCTGGCCCGGGTCACCGAGGCAGACGTTGTCGAATGCGCCCTGGAGGCTCGGTGCGGTCCGCGCGACCGTCACCGGGACGTCGGTGCTCGCCTGCTCCGTGCCGGACTGCACGACGACGTGCACCGTGTGCGCGCCGACCGTGTCGAACACGTGCTCACCCGGGACCTCCCAGGCGCCGAGCGCCGACTTCGTCGGCGTCACCGTCTGCGGGCCCTTGCCGTCCTGCCAGTCGACGGTCACCGTGTAGTCGGACGCCTTCGTGCCCGGACCGGTGATCGCGGCGAGGTCCGCGGAGAAGGTCTGACCGACCTCCGCCGTGAGCCCCGGGGTGGGGTTGACCGCGAAGGCACCGGTGGTCGCCGAGCTGTCCGCGAGCAGTTCGAACTCGCCGATGCTCGGGGCCTTGCCGGTGTCCGTGCCGGTGACCGACAGGCGGTACCAGCTGAGGGCTGCGGGGTGGGCGACCGTGAACGGCCGGGTCTGCAGCGGTGCCGAGAAGCCCGCCTTCGCGACCGTCGACAGCGGCACCCACGTGGTGCCGTCGCTGGAGCCCTCGAGCTTCCACGACGTGGGCTGGGTGCCCTTCGCCGCGGTGGTCAGCGTGTACTGGTCGACGGTGACGGGGCCCTGCGCCGACTTCCAGGTGATCGCCGGAGTGGCGGTCTGGAAGGTCGTCGCGGTCATGGACTCGTCGTCGGTCAGTGCGCCGAGTGCGGTGTCGTCGTCACTCGTCGTGGCGCCGAACCCGGGGGTCGTGGCGTCGACGAGCGGCTTCGGTGCCACGGCCGGGGTGTCCAGGCCCTCGGCGCCCTGCGTCTTGCCGGCGCCCCAGTTCGACGCGGTCGACCCCATGGTGAAGTCGAGCGTGCCGCCCTTCGCGACGTCGGCCTGCGAGATGACCGCTCGGTCGAGGGCCTTCCCGTTGAACGAGGCCGACTGCACGTACACGTTCTGCGCGCTGTTGCCCGTCGCGTTCACGTGCAGGTCGCCGCCGTCCAGGTGCACGGTGGCCTTCGAGAAGAGCGGGGAGCCGATCGTGTACTGCCCGGAGCCCTGTGCCAACGGGTAGAGGCCGAGGGCGGAGAACACGAACCACGACGACATCTCGCCGTTGTCCTCGTCACCGGTGTAGCCCTGCCCGATGTCGCTGCCGACGAACAGGCGTCGCATGCTCTCCCGGACGACCTGCTGCGTGAGCGACGGGTCGCCGGCGGCGGCGGCGATGTACGGGATGTGGTGCGAGACCTGGTTGCTCATGCCGAGCTGGCCCATGCGGACCGAGCGTGCCTCGAGCATCTCGTGGATCTGGCCGCCGTAGGAGCCCACGTTCTCGGCGGTCTCCGGGGTGGCGTAGAACTCCTTGAGCTTCGCGATGAGCTGGTCGTCGCCGCCGTAGAGCCCGGCGAGGCCCTGCACGTCGAACGGGGCGTGGAACGCGAAGTTCCAGCCGTCGGTCTCGGTGAAGGCACCGCCCCACTCGGCGGGGTCGAACTCGTCGGCTGCGACCTGGAACGAACCGTCGGCGTCGCGGCCCTGGAAGAACCCGGCGTCCTGGTCGAACAGGTTGACGTAGTCCTTCGCCCGGTCGTTCAGGTAGGCGGCATCGGTCGTCAGCTCGTCGACGCGGTCGGCCGGGGTGGCCGGGTCCTTCGCCAGTGCCTCGGCCATCTCGGCCAGGCCGTGGTCGTTGATGGTGCCCTCGAGACCCCAGGAGACGCTCTCACCGAGCGAGTCCGGGACGTAGCCGAGGAAGGCGGACTGGTCGAGCGCCTTCCGGCCGGCGCCCGAGACGTCGGTGGAGACGGTCGTGGCGTTCTGGAAGCCGGCGTCGAAGGCCTCGAGCGCGGTCTTCGTGTCCACGGCACCGTCGAGGTACGCGGTCGCGAAGGCCACGTCGGAGCTGGTGCCCGTCATGAGGTCTGCGTAGCCGGGCGACGACCAGCGCGGCGTCCATCCACCGTCGCGGTACTGCTGCACGAACCCGTCGACGAGCTCCTGCGCGACGTGCGGGTACAGCATCGAGTACAGCGGCCACACCGTGCGGTAGGTGTCCCAGAACCCGTTGTTGACGTACACCTTGCCGGCCTTCACGACGGCGTTCGTCGTGGTGGCGGTCGCCGAGCCCTTCGGGGCGATGTTCGGGCTGGCGTGTTCCCAGACGGGGGCACCGGCAGTGCCGGTGTTCTCGTGCTGCGAGTTCGGGTAGAGGTTCATCCGGTAGAGCGAGCCGTAGAGCGCCTGCAGCTGCGAGTCGCTCGCCGCGGACTGCGGCACGGTGACGACACCGAGTCGGTCGTTCCACGCAGACGCAGCGGCCTGCTGGACCTGGCCGAAGGACTTGCCGGTCAGCTCGAGGTCGGCGTTGTGCCGGGCCTGGGCGAGCGAGATGAACGAGGTGGTGAGCCGGAGTTCGACGACGTGGTCGCCGGTCAGGCCGGAGAACGACGCGTACCGGGCGCTCGAACGGTTGCCCGCTGCCGTGCCGGTGCTGGACGGGTCGTGGTCGAACGTGCCGGCGAAGAACATCCGGGTGGCGCCGACGGACAGGCCGGAGCCGCCCTGGGTCCAGCCACTGACCGTCCCGTCCGGGTTCATCGTGATCGAGGTCTGCTCGTCCGAGCCGACGTTGTCGAACACGACGCTGCCGCTCGACGCCGGGAAGGCGAAGCGGAGGACGGCGCCGTGGTCGGACGGCGTGACCTCGGCCACCACACCGGACTTCGTCTTCACGGAGTACAGGTCCGGGCGGGCGACCTCGTCGTTGTGGTCGAACGCGAGCGCACGGGCACCGAGCGAGGCGTCCGGGTTCGTGCCCGAGGTCGACGGCATGATCGCGAGCTGGTTGCGGTCACCCATCCACGGGCTCGGCTCGTGCGAGATGCCGATGCCCTGCAGACGCGGCAGGTTGCCCGAGTCGTTGTCGGACTGCCACGAGTACTCCCACGACTGGCTCGACGCGTCGGTCATCGGGGTCCAGAAGTTGAACCCGTTCGGGACGGCCGCCGCCGGGATGTTGTTGCCGCGTGAGAAACCGCCGGACGAGTTCGTGCCGCGGCGGGTGTCGACGTAGTTCGTCAGGCTCGCACCGTCGATGCGCTCGGCCTGCGGGTCGATCCGGATGTCGTCGACCCACCCCTGGAACTTCGTCGCGGCGCTGGTGCCCGCGGCGTCGTCGTCGTAGGTGAAGAGGACCTTCGTCACGGTCTTGCCGGCGAGGGCGCCGAGCGGGACCCGGATCGAGTTCCACTGGTCGACGAAGAAGACCTTGCCGTGGCCGAGCGCCTTCGCCGAGACGCGGTTGCCGTTCTCGTCCACGACCTGCGGGGAAGCGGAGACGAGCGAGCCGTCGGAGAGCTGCAGGTCGACCGCGGCGTAGGTCGCCGGGTAGGTCGTGTCCCCGCCGAGCTCCGGGAAGAGCTTGTAGCTGAGCTCGCTGTCCGTCGTGATCGGCAACGAGACGTCGTCGTAGAGGACGTTCGTCGCGCTCGCCTCGCCGGTACCGACGTGGGCACCCGAGTAGCGGAGCGCCTTGGTGCCGCTGAAGCCCACGGTGGAGCGGATGTTGAGCCCGGATACGGGGCCGTTCCCGACCTGCGTGACCATCGGGCTGGGCGGCGGCGGGGTGGTGGACCCGTCGGAGATGCTCCAGTCGGCGAGCTGCGTGATGCCCTCACCGCTGTTCTCGGTGATGCGCAGGCGGTACTGGGCGTACGAGCCGGGCGTCGCCGCGGTGTAGTCGTTCGTCTTCCCGCGGCCACTGAAGGACTGCGCCGACTGTGTGTCGACGGTCGTCCACGTGCTGCCGTCGGTCGAGCCCTCCAGGGTCCACGCCTTCGGGTCGCGACCGGGTGCGTCGTTGGCGCTCGTGAGCGAGTACTTCCGGAGCGTCTCGGCCTGGTCGAGCCGGTAGGTGATGACGCCGGTGTTCTTGAACGAGAGCCACTTCGACCCGGGGTTCCCGTCGGCCAGGCTCGCGGCGACCTCGTTCGGCGGGTTCTCCGCGTCGGCCGTCACCGCCGTGACGTGGCCGAGGAGGCTGCCGACGGGCAGCGTCGACCCGGTGACCGTCGTCGACGGGGTGAGCGGGGTGTTCGCGAGGGGCTGCGTCTCACCGCTCTCGAACGAGGTGGTGAAGGGGCCGGACGCCGCGTGCGCCGGGACCGCTCCGAGGAGTGCGCCGGACGAGGCGATCGCCGCGCCGAGGACGATCGCGGTGACGCGGGTCCCGAGCCCGCCGATTGTTCCGCGGATCTGCTGCATGGTCCGGCCGCGCCGGGAACCGTATGACGACATCGTCACCTTTCGGGGTTGGGGAGAGGTGACGCCGCGTCGACCATGACAGCGTTGTCACACTGGGCGTTTCTATCCGTTCGGTGTGAGTCGTGTCAAGGACCACTCATGAAAGCGGACAACCGTACGATGACCGGGTGAGCACCGAGCGACCGACGCTGCGCGCCGTGGCCGAGCGGTCCGGCGTCAGCATGAAGACGGTCTCGCGGGTGGTGAACGGCGAGCGCTACGTCGCTGCGGACACCGCCGAGCGGGTGCTCGCGGCCGCCGCCGAACTGGGCTTCCGCCCGAACACCCTGGCGCGCGAGCTGCGTGCGGGTGGACGCTCGGCGACGGTCGGACTCGTCACCGGAGACGTGGCGAACCCGTTCTACTCGAGGATCGCCCGCGGAGCCGAGCACGCACTCCGGGCGCCCGGACTCAGCCTGCTGTCCGCGTCGACCGACGAGGACGCCGACCGGGAACGGACACTGGTGGCACAACTCGTCGAACGGCGGGTCGGGGGTCTGCTCGTGGTCTCCGCCGACGACGACCACTCCCTGCTCGCGCGCGAACGGGCGCTCGGGACGCCGGTCGTGTTCCTCGACCGGTCCCCCACGGACGTCGACGTCGACTCGGTGGTCCTCGACAACGCCGGCGGCGTGCGATCCGCCGTCGAACACCTGCTCGAACGCGGCCACCGGCGGATCGGTCTCATCGGTGACCTCAGCCGACTCTCGACCCATCGCGCGCGGGTCGAGGCGTTCGGTGAGGCGATGCGCGACGCCGGGGTCGACGACTGGGAACGCTGGGTCCGCAGCGACTCCCACGACCTCGACGAGGCGTCCCGGTCCGCGGTGAGCCTCGTCGAGAGCCCTGAACCCCCGACCGCCGTCGTGACGACGAACAACCGCATCACGACCGGAGCCCTGCGGGCCTACGCCGACCGCCCGGACCGGCCGGCCCTGGTCGGGTTCGACGACTTCGAGCTCGCCGACGTGCTCGGCATCAGTGTCATCGCGCACGAACCGGAGGCGATGGGTCGCGTCGGGGCCGGAGAGCTCCTCGCCCGCATCGCCGGGGACGACGGTCCCCCACGGCACCACGTCCTCCCGGTCCGGCTCGTCGTCCGGGCGTCGAGCAGCACGCCACGCTGACCGCACCCCGTCCGAGCACCGGCGCGGCAGCACGCCACGCCTGCCCGGGCAACCCGAAGGGTGTCCCAGCCGTACCTGTCACCTGTCGCACAACCGGAGCAGGATCGACGGTGGGCCGCACCCGGCCCGCAACCCACCCCACGAGGAGACCCTTGCGCACCGTCAACGCGTACGCGGCACCGTCCGCGACCGAACCGCTCGTCAAGACCACCATCGAGCGCCGCGACCTCCTGCCCGGCGACGTCATGATCGACATCGCCTACGCCGGCATCTGCCACTCCGACATCCACACCGTCCGCGGCGAGTGGGGCCCCATCCAGTACCCGCAGGTCGTCGGCCACGAGATCGTCGGTCACGTCACCGAGGTCGGTTCGGACGTCACGAAGTACGCCGTCGGCGACCTGGTCGGCGTCGGCTGCATGGTCAACTCCTGCGGCGAGTGCGAGCAGTGCCTCGTCGGCCAGGAGCAGTACTGCTTGAAGGGCAACACCGGGACCTACGCATCCGTCGACCGCGCCGACGGCACGATCACCCAGGGCGGCTACTCCCAGGCCGTCGTCGTCGACCAGGACTTCGTCCTCCGCGTCCCGGAGTCGCTCGACATCGAGAAGGTCGCCCCGCTGCTCTGCGCCGGCATCACGCTGTACTCGCCGCTGCACCACTGGAACGCCGGCCCCGGCATGCAGGTCGCGATCGTCGGCCTCGGCGGCCTCGGTCACATGGGCGTCAAGATCGCCGCGGCGCTCGGCGCCGAGGTCACCGTCCTGTCGCAGACCACCTCGAAGCAGGCGGACTCGCTGAAGTTCGGTGCGAAGGCCCACTACGCGACGAAGGACCCGGAGACGTTCGAGAAGCTCAAGGGGTCGTTCGACCTCATCATCAACACCGTCTCGGCGACGATCGACATGGGCGCGCACCTCAGCCTGCTCAAGGTCGACGGCACGATGGTGAACGTGGGCGCCCCGTCCGAGCCGCTCCAGGTCCCCGCATTCGCGCTCCTGCCGGGCCGCCGCAGCTGGGCGGGCTCGTCCATCGGTGGCATCCGCGAGACCCAGGAGATGCTCGACTTCTGCGCCGAGCACGGCATCCTGCCGGAGACCGAGCTCATCAGCGCCGACCAGGTCAACGAGGCCTACGAGCGCGTCCTCTCCTCGGACGTCCGCTACCGCTTCGTCATCGACGCCGCGACGCTCGCGTAACGACCCGCGCCGTCGTCGTCCCGCACGTCGACGGCCGGTCCGCACCGGAACGGGAGGCCCGTCACCAGCTGGTGACGGGCCTCCCGTTCCGTCGTCCACCCGGCTCCACCTCGCCGTCCGCCGATCCGGCCGCGAACCTGACCGCGACCTCGACATCCGCGTGCCATGGTCCGCGGAGCGCCGTCCCGCGACCACACCACGCCGGACGGCTCGCGCCCGACCGCCGACCGGAGGATGGTGGGGACATGACCAATCCGGAGACCTCGGCGCCCACCGGTGCCATCGTCGCCGTGTCGGGCAACGACACCGGTGGCGCCATCCAGGACCTCGCCGGCATGTACGCCGGCCGGTCCTGGTACTCATCTCCCGTCGACCGCGACTACTGGTACAAGTACGTCGGCGTCGGTGACGACCGGATGAGCATCCGCCGGTCCCAGATGCACGGGTACCTGCGCGGCGACGTCGCCGTCGAGGGCGAGGTCGTCGTCCAGTGGATCGACGCCGGCCGGGCGCGCGTGGACGTCGGCCGCGACGAGGTCAGGATGGAGCCCGGCGTCCCCGCGTTGTTCCCGATCGAACGCCGGTTCGAGATGGAGTACGAGGACTGGGACCAGCGACTGGTCCACCTCGACCGCGACCTGGTGCTCGACGTGGCCGCCGAGCGGTACCTGGTCGACGGCACGCTCGACTTCGACCGCTCCACCCCACCCACCGGTGCCGCCGTCGAGGCTTGGCGCCGCTCGGTCGCCGGCGCCGTCCGGGCACTCCGCACCGAGGGCTCCTCGTCGCTGGCATGGCACGAGGCGCAGCGCGAGGTCGTCCGGTCCCTGTTCGGCCTGTACCAGTTCCACGGCGAAGCCCAACCGGACGGCTACGGCGAGCGCCGCAACGCCCGGCTCCGGGCTGCGGTGGAGTTCCTGCACGAGCACGCCGGGGAACCGCTGAGCGTGTCGGACATCGCCCGTGCCGCCGACCTCAGTGTCCGTGCCCTGCAGGAGTCGTTCCAGCGGACGCTCGACCGCACGCCGATGAACTACCTCCGCGAGGTCCGGCTGCGCCAGGTCCACGACGACCTGGTGGCCGCCGAGCCGGGAACTGCGTCGGTGGCGGACATCGCCTCACGCTGGGGCTTCACGCACATGGGACGGTTCTCGGGCGAGTACCTGCGGCGATTCGGCGAGTACCCGCGGCAGACGCTGCGGAAGTGAGAGACCACGCGTTCGGGTCCCCGGTCGGCCCGGGTCCGGCGTTCAGCCGACCTCGTCGCCCGTCGGCAGCGCGGTGCACCAGTCGATCGCGGTGCCGGCCAGGGAAGCCTGGAGTGCACCCGACGTGGTGTCCACGACGCTGACCAGCGCGCCGTCGGCGGAACGTATCGCCACCGCGGCGAACTGGCCGTTCGGTGACGGACAGACCGCGGTGACGCTCGCGTCGTCGGGGATGGTCACCGCCAGCCGGGAGGCCCGTGCCCCGTCCACCCGCACGATGCGGGCCGCCAGGGTGCCGTCGTCGCGGGTCGAGCCGACGAGCCGCAGGTACCGCCCCTCGGCGAGCGGCGCGATGCGTCCGAGGTAGGGCTGATCGGTGCTCGCCGTCGGGGTGGGCAGCGGGGTCCGGTCGCCGTCCGTGAGGTCGAGCTGCACGATCCCGGTGCCGGTCTCGACGACGGCGGTCGTGCCGGAGCCGACGAAGCCGTGCAGGTACGTCGCGGAGCCCAGTCGGACGGCTTCGTTGCGGCCGCCCATGTCGACGAGCACCAGGTCGTCGGCGCCCGTCCGGACGAGGGCGCTCTCGGTGCGCGGCACGTAGGCCCACTGGGCGACCGAGAGCGGTGTCGCCCCGACCGCCGGTCGGCCGTCCGGCCCGACCGGCTCCGGTTGGTGCGTGCCCGTCAGGTCGACGTCGTACAGGCCGACGTCCTCGGACCGACCGGAGGACGTGTCCGCGTAGACGAACCCGAACGAGGCGCCGTCGTCGGCTGCGTGCAGGGCCTTCGCCGTCCCGACCGGGCTCGGCATCGACAGCCGTTCGACGGGGACCGCGGGGTCCTGGACGCCACCGGCGAGCGGCACGATGTCGATCGCCGAGTGGCCCGACGTGTCGTTCCGGAGCACGACCAGGGACCGGGCGAGGACCGCGTACTCCGCGATCCCCGACGCGCGGTACACGGTGCGGGTGCCGGCGGCGCCGAGGTCCCGGCGGATGATCCGGTCCGGGTCGCCGTTCCCGCCGGGCAGCACGGCGAGGACGTCGGTGCTGCCGGTGCGGATCGTGGTGCGGAGCTCCGAGGCGGCCGCCTGCCCCGGGGCGCGGACGCCGCGGACCGTCAGCGTGTAGTCGCGGTCGTACCCGAGCGGGCCGGCGAACTCCACGGCGACCGTGTTGCCGCTCGAGGTGACCGAGAACGGTGCCGCGGGACTGACGCGGACCGCCGACGCCGGGACCCGCTGCACGGCCTGGTTCGCGGTGAGGATCACGCGCTGGGCGGGCCGGGTGACCAGGTCGCCGGCGTCGTACGACACCGACCGCAGCCGGGGGCCCTGCTGCGAACCGACCACGGCGGCGAGCGCGGCGACGACGGCCAGGACGACCACCACGGCCAGGAACCGACGGCGGAAGCGGTGGGTGACCGGACGTCGCGGGCGGACGGCACCCGGCTCGGCGTCAGTACTCATACGGGTCCGAGGGCTGGCCGACACGGGTGACCGTCGCGGCGCGGATGACGAGCCGGGCGTCCGAGGACGTGTCCGGGTTCGCGGCGAGGGCGCCCTCGACCCGGACCCACTGGTTCTCCGGCGGTGGTGCGCCGTCGGTCGTGACGCCGATACCGACGGGCTGGGCGTCGACCGCGCAGCAGCTGACGACGAACCGGGTCAGCGTGAACGTGCCGTCCGAGCCGGGCACGACGAAGCCGGTGAGGGTGAGTTCGCGGCCGACGAGCGCCGTCGTGTCGGTGCTCTGCCGGATGAGCGCTGCCCAGTCCTTCACGCCGTAGCCCGAGGTGTCGACCGACTCGCTGCCGAGGAGCGACACCGGCGCCCCGGCACCCGTCGCGTCGGACAGCGAGGCCGACCCCACGCTCCGCTGCTGCGCGGTCCGCGCGGAGAGGGTCGTCGGAGGCAGGACGAGCATCGCGACGACGGTGCCGATCGTGACGAGCGCCGCGACCGAGCCGAGGACGACGTGCAGGAGGCGACCACCGCCTCCCGGCCGGGGTTCCGGGTCCCCGTCGTGGGCGTGGCCGCCGTGGCGGGCGACCACGACGAGGCCGGCGACCGATGCGGGCACCGCGACGGCCGCGAGCACCAGCGTGAATACGGCGTACCGGGGGTTGATGTAGAGGTCGAGGTGGTCGGCGAGCCCCAGCCAGAGCGTGCCGAGGGCGACGGCCAGGACGGACCCGAGGCCGAGCAGTGCCCGCCGCGTCGCGGTGCGGTCCGCGTGACTGGCGGCGGCACCGTGCTCGTGCCCGGCCGGGCTGCGGTCAGACGAGGACATTCATCACCAACCCGACGGTCGCGGCGAACAGGACGCAGACGACGGCGAGCAGCACCAGGAAGCGCGCGCGGAACGTCGTGCGGAGCAGGGCGATCATCTTCACGTCGATGATCGGCCCGATGATCAGGAAGGCGGTGATCGACCCGGGCAGGAACGTCGACGCGAAGGACAGCGCGAAGAAGGCGTCGACGTTCGAGCACAGCGACACCGTCATCGCCAGGAGCATCATCGCGAGCACCGACAGCACCGGGTTCGACCCGACCGCGACCAGGGCGCTCCGCGGCACCGCGACCTGGATCGCCGCGGCCAGCCCGGCGCCGACGAACAGGGCCGGCATCATCGTCGCGGTCTCGCCCCCGAAGTGCGACGCGCTCTCACGCCACCGGTCGCGGACCGGCGGGGCGCCGACGGCCGCGCGGCAGCGGGCCTCGAAGGCGGGCAGGAGCAGGTCCGCCGGGCGGCGGTGCGCGGCGACGATCCACCCGACCAGGTTCGCGACGACGAACCCGCCGACGATCCGCGCGGGCAGGATCCACCCCGACCAGCCGAACGCCTGGGCGGTGCTGATGATGACGAGCGGGTTGAGGATCGGTGCGGCGACGAGGAACGTGACCGCCTCGGCCGGGGTGAACCCGCGGAGCATGAGCCCGCGGGCCAGCGGGACGTTGCCGCACTCGCAGACCGGGAACAGCATGCCGATCAGCGAGATGACCGCACGCCGGGGCATCGGCCGCGTCGGCAGGATCCGTTCGAGGACCCCGTGCGGGACCCAGACCTCGACGACGATCGACAGCACGATGCCCAGGACCACGAACGGCAGCGACTCGACGACGACGCTGATGGCGAGCGTCAGGAAGTCCTGCACGACGTCCGGCAGGCCCGCGGTCCCGACGGCCGGCGAGAGCACGCGGACGGCGAGGAGCGCCACGACGGCGGCGAGGACCAGACCGGGGCCGGTGAGGCTGCGCGGGCGCGTCGTGACGGGGCGCGCGGAGGTGCTCGTCACCCGGACAGGATACGGGGCGTCGGCGTCGCCGACCTGGAGGCTCGTCCTGCCCCCGGCGGGTCGGCGCCGGTCCGGCAGGCCGGGGCCTGTCCGGCAGGCCGGGGCCGGTCCGGCAGGGCGGGGCCGGGCCTCCGCCGGTCAGGCCTCCCCCGGTCCGGCTTCCCCCGGTCAGACCCGGGCGACTCCGTCGACGTGTCGGTCGAGGACGTCGATCGCCCAGTCACCGGATTCGTCCGGCGCGAGCCGGGCGACGTGCATCGCGAGGCCGTCGAGCAGCGCGTGCAGTCGGCAGGCCTCGTACTCGCGGTCGGCTTCGGGCACCCCGAGTACGCCGAGGACGCGTTCGCACCACTCGCGCATCTCGACGACGACGCGGTCGAGCGTCGGCCGGAGCTCGGCGTCCGTCAGCGCCGCGTTCCCGAGGGCCAGGTACACGTCGAGCTCGATCACGCGCTCGACGTCGAGGGGCAACAGCTCGACGAGGACGGCCCGCACCCACTCGCGGGGCGGCAGGTCCGTGGGGATCGCCTCGATGCGCTCCCTGGTCCGGTCGAACACCGAGACGATCGCGTGCTCCCGGACGCTCGCCTGGGTCGGGAACGCGTAGCGGACGGTGCTCGGGGGCAGTCCGGCCTCGGCGGCGACGTTCCGGACGGACAGGGCGCCGAGGCCGTCCCGGGCGAGGACCCGACAAGCGGCCGCGGACACGGCGCGACGGCGTTCCTCGAGGTCGATGCTGCGCGACATGCACTCATGCTCGCACGCTCGTACGACTTCGTGCTAGAACTGGGCGTCAGCAAGTCGCACAGTCGTACGACTTCGGATCGGAGGAACTCCATGGCATGGGTCGTCCTGGTGCTGTCGGGCGTGCTCGAGGCCGTCTGGGCCACCGCGCTCGGGGCGTCGAACGGGTTCAAACGGGTAGTGCCGACGATCGTCTTCGTCGCCGGCATGGGCCTGAGCATGGTCGGGCTCGCGTTCGCCATGAAGGAGATCCCGGTCGGCACCGCCTACGCGGTGTGGGTGGGGATCGGCGCTTCGCTGACGGTCGTCGTCGCGGTCCTGCGCAAGCAGGAGGCCGCGTCGCTCGCCCGCATCGGCCTGGTCCTCGGTCTGGTCGCGTGCGTCGTCGGACTCAAGGTGGTCAGCTGATGCCCTGGGTCGTGCTGTTCGTCAGCGCCGCGTTCGAGACCGTCTGGGCCACCGCACTCGGGGCCAGCGACGGCTTCACCCGCCCGGGGCCGACGCTCGTCTTCGCCGTCACCATCGTGCTGAGCCTGGGTGCGTTCGGGTACGTGGTCAAGCGCATCCCGATCAGCACCGCGTACGCCGTCTGGACCGGCACCGGAGCGGCGCTCACGGTGCTCTGGGGCATGGCGACCGGTGCGGAGCCGGTCACCTTGCTCCGCCTGCTGTTCATCGCGGGCATCGTCGGCTGCGTCGTCGGCCTCAAGCTCGTGCCCGCACGCCCCGCGCACCCCGCACGTCCCGCCGGCCCTCGGGACGTCCGGCGCTGACCCGCGCGGCTTCCGGGACGTCCGGCGCTGACCCGCACGGCTGCGGGACGCGAAAGCGACAGATCGCCGCGAATGCTTCGCGGCGATCTGTCGCTTTCGCGGAGGCAACGAGGGCACCGGGACGGTCGTGACCGGTAGCGAGCCTCCCGTCCGCCAGGTGGTCACCGGACCGGTCAGACGGACGCGCCGGTCCACTCGTCGACAGCAGCCACGTGGTCGGCACCGGCCGTGCCGGACGCCCGTGCAGCGGCGACGCGCTCCAGGTGCGTCGGCGGGTTCGACGGCACGTGCTCGGGCCGATCGGACTCGTTGATGCGGCGGAGCTCCGGGACGATGTCCTCGGCCAGGATGTCGATCTGCTCGAGCACCGTCTTGAGCGGCAGGCCGGCGTGGTCGATGAGGAACAGCTGGCGCTGGTAGTGCCCGACGTGGTCCTTCATCGTGGCGTACCGGTCGATGACCTGCTGCGGCGAC
Organism: Curtobacterium sp. MCBD17_030; assembly: GCF_003224255.1. Lineage (NCBI taxonomy): Bacteria > Bacillati > Actinomycetota > Actinomycetes > Micrococcales > Microbacteriaceae > Curtobacterium > Curtobacterium sp. MCBD17_030. Next base: position 13,643 of record NZ_QKLI01000028.1, on the reverse strand, counting down.
CCGACGGTGAGCGGGGTCTGGGTGGTGAAGTCCTCCATCGACGGGCCGTGTCCGTAGACCGGGGCGTTGTCGAAGTACGGACGGAACTCGTCGACTGCGTCCTGCGAGTTCTTCCGCGCGAAGAACTGTCCACCGAGGCCGACGATCGCCTGGTCAGCACGCCCGTGTCCGTGGTGTTCGTAGCGCTGTCGGTACAGCCCGACCATCTGCTCGGTGTGCTGGATCGGCCAGAAGATGTTGTTGTGGAAGAACCCGTCGCCGTAGTAGGCGGCCTGTTCCGCGATCTCGGGCGTGCGGATCGACCCGTGCCAGACGAAGGGGGCGACGCCGTCGAGCGGGCGCGGGGTCGAGGTGAAGCCCTGCAGCGGCGTGCGGAACTGCCCCTGCCAGTTGACGACCTCGTTCTCCCAGAGCTGGCGGATCAGTGCGTAGTTCTCGACCGCCAGGTTCAGGCCCTGCCGGATGTCCTTGCCGAACCACGGGTAGACCGGGCCGGTGTTGCCGCGGCCCATCATCAGGTCCATGCGTCCGCCCGAGATGACCTGGAGCATCGCGTACTCCTCGGCGATGCGCACCGGGTCGTTCGTGGTGACGAGGGTCGTCGACGTCGAGAGGGTGATGTCCTTCGTGACGCCGGCCAGGTAGCCGAGCATGGTCGTGGGGCTCGAGGCGACGAACGGCGGGTTGTGGTGCTCGCCGGTCGCGAAGACGTCGAGGCCGGCCTGGTCCGCGTGCTGCGCGATCGTCAGGATGTCCCGGACGCGCTGGGTGTCGTCGGGCGTGGTCCCGGTGGTGGGGTCGGTGGTGACGTCGCTGACCGTGAAGATCCCGAACTGCATGATGTGCCGCCTCGTCTGTCGCTGACTCGTCGCTGTTCTATGCGTTTGCATCGAACTGACGAGTACAACGTAGCGCAGGCGGGAGCATTCCCGCCACTGCCACCGCCCCCGGTCAGATGCGGACGGGAGGCGCGTCCGCGCTGGTCGTCGGCGGCACGTGGTGCATGCCGTCGGCCAACCACACCGCCGTGATCACCGCCAGGACGCTGGCGGACGAGGCCAGCCGACCCGCCAACAGCATCGCGCCGTGCTCTCCGTCACCCAGGGTCCCGACCAGCAGCGCGACGACACCGACCGCCAACGCGGCGGCCACGGCGACGAGCAGCACGACCGTCACCGCGCGTCGCGGTCCCCGGCGTCCGTCGCGGTCGCCCCGCGCGCCGCGGTCCACCTGCGGCCCGACGGCCCGGACGAGCCCGAGCCAGAACAGCGCGACTGCACAGGCGCCGATGATGTCGCTCACCCGGTGCCACCCGTAGACGACGGTCTGGTTCGCGACGAACACCGCGTAGACGGCGCCGACGAGCAGCACCAGCGGCCGGAACCGCCGCGGCGTGACCATCAGCACGGCGAACAGCGCCGCGAGGGCGATCGTCGCGTGACCCGACGGGAACGAGTTCGGCGTCGTCGACTGAGCGATCTCCGGGCGCTCGGCGATACGCTTGAGCAACGTCGAGGTGGCCGCGGACGCGAGCACCACGAAGCCCGCTCCGAGCCCCACGGCGAGCCGCCTGCGTGCGAACGCGACGGCGGCGATCACGACGACCAACAGCAGGATCACCGGCACCGAGATGACGTTGAGTGCGGTGTCCGACCCGAACAGGTCGGACTCGCGGACACCGCCGAGCGCGGCGTCCTCCACCCGCTGCCCCAGCGGCGTCAACACGGCGACCGCGTAGACGGAAGGCACGATCACGAACCCCAGAGCCGCGAGCAGAGCCCACCGGAACCTCCGGGAGACGCTCGGTCCACGCCCCTCGTCGACGGACTCGGGGGCGGTGCGCTCAGGCGTCCGCATCACGGGCATCGTCCTCCTGGGGGTCATGGTGGTCGGCCTCGTCGTCCGTCTGCTGAGCGGGAAGCGATTCGGTCGCTCGGGGTCCGACACGATACCGTTGAGGCACCCGTCCGAAGCTGGGAACGCCGGCCTTCGCAGCAAGGCCACGGCCGTCCTGCAGCAGGTCTCCGGACAGCGTGACACAGGTCGGTCCGGCACCGGAGCGCGTGCCGCTGACAGTGTGCGTGACCAGCGCGACGGCGGGCAGTCGTACAGCGCGATCGTCGCGCAGGAAGAGGAGACCGAAGTGGCCGTCAAGGAACCGAGCATCATCGCCTCGCCGAACCGCGCGTTGGCGATGACCGCTGGCACGCTCTTCGCGATCTGGGGCATCCTGGGCTTCTTCTTCGCCCAGGACGGTGGCGGAGCGTTCTTCAGCCGCTCCGGTGGGTTCCTCTGGAACTCGTTCGGGCTCAACCCGGCGCTCTGCGGGCTGTGGACGATCCTGGCCGCCGCGTTCTTCATCGTGGGCCTCGGCAACACGATCGGGTCCCGCACGGTGAACCGGGTCATCGGTGTCGTGCTGCTCGTGCTCGCCGTCTACGGGTTCGTGTTCTCCGACACCTCGGCGAACGTCCTCGCGCTGAACACGACCGACAACGTCTTCCACGCCATCGTCGGCGTCGTCCTGCTGCTCACCGCGCTGGGTGCCGACAAGGAGAACATCCGCGCGCTGCGGGCCTCGGGCGCCCGCGCCTGACCTGCTCCCCTTCGACGCCCGCCTGCCGCTCCGGCAGGCGGGCGTCGTCGTTCGTGGGGTGCGTGCGGCGCGGCCAGGTCGCGCGACGCGCCGCCGGCCCCTCCCCGAGGTCGCACGACCTGCCGCCGGCCGCCCGCCCAGCAGGCACATCGTGCGACCTCGACGGACGCGAGCGGCACGTCGAGCGACCAGGCGACGCGAGCGGCAGCTCACCCGCCCACCTACCGACGTCGCACGAACCGCCGCCGGGCAGCCGTCGACGTCGCACGAACGGCCGCCGGCCGCCCGCCCAGCAGGCACATCGTGCGACCTCGACGGACGCGAGCGGCACGTGGTGCGACCTCGGCACCGGCCCGTCGAGGCCGCAGGGAGCGCGGGGGCGCACCACGGACGGAGCGGGCCGGCCTCGCGTCGGCGTCAGGCCTCGGGTGCGTCCGAGGGCTCGGCGGCGGGCTTCGGCGGCTCGAGCTGCGTCGCGACGACGCGCGGCGACTCGGACATGAACCGCCGCACGTCGAGGTCCACGATGATGTCCGCCGGTCGGAGCGGCCGCGTCAGGTACAGCCCGTCCAGGGACGTCAGACGCGACAACGCCACGTACGTCTGCCCAGCGCTGAACACCCGGTTGCCGAGGTCCACCACCGCACGGTCGTAGGTGCTGCCCTGCGACTTGTGGATCGTCACGGCCCAGGCCAGGCGCAGGGGGAACTGCTGGAACTCCCCCACCGTGTCCTTCTTGAGTTCCTTCTTGTCCGGGTCGTACGAGTACTTGAACTTCTCCCACACCGACGGCTGGACCTCGAAGTCCTCACCGTCGACGCTGACCCACACCGTGTCGCGGATGCTCCGCACGATGCCGAGGGTGCCGTTCACCCAGCGCTGGTCCGGGTCGTTGCGGAGGAACATCACGTGGGCGCCGGGCTTCAGCTCGAGGGCTTCGTCCGCCGGGAAGTTCCGACCGCCGAAGTCGCCGTTGACGTCGGCATTGGCGGTCTTCAGCTTGCCGGGCAGCCGTTCGAGCGCGGCCTTGTTGATCCGGGCGACGGTGTCGTTCCGGGTGGCGAGGGTGATCGCGTCGTCGGGGGCAGGACGGGCGCCCGCTTCGTTGAGCCGCTGCGCGACGTCGGCGGTGACCCGGCCGTGGCGGACGGCGGTGAGCATCGCCGCGAAGGCGTCGTCCCGCTGCCGGTGCACGGTCGCGAGTTCGATGATGTGCAGCTGGGCCTCGAGCCACACCTTGGCGTCGAAGAACCACATGGACCGGTAGTGGTCGGTGAAGTAGGCGCGCTCATCACCGTCACCCGGCACCGGGGGCAGCTGGTACGGGTCGCCGAACATGACCACCTGGACACCGCCGAACGGCTCGAACTGCCGACCGCGGGCCTTCCGCAACGAGCGGTCCATGGCGTCGAGCAGATCGGCGTTGACCATGGAGACCTCGTCGATGACCAGGGTGTCGATGGTGTTGAGGAGCTTCCGGGTGTCCGGGCCCTGCCGCAGTTCGGCGTCCGCGATGAGGCCGATCGGCAGGCGGAACAGCGAGTGGATCGTCTGACCGCCGACGTTCAGCGCCGCGACACCCGTCGGGGCGCAGATGACGACCTGCTTCTCGGTGTTCCAGGACAGGTGGTTGAGCAGCGTGGACTTGCCGGTGCCGGCTCGTCCGGTGATGAAGACATGATCGCGCGTCGACTCGATGTACTCGAAGACCGCCCGCTGTTCGGTGGAGAGCTCGACGCTCATCGCGCCCTCGATCCGCTCGCGACGCCGCTGTCGCCGACCGGTCTCGCGGTGTCGGTGTCCGGGAGGCCCGTGGGCACGTCCGCCGGGGACGCGGCCGCCGGCGCGATGGGCTGGTCCTCGACCCCGCCGGCGCCGGCCCCCGGACGCAGGCGCACCGCGCCGACGACGACCACCGCGACGACGACGAGCACACCCGCAATGATCAGCACCGTGCCGGCCCGGCCCTGGTCGACGAGCGGCTCCGGACCCCAAGTGCGCCCCATCGCCCCGAACCAGGACGCCTGCAGCAGCCCGAGCGGCCCCTGCATCGCGATGCCGAGCGAGACGGTGGCCGCTGCGACGACGACCGCTCCGACGGCTCGCACGAGGAACGCCGCTGCCGACGGCCGCCGGGCGCCGAGGGCGATCGGCGTGAGGAGGGTCGGCAGCGCCAGGAGCCCCACGAGCAGGAAGACCAGGTCCACCACGGTACGGCCCATGGCGTCGCTGACGGACCAGCGCAGCACGTCGGTCGCGTACAGCCCCCACCAGATGCCGGCGAGCAGCAGGAACGCCGGGAACGGCTGGACCAGGTACCGCACGACGGCGTTGTCGACGAAGACCGTGGTCCACTCGGACACACCGGCGCTGTCGTCCGTTCGCGGGTGGACGGCAGCCCGGATGAGCTGCACGGGCGCTGCGGCCCAGACGAGGGCGGGGACGACCAGCCCGAGCAGCACGTGCGCTCCGACGTTCGCCGACACCAGGAAGCGGTCGTAGGTGTGCAGCGAGCCCGAGGTCGCGACGACGAGCGCCACCACCGCGATGCCGGCGGACACCGAGCGGCGGAGGGGCCAGGAACGCCCCTGTCGACGCAGCCGGACGACCCCGGCGACGTAGGCGGCGACGAGCAGCACGGCGGCCATCAGCCAGAACAGGTCGACGTTCCAGTTCGTCAGCCAGCCCCAGGGCCCCGGCGCCGCGGGGAGCGGGTCGTCGGTCAGGACCTCGGCCGGACTCGGGTCGCTGGTCTTGCTCAGCGCCAGCTGCCCTGCGGGGGTGGCGGTGCGGCCGAGCGCAGCGGCGAAGCCCGACGCGACGCCCATCACGGCGAGCTCGACCACGACGAGCGTCCAGAAGGGCCGGACGCGCGCGGGTGCGGCGGTCAGGGCGGCGATCACCCGGCGGCGGTGCATCGCTCCGATGACGCCCATCGCGACGATCGCGGCCACCTTGACGAGCACGAGCACGCCGTACGGGCTGCCGAGCTCAGCCCAGGCCCCGATCCGGATCTGGGCGGACACCACGCCGGAGACGCTCACGAGGACGAAGCAACCCAGCGCGACGCTGGAGTACCGGCCGACGACGGCTGCGAGACGGTCACCGGGGACGACGTCACGGATGAGGACGAGCATGACGAGCCCGCCGACCCAGAGCGCGGCACCGACCAGGTGCAGTCCGAGTGCGGTGACCGCGGCGTCGTGACTGGCGGTACCGGCCGCGTGGCCCTGCTGCGTCAGCGGGACGAGGCCGATCAGGGCGACGCCGGCCGTCAGCGCGACCATGCCCCGGGAGCGCACGGCGAAGCAGAGCACGGTGACCGCTGCCGCGACGAGCACGGTGGTGAGCCAGGCGAGACCGAGGTCGGTCCCGGTGAGGAACACGCCCATCGACTGGCCGAACTTCGCATCGAGACTGACCGTGCCGCCGGCGACGCTGAGGTAGGTGAAGAAGGTCGTGACCGCCGAGGTCACCGTCCAGACACCGGCTGCCGCGGCCGCGACGTCGATCGCGCGGTCCCACTCCGGTGCCGTGCGGGAGAGTCCGATCGTCGCGAGGGCGAGCCCGCCGATGGCGGCTGCGGCGGACAGGTCGACGAGCATCCGCGCGATCGGGAGCCCGAAGCGGACGACCGCACCGGGGTCGGCGATGAGCGCGGCGTCGGCACCACCGCCGACGACGAGCGCCACGAGCAGGGACACGAACGCCGCGAGCAGCAAGACGCCGGGGCCGGCGATGCGCGCGATGCGGTTCACCCGTCAAGCCTAGGCGCTGCCCAGCGCGCCACCGCAACGACGCGGGCCGACCTGTGGACGCTGGACGGGCCTCCCGGGAACGACGGAAGGGACGGCGCGAGCGCCGTCCCTTCCGTGGAGCTGAGTGGTCTTACTTGACCGACGCCTTGAGCTTGCTGCCAGCGCTGACCTTGACCGAGTCGCTCGCGGCGATCTCGATGGCCTCACCCGTCTGCGGGTTGCGGCCGGTGCGGGCGGCACGGTGGGTCTTCTCGAAGGCGATCCAGCCCGGGATCGTGACCTTGGTGTCGTCCGCGACGGACTTGCCGACGACGGCGAAGAGCGCGTCGACGACGCCGTTGACGGTGGCCTGGCTCTGGCCGGACTCGGCGGCGACGGCAGCGACGAGCTCGGTGCGGTTCAGTGACTTGTCAGCCATTGGATGTCCTCCTCGGACTTCTTGCGTATGGGTCGGACGCGGAACGTCCGGATGCTGCGGGACGGTTGCCCCGAGCGGTGGGCCCGGTCGGGCCGAGGGCCCGGGGAACCGCTGATGAACCTACCAGCCGGTTCGGGGGTTTCCGGTCGACCCGCTCGGTTTTCCGGGCCTCTCGGGTAACAGGAGGGGCTGGAGTGACCGATGTGACGACCGTGGTGCTGCCCAGGTCGGCGGATGACGTCCCGCGGACGACGACGACGCCCCCGCGACCTCGAGAGGTCGCGGGGGCGTCGGGAGAACTGGTGCTTACCAGGAGCTCTTCGTGATGCCGGGGAGCTCGCCACGGTGGGCCATGTCGCGGAAGCGGACACGGCTGATGCCGAACTCACCGAGGTGGCCGCGGGGACGGCCGTCGATGGCGTCGCGGTTGCGGTAGCGGACCGGCGACGCGTCGCGGGGCAGCTTCTGCAGGCCGACGCGGGCGGCCTCGCGGGACTCGTCGGTGCCGTTCGGGTCCACGAGGGCCTTCTTCAGCTCGAGGCGACGCTCGGCGTAGCGCTCGATGATGACGGCGCGCTGGTTGTTCTTCGCGATCTTGCTCTTCTTCGCCATGGCCTAGCGCTCCTCACGGAAGTCGACGTGCTTGCGGACCACCGGGTCGTACTTCTTCAGCACGAGACGGTCGGGGTTGTTCCGGCGGTTCTTCTTGGTCACGTACGTGAACCCGGTACCCGCAGTGGAACGGAGCTTGATGATCGGACGGATGTCCTGACCGCGCTTCGCCATCAGATCTTCTCCCCACGGGCGAGGATGCCCGCCACGACGGACTCGATGCCACGAGCATCGATCACCTTGATGCCCTTGGCGCTGACGTTGAGCGTCACGTTACGACGCAGCGACGGCACGTAATAGGTCTTCTTCTGCACGTTCGGGTCGAAGCGACGCTTCGTCCGACGGTGCGAGTGCGAGATGTTGTGTCCGAAGCCGGGAACGGCGCCGGTCACCTGGCACACTGCAGCCATGGTTTCCTCCTGATGAATACCGTGCAGCCGATCGGCTGCACCCAAGGTCACTTGCCTGGCGCGCACGCGCTGCGCCGCCTGTGTGGAAGTCCACGACGGCGACGAGCGAGGGGGTTGTGCGCACCGCCCAGACCGGCAGTCGGGCCTGGAGGCTCGATCCGGTACCGCGCGACCGCGGCGTTCGCGACGGTCGGAGGGCAGAACAACGGGCACTCCACGATGAACGCAGAGAACCAGCCACCTACGTTACGCGACGGCCAGGCGCGTCGCAAGCCAGGCGCGTCGCAAGCCGAGCGCGCCGCAAATCGAGCGCGTCGCAAGCCGGGCCTCCGGTCCGCCCTCACCGCCGGAGGCCGGACGGCGGCAGGAGGTACCCCTGTTCCTGCCGGATCCAGTACAGCCCGGTCTCCCGCCGCTCCGCCCGGGTGGCGAACCGGTACCGGAACACCCGCGCCCGGACCCACCGCGGCCGCTGCCCGTCGAACGGGTCGTGCCGGAGCAACCGGAGCGTCGGCCGGTCCGCCTCGAGCAGCCGCAGCACGAACACCCGGAACCAGCCGTCGTCCGCACCGAGTGCCAGGAACCACATCAGCCAGTCGAGGCGCAGGTGGTACGGCGCGAACTGCCCCGGGCGACGACGCGGGTCCCCCGGCTTGCCCTTGAACTCGTAGGGCAGCCAGTCCGCTTCGTCGGGGACCTCCGCCATGGTGCCCTCGACGATCACTTCGTCGCGCTCCTGCGTGACGCTGCCGAAGGCCCCGTAGGCGTTGGCGAGGTGCCAGCGGTTGAACGACGCGTTCATGAGCTGCCGGCGCGACACCAGGTTCTTCGCCGACGGCCAGGACAGCACGAGCAGCAGCAGGCCGACCGCGACCGTCAGTCCGACGAACCAGGCCGGCGTCGCTGTCAGGCCGGTGTCCGCGATCCCGCTGAGGAACGGCAGCACCGTCGTGATCGACCGGTCGTCGACCGCCGCGAAGGCCAGCACCAGGGTGATCCAGTTGAGCCAGGCGAAGTTGCCCGACACCACCAGCCAGGCCTGGGTGAGCAGCACGAGCGCCGCGGCGACCGAGGCGACGGGCTGCGGCGCGAACAGCAGGAACGGCACCCCGAGCTGGACCACGTGGCTGCCGAGCGTCTCGAGCCGGTGCACGGGCCGGGGCAGCAGGTGAGCCGTGCGCGACATCGGGTTCGGCATCGGCTGCGTCTCGTGGTGGTAGTAGAGCGCGGTCAGGTCACGCCACGACCGGTCCCCACGCATCTTGATCATGCCGGCACCGAACTCCAGCCGGAACACGAGCCACCGGATCGCGATGAGCACCACGATCGGTGGCGCGACCTGGTCGGAGCCGAGGAACGCCACGACGAACAGGGACTCGAGCAGCAGTGACTCCCACCCGAACGAGTAGAAGGTCTGGCCGACGTCGGAGATCGACATGTACGCCAGCCAGAGCACCAGGAAGCAGAGCACCGGGACCCACGCCGGCCCCCGCTGCGGCAGGCCGACGACGATCGTCAGCGACAGCAGCGCCCCGCCTCCGGCCAGGACCCGCAGTCGTCGATCGGTGTACCGCCACCACCGCCACACGACGGGCAGGGTCTGCGCGTACCGGCGCTCCATGAACCGCGGGACGGGCAGGAGGCCCCGCTCCCCCAGCAGCGCCGGGAACTGCGCGATCGCCGACAGGAACGCCAGGCACGCGATCGCCGCGACCCCGCGCTGCAGGACGAACCGGGCGACGTCGTAGTCGCCGGCGCCCGCCCAACTCGTCCACGCCTCGAGATCCACGCGCCGGACGCTACCCGCGGGCTCCCTCGACGGCTGTCCGGACCCGCGTGGTCCGGCCCGAGCGCGGCCTCAGACGCCGTCGGTCGGGCGTGGTGCCAGCGCCTGCACGATCAGCGCACCGAGTTCCCGGGGTGCGGTGGACATCGGCCAGTGCCCCGTGTGCAGCCCGACGATCTCGAGCTCCTCGGTCGCGACGAGCTCTGCCGCCCAGGCCTGGTGGTCCGCGACCATGCCGGCCAGCTCGTCCGGGGCGATCTCGCACGTGATGACGGTCGCCGGGATCCGGTGCCGTGCGGAGTCGGCGTAGTGGAACCGGTCGGACGCGACGCGAGCGGGTTCGGGGAACGCCCGTCGTTCGACGTCGGCACGGATCTCCGGGGTCATGTCCCGCAGGGTCGCCGCTTCCCAGACGTCCCACGACGGCAGGGGCACCTGTCCGTCGACGACCGGCAGTTCGTCGTTGACGCATCCACCGTCCGGGCCCGGGAAGGTGTCGACGTAGACCAGGTGCAGCACCCCGTCGGGCCGCTGGTCGGCCGCCATGTACGCGATCGGCCCCGCACCGGAGTGCCCGACCAGCACGACCGGCTCCGGGGCGTCGTCCACCCGGGCGACGAGGTCGGCGACCTGTTCGTCGAGCGTCGACCCGCGTCGGGTGACGGCGTCGACGGTGTGGCCCGCCGCGCGGAGGACCGGGACGACGTCGTCCCATGCGCTCGCATCGAGCCAGAACCCGGGGACCAGGATCACGTGCATGTCGCGGAGACTACGCGCCACCCCGGACAGCGGCCCGCGCGGTGCACTCGGCACACTCGCCGAACACGTCGACGACGTGGCTGGCGTTCGAGAACCCGTTCGCGGCGGCGGTCGCGCGGGCCCACTCCTCGACCGGGTCGGCCTGGATCTCGACCGTTCGCCCACAGACGCGGCAGATCAGGTGGTGGTGGTGCTTGTCGGTCGTGCAGGCCCGGTACAGGGACTCGCCGTCCTGCTGCAGCGAGTCGGCGTCACCCTCGGTGGCCAGGTCGGACAGTGCCCGGTACACGGTCGCCAGCCCGATGGTGGAGCCGCCGTCCCGCAGGTGCGCGTGCAGTGACTGCGCGCTGACGAACCCCTCGGTCTCGGAGAGGGCTCCGCGCACCGCTTCGCGCTGCCAGGTGTTGCGTCGTGGCTTCTGGACGGCGTTCATGCTGCGACTCCTTGCTCCGGTACGGCCGGGAGGCCCGTCCCACGGTCGACCTGCTGCTCCCGCGCCGTCACGCGGTCACGTCCACGGCGGTCCCTGCGAGCGCCGAGCACCCGACAGACGACCCAGATGAGGAACGAGATGGTGGTGACGTACGGACTGATCGGCAGTCCGCCGCCGAGGGCCAGGAGGATCCCGCCGACCACCGAGGTCACGGCGAAGACGACGGAGAGCACCGGCACGAGGACCGGGTTCACCGTCACCCGCAGTGCGGCGGCGGCCGGGGTCACCAGCAGCGAGAGCACCAGGAGCGCCCCGACGATCTGCACCGACACCGCGGTGGCCAGGCCGAGCGCGAGCATGAAGACCAGACCGAGGGTGCGCACCGGGACGCCGGCGGCTGCGGCGACGTCAGGGTCCACCGAGGCGAACATCAGCGGACGCCAGATGACCACGAGGATGAGCACCACGACCGCGGCGATGGCCACGAGCATCCCGAGCTGCGGGTTGTCGACGGAGACGATCTGGCCGGTGAGCAGGCCGAACTTGTTCGCGGCCCGGCCCTTGTAGAGCGCCAGGCAGAGGATGCCGAGGCCCAGGCCGAACGGCATGAGCACGGCGATGATCGAGTTCCGGTCGCGGGCCCGGCTGCCGAGCACCCCGATGAGCAGTGCGGCGATCAGGGACCCGACGACCGAGCCGCTGACGACGTTGACGCCGAGGAGCAGGGAGGCGCTCGCGCCGGCGAAGGACAGCTCGCTGATGCCGTGCACCGCGAACGGCATGTTCCGGGCGACGACGAACGGCCCGATGAGCCCGCCGACGACGCCGAGCACGGCGCCCGCGACGATCGAGTTGCGCACCAGGACGAGCAGCTCGCCGTAGTCCTGGAACGAGAAGACGGTCGACCAGACGTCCATCAGATCCGTCCTTCGTCGGGGGTGGTGGCGTGCGGCGAGGGCTCGCAGTGGTGGTGTCCGTCGCCCGCGGTGTCGTGGGCGTCGCTCGCGCCGACGATGACGATGCGGCCCATCGTGCGGACGACGTCGACGGGCGTGCCGTAGAGGTCGCTGAGGACGTCCGCGCGCAGGACCTCGTCGGGGGCACCGATCCGGAAGCGCCCGCCCGCGATGTAGAGCACCCGGTCGACGACGTCGAGGATCGGGTTCACGTCGTGGGTGACGAAGAGCACCGCGGCACCCTGCTGTCGGCGCTGCCGGTCGATGAGCTCGGTGACGCCGCGCTGGTGCCGGAGGTCGAGCGAGATGAGTGGCTCGTCACAGAGCAGCAGTGCCGGGTCGGCGGCGATCGCCTGTCCGACCCGGGTTCGCTGCTGCTCGCCGCCGGAGAGCTCGGCGACGGGCGCGTCGGCGAACGCGGTCGCGCCGACCTCCGCCACGATCCGGTCGATGCGCTCGCGTTCGGCACGGCGTTCGGGTCGGATGCCCCAGCGGTGCCCGGTGACACCCTGCGCGATCATGTCGCGGGCACGCAGCGGGGTCCCGGAGTCCATCAGCCGCTGCTGCGGGATGTACCCGATCCTCCGGTGACCGCGCCGGACCGGGCGTCCGAGGAACGACATCGACCCGCTCGTCAGCCGCTGCTGGCCGAGGACGGTGCGGAGCAGCGAGGTCTTGCCGGCGCCGTTCGGCCCCAGCACGGCGACGAACTCGCCGGGCTGGACGTCGAGGTCGAGGCCGTCCCAGAGCCGGCGACTGCCGTAGGCGAGCCCCGCGTCACGGAGCGCGAGCACGGCGGAACCGCCACTGCGCGCGGCAGTGGCGGTCCGGTCCCGGTCCTGGAGGGTCGTCACTTCTGGAGTGCCGCCGTCACCGCGTCGATGTTCGCCTGCTGCCACGAGACGTAATCCTCCCCCTTCGGGAGCGTCTCCGTGACACCGATGACGGGTACGCCCGCCTGCTTCGCGGCCTTCTGGACCTGTTCGGTCTCGGGGCTCGAGGTCTGCTCGTTGACGGCGAGCAGTTTCGCCTCACCGCTCGTGAAGAGCTTGAGCGTGTCGTTGAGCGCGGCCGGCGGGACGTCGTCGCCCTCCTCGATCGCCTCGGAGAAGTCCGGCGGCGTCACGTTGTCGAGGCCCATCGCGTCGAAGAGGTACCCCGGCACGGGCTCGGTGTACGCCACCTTGTCGCCGTCGACGGTCTTCTCGACCGAGGCGGTCTGCGACTCGAGCTCCTGCAGCTTGCCGGTGAGGGTCTTCGCGTTCGCCTGGAACGTGCTGGCGTCCGCGCTGTCCAGCTTCGTCAGGCGCTCGGAGACGTCGGCGACGAGCTTCACCATGGTCGGGTAGCTGTAGAAGACGTGCTCGTTGAACTCGTCCGAACCGCCGGTGTCGAGACCCGAGAGCTCCACCACGTTGATCGTGGGGGCGTCGGTGTTCGAGGACTTCGCCAGCGTGGACATGAAGTCGTCGTAACCGCCGCCGTTCTCGATCAGCAGGTCCGCCTTCGACACGGCGAGCTGCGTCTTCGCGCTCGACTCGAACGAGTGCGGGTCCTGCGACGGGTCCTCCAGGATGCTCGTGACGTCGACGTGGTCGCCACCGATGCTCTGGACGATCGACCCGTAGACGTTGGTCGAGGCGACGACGCGGACCTTGCCGTCGCCGTCGGACGATCCGGGAGAGGTCGCGCAACCGGTCAGGGCGAGCGCGGCGGCGCCGGCGACGAGCGGCAGGGCGAGGAGTCGGGTGTGCATGGGAACGACGCTAGCGCCACATGAGAACGATTGTCAAAACCGGTATCAGCACGAACGTCGGACGGGAGGTCCGGTGGCAGCTGTGAACTGGTCCCTGTTTGTTGGACTGTGAATTCAGGTTATGCCGCGAGGGCATGGGCTCGGTATTGGACCGGGCTC